>JAEZRH010000085.1 GCA_023412845.1 Bacillota bacterium
CTGCAGGAGTAAAATACGCGATCACCGATAAATGATATCTTCTCTCGACGGGCCGTTGGAGACGATGCTGATCGGCACGCCGATCGCCTTCTCAGCGAATTCCACATAGCGGCGCGCGTTCTCCGGCAGGTCTTCAAATTTTCTGATTCCACGGATATCGCATTTCCAGCCGGAAAGTTTCTCAAGAACCGGCTTGCAGCGTTTCAGCTCCACCGTAGTCGGGAAGTGGTCGATCCGCTTGCCGTCCAGTTCGTATGCGACGCAGACAGGAATCTCGTCCAGATATCCGAGCGCGTCAAGGACCGTCATCGCAACGCACGTAGCGCCCTGCACACGGCAGCCGTAACGCGAGGCAACAAGGTCCAGCCAACCCATCCTGCGGGGACGGCCCGTCGTGGCGCCGTACTCTCCTCCGTCGCCGCCGACGCGGCGCAGCTGCTCGGCTTCGTCGCCGAAGATTTCACTGACGAATTCGCCCGCGCCCACTGCGCTGGAATAAGCCTTGACAACGGCAATGATATTTTTGATCTCATACGGCGGAATTCCGGTGCTGACCGCTCCGTATGCCGCGAGGGTGTTGGAGGAAGTCACCATGGGATAAATGCCGAAATCCGGGTCTTTGAGCGCCCCGAGCTGGCCTTCCAGAAGGATATTTTTCCCTTCTCGGACCGCCTGATAAAGGTACTCGAACGTATCCGCCACGTACGGTTTCAGGATTTCCCTGTACTCCGTGAGCTTTTTGAAAATCTCGTCGGCCGTAATCTTCGGCTGGTGGTAAAGATTTTCGAACATCACGTTTTTGAGCGTAGCGATCCTCTCGGCCTTTTCTTTCAGGTATTCGTCATCCCCGAACAGTTCGCTGACCTGAAACCCGATTTTCGCAAATTTGTCGGAATAGAACGGCGCGATGCCGGATTTGGTCGAGCCGAACGAGCGCGAAGAAAGACGCGCTTCCTCGTATGAATCCAACTGCACGTGATACGGCATCAAAATCTGTGTGCGGTTCGAAATCAGGATTTTCGGCTTATTGACGCCGCGCTCCAGAAGGCTATTGAGCTCCTGGATAAATTTCTCCGGGTTCAGGGCGACCCCGTTGCCGATGACGTTGGTGATATGGTCGTAAAACACGCCGGACGGAAGCTGATGCAGGGCGAATTTGCCGTAATGGTTGATAATGGTGTGGCCCGCGTTATATCCGCCCTGAAAACGAATCACAATGTCGGACTTTGCGGCTTCGACATCCGTAATTTTTCCCTTGCCCTCGTCGCCCCAGTCGGCGCCGACAATTGCTGTAATCATAATGAATCTCACTCCGCCGTGCCGCTACGGAATCAAAGAACTGCCCCGCGGCTGAATTTAGACAGTTCAGAACAACTTCAATATCATATCATAAAACATTTGGAAACACAAATCAAAAACTTAAAAGCCTTTAAACCGTGATGTCGACGGCGTCGCCCGTGACGTCGCGGTATTTTTCCAGAATGGGGTCGACCGTTTCAGAGAGAAACTCTTCCGTCTGCCGTGGGGCCCTGCCGACATACTTCTCAGGACTGACGGCTTTTTTCAGATCCTCCAGCGTTACACCGAAAAGCGGGTCCTCCGCAATCCTCTGCAAAAGGTCATTTTTGCCGCCCTCTTCCTTGACGATCCTGGAAGCCGCCATGGAATGCACGCGGATGCGCTCATGGAGCTGCTGCCGGTCGGCGCCTCGCTTCACCGCATCCATCATGATGTTTTCCGTCGCCATAAAGGGCAGCTCGCTTTCGAGATGCGCGCGGATGACTTTCGGATATACCACAAGCCCGTCCGCCACGTTGCTGTAAAGATCCAGAATCCCGTCCACGGCCAAAAACGCTTCCGGAACACTGATGCGCTTGTTTGCGGAATCGTCCAGCGTGCGCTCGAACCACTGCGTTGCGGCGGTGATGCACGGGTTCAGGCTGTCGACGATCACGTAGCGCGCCAGGGAGGCGATACGCTCGCTGCGCATGGGGTTGCGTTTGTACGCCATGGCCGACGAACCGATCTGATTTTTTTCAAACGGCTCCTCGACTTCTTTCAGGTGCTGCAGAAGACGGATATCGTTCGAGAATTTTGCGGCGCTCTGCGCAACGCTGCTCAGAACGGAGAGCACGCGGCTGTCGAGCTTTCTGGAATAGGTTTGCCCGGAAACCGCAAAACACTCTTTGAAACCCATTTTTTCAGCAATCAGGGAGTCAAGCCTTTTTACTTTACAGTTGTCACCGTCGAAAAGTTCCAGAAAACTGGCCTGCGTACCGGTGGTCCCTTTCGAACCGAGCAGCTTCATGCCGGAAAGCAGATATTCCACGTCTTCCAGGTCCATCAGCAGGTCCTGAATCCACAGCGTGGCTCGTTTGCCGACCGTCGTCGGCTGAGCAGGCTGAAAGTGCGTGAAGGCAAGCGTGGGCAGGTCTTTATACTGCGCCGCAAACTTGGAAAGGCTCCGCACCGTGCCCACGATCTTTTCCCGCACAAGCCGGAGCGCTTCCGTCATGACGATGATATCGGTGTTGTCGCCGACATAACAGGACGTCGCGCCGAGATGGATGATCGGTTCGGCCTTCGGGCACTGAACGCCGAACGCGTAGACATGCGACATCACGTCGTGCCGCACGACTTTTTCCCGCGCTTCGGCAACGTCGTAATTGATGTCGTCGCAATGCGCCTTCATCTCGTCGATCTGTTCCTGCGTGATGGGAAGGCCAAGTTCCTTCTCCGCTTCGGCAAGAGCGATCCAAAGTCTGCGCCAGGTGCGGAACTTCATATCCGGGGAAAAAAGATATTTCATCTTTTCATCGGCGTAACGGGAGGAAAGCGGTGATTCATACGTATTTTTCAAGTGAATAACCTCCGAAATCAAAAACGTTTGATCGGCGTGCAGTAATCGTAGTCTTTCTGCGAGACCAGATAGTCCGGAATCTCCGCAGGGTAATTCCCGGAGAAGCACGCGTCGCAGAAGCCTTCGCATTTGCCGCCGAGCATTTTCGGCAGATTTTCAAGGTTCAGAAATTCGATGGAATCCGCATAGCTCATTTTCCCAATCTCTTCAATGCTGTGATGGCAGGCGATCAGGTCGTCTTTCGACGGGATGTCGGTGCCGAAATAGCACGGCCACAAAAACGGCGGCGAGCTGATGCGAAGATGGACCTCTTTTGCTCCCGACTCCTTCAACATGGATACGATGCGCGCGCTGGTCGTCCCGCGGACGATGGAGTCGTCGAGCATGACGACCCGCTTGCCTTTCACGGCGGTCGACAGAGCATTGAGCTTGATGCGGACGCTGCTTTCCCGCTCCGACTGGCTTGGTTTGATGAACGTGCGGCCGATGTAGGAATTCTTGACGATGCCCTTCTGGAACGGGATTCCCGATTCCTCACTGTAACCGATGGCGGCGTCGATTCCGGATTCCGGTACGCCGATGACCATATCGGCCTTTACGGGATGCTGCCTTGCCAGCAGCCGGCCCGCTTCTTTTCTGGCTTCGTAGACGCTGATGCCGTCGATGATGCTGTCCGTGCGTGCAAAGTAGATATACTCGAACACGCACAGGGACTTTTTTACCGTAACGGGATCGCAGATGCTGCGCAGGCCGTTTTTATCCGCGATGACGATTTCGCCGGGCAGAACGTCGCGCACAAAACCGGCGCCGCACGCGTCCAGCGCGCAGGTCTCGGAAGCGAATACCCACGAGTTCCCCGCTTTCCCGATGCAGAGCGGCCGGAATCCGTGCGGGTCGCGGAACGCGATCAGCTTCTGTGGGCTCATCACGATGGTGGAATAGGCGCCGTGGATTTTCGGCATGGCGCGGTGGATGGCCTCTTCGATCGAAGGGGCCCCTACCCGCTCGCGCGCTATCATGTACGCAAGCACTTCGGAATCGATCGTCGTCTGGAAGATGGAGCCCTGTTTTGCAAGGATCTGATGCAGTTCATAGGCATTGGTCAGGTTGCCGTTGTGAGCGATAGCCAGCGTGCCTTTGATGTAGCGCATCACGAGGGGCTGCGCGTTTTCACGCACGCTTGCGCCGCAGGTCGAGTACCGAACATGCCCGACGGCAATCTGGCCGGCCAGGCGGTCGAGCGTTTCGTGGCTGAAAGCCTCCGTCACAAGGCCCATATCCTTGGAATACGAAATGACGCCGCGGTCGTTCACGGCAATGCCGCAGCTTTCCTGCCCCCTGTGCTGGAGGGCAAGAAGGCCGTTGTAAGCCGCGTAGGCCGGATCGATGCCGCCGTCGGAATAAATGCCGAAAACACCGCATTCTTCCCCGGGATGCTCCGGTTCGTAATCCGGCTGTGAAAGGTTCAAGCGCTTATCGTCCATTTACAGTCCGATCCTTTTCATAACTTCCTGATAGGCTTCTTCCACACCGCCGAGATCACGGCGGAAGCGGTCCTTATCAAGCTTTTCATGGGTGTGAACGTCCCAGAAGCGGCAGGTATCCGGCGAAATCTCGTCTGCGAGGAGAATCTCTCCATGATAGCGGCCGAATTCCAGTTTGAAATCAATCAGTTCGATGTTGACGGAAAGGAAGAATTCGCACAGGGCTTCGTTGACCTTGAGCGCCAGTTCGGTGATCTGGCCGATCTCTTCTTTTGTGGCGAATCCAGCGGCAAGAATGTGCGTCTCGTTTACCATGGGGTCGCCAAGTTCGTCGCTCTTATAGCAAAACTCGAGCACCGGGCATTTCATCGGCGTTCCCTCCGGCAGGCCCAGACGTTTGGAAAGGCTGCCTGCCGCCTTGTTGCGGACGATGACCTCCAGCGGGACGATCTCGACCTTCTTTACCAGCGTTTCCCGGTCGCTGAGCTGTTTGACAAAGTGGGTCGGGATTCCTTTTTTCTCCAGAAGCTGAAACAGGTAGTTGGACATTTTGTTGTTGACAACGCCCTTGCCAACGATGGTCCCCTTTTTCAGGCCGTTGAACGCGGTGGCATCGTCCTTGTAATCAACGATGCAATAGTCCGCATCATCCGTCGCAAACACTTTTTTGGCTTTGCCTTCGTAAATCTGTTCTTTTTTCTCCATGGTGATTACCTCCGATAAATCGTCAGATATCTATTTTCGCGGCAGAAAGCCGCAGGCTTTCGCCGTTCAGATGAAATTCAGAAAAGTGGAGACTTTCGTAATGTCCACAACGGAAAGCTGGGTCGTATCCACATGACGCGCGCAGGTCAGGAACGCGCTGGCCGTGTCGAGAGAAGTCAGGCAGGGAATCCCGGCCTCGACCGCGTTGCGGCGGATCTGGTAGCCGTCGCGGTGATGCGCGACGCCCTTCGACGGAGTGTTGATGACTAGATTGATTTTTCCGGAAAGGATCTGGTCCAGAATGTCCGGCTTCGCCTCGCCGATCTTGTGCAGCCGAATGGTGGGAATCCCGTTGTCGTTCAGGAAATCCGACGTGCCTGCCGTCGAGAAAACGGTCCAGCCGAGGTCGTAAAGTCCCTTTGCGATCGGCAGGACTTCCTCCTTGTCGCTGTCTTTGACCGTTATGATCACGTTGCCCTTTTCGATCATGTGGAAACCGGCGCCGTAAAACGCCTTGATCAAGGCTTCGTCGTAGGTTTTCGCAACGCCGAGCACTTCACCGGTGGATTTCATTTCCGGCCCCAGGTTCACGTCCTGCCCATAGAGCTTCTCAAAAGAGAAGACCGGCATTTTGATGGCGATAAGGTCGCGCTCTTTCTGCAGGCCGTAGTGGTAACCCATTTCGGGAAAGGTTTTTCCAAAGAAAGTGCTTACGGCGAGAGGGACGATCGGGATGCCGGTAACCTTGCTGTTATACGGAACCGTCCTGGAGGAACGTGGGTTGGCTTCAATCACGAAGACTCTGCCGTCCTTCACGATGTACTGTACGTTCAGCAGACCCCTGACATGCATGGCCTGCGCGAGGCGGCGCGTATATTCCACAATAAGGTTCTGCATCTCTTTCTCCACGCCGACCGCGGGATAGACGGAAATGCTGTCGCCCGAATGGATGCCTGCGCGTTCAATATGCTGCATGATGCCAGGAATCATGGTGTCGGTACCGTCGCAGACGGCGTCGACTTCCACTTCGGTGCCCATGATGTATTTGTCCACAAGGATCGGGTGCTCCTGCGCGACGCGGTTGATGATGCCGATCTGCTCGATGATATCCTCGTCGGAATAGGCGATCTGCATCCCCTGGCCGCCGAGTACGTAGGACGGGCGCACCAGAACCGGATAGCCCAGCTCATGCGCTGCCCCGATGGCCTCGTCGCAGGTAAAGACCGTGCGGCCCGCGGCGCGGGGGATCTCGCACTGGTTCAGGATCTCATCGAAACGCTCCCTGTCCTCGGCGGCGTCGATGCTGTCGAACGAACTGCCAAGGATGGGAACGCCCATCCTTTCAATGGCGCCCGCAAGCCGGATCGCGGTCTGACCGCCGAACTGAACGACGGCTCCGTCCGGTTTTTCAAGCTGAACGATATGGAGCACGTCCTCTTCGGTCAGGGGCTCAAAATACAGCTTGTCCGCCACGTCGAAATCCGTACTGACCGTTTCCGGGTTGTTGTTCACGATGATGGTCTCGTACCCGAGGTCCTTTAATGCCCACACGCTGTGGACGGAACAGAAATCGAATTCGATGCCCTGCCCGATGCGGATGGGTCCGGAGCCGATAACCATGACTTTTTTCCGGCCGCTCTGCGGCAGGGATTCGTCGGTGATCCCATAGCTGGAATAATAGTACGGCGTTTCCGCGTCGAATTCTGCCGCACAGGTGTCCACCATCTTGTAAACGGGGTGGATTCCCCACTCTCTCTGGAGCTCACGGAGTTCCTCCACGCTTTTGCCGCTGAGCTTTGCAATCGTTTTATCGAGGAACTCGAATTCTTTTGCCCTGCGTAGCAGAGACGCGTCCAGCGGACTGGCGGCAATTGCCCTTTCCATTTGGATGATGTCGAAAAATTTCTGCAGGAACCAAAGGTCTATCTTTGTAATATCGTGGATTCTTTCGATGCTCACTCCGCGGCGGATGGCTTCCGAGACGGCCCACAGACGGCGGTCGTCAACCACATGCAGCCTCTCGTCCAGTTCGGTGTCCGAAAGCTCCGCAAACGTGCTGTCGATCAGGCTGTAAACGTTCTGCTCGAGGCACCGGATCGCTTTCATCAGCGCCGCCTCAAAGGTCGGGGCAATACCCATCACTTCTCCCGTCGCCTTCATCTGCGTGCCGAGGATGCGCCGCGCGTATACGAATTTGTCGAACGGCCAGCGGGGAATCTTGACGACGCAGTAGTCGAGCGTCGGCTCGAAACAGGCGTAGGTCTTCTTTGTGATGGCGTTTGGAATTTCGTCCAGCGTATAGCCGAGCGCGATCTTGGAAGCGACCTTGGCGATCGGGTAGCCCGTCGCTTTGGAAGCGAGAGCGGAAGACCGGCTGACGCGGGGGTTGACCTCGATGACCGCGTATTCGAAGCTGTCCGGGTCTAGGGCAAACTGGACGTTGCACCCGCCTTCGACCTTCAGCTCTTCAATAATGGCCAGGGCCGAACTGCGGAGCATTTGCAGTTCCTTGTCCGCCAGCGTCTGGCAGGGGGCGACGACGATGGAATCGCCGGTGTGCACGCCGACCGGGTCGATGTTTTCCATGTTGCATACCGTGATGCAGTTGCCGTTGTGGTCGCGCATGACTTCGTATTCGATTTCTTTCCAGCCCGCGATGCTGCGTTCGATCAATACCTGATGTACGCGGCTGCGGTGCAGGCCGACGGTCGCTATGTTGAGAAGCTCTTCCTCATCGGCGGCAATGCCGCCGCCGCTGCCCCCGAGCGTGTAAGCCGGGCGGACGACGACCGGATATCCGATCGTTTGGGCAGCCTTGATGCAGTCGTCGATATTTTCCGCGATCAGGCTTTTCGCGACCGGCTGATGGATGCGGTCCATCGCCTCTTTGAACAGCTCACGGTCTTCCGCCATGCGGATCGTATCGGCGTCCGTGCCGATCATTTCCACATGGTTTTCTTTCAGAAAGCCGGATTCTTCGAGTTCCACCGCCAGGTTCAAGGCGTTCTGGCCGCCGAGCGTCGGAAGGATGCTGTCCGGATTTTCCTTCAGAATGACTTTCTTGACCGTCTCCGCGGTCAGCGGTTCGATATAGACCTTGTCGGCGATCTGCTTGTCCGTCATGATGGTGGCGGGGTTGGAGTTGATTAGGATGACTTCAACGCCCTCCTCGCGGAGCGCGCGGCACGCCTGGGTCCCCGCGTAGTCGAATTCCGCTGCCTGCCCTATGATGATAGGCCCGGAACCGATAATAACGACCTTTTTGATATCCGCTCTCTTGCTCACAGGCGGTCACCTCCCATCAGGCTCAGAAATCTGTCGAACAGGAACCCGGTGTCGAGCGGGCCCGGCGACGCTTCCGGATGGAACTGGACGGAGAACACTTTTCCGCTTTTATAGTTTAATCCCTCAATGCTGCCATCGTTCATGCTAATGAAGCTGATGTCAGCGACTGAAGGATCAACGGTTTCCCCATTCACCACGTAGCCGTGGTTCTGGGACGTAATATAGACTCTGTTTCTGAAAAGCTCCTTGACCGGATGATTGATGCCCCTGTGACCGTATTTCAGTTTGTAGGTATCGAATCCCTGCGCAAGAGCCATCAGCTGATGACCCAGGCAAATGGCAAAAGTGGGGATTCCGCTTGCATAAACGCGCTTTAATTCCGCGATTTCCGTTTTGCAGTCCTTAGGGGCGCCCGGTCCGTTTGTCAGC
>JAEZRH010000111.1 GCA_023412845.1 Bacillota bacterium
ATGGAGGGATCATAATGGCTCAGATCGATTTGGAAAACATAACGAAAATATTCGGAGAGACGACCGCGCTTGACGATGTCAGCCTTTCCGTAAAGGACAACGAATTCTTCGTGCTGTTCGGGCCGGCGGGCGCCGGCAAGACGACGCTGCTGAAGACCATAGCCGGTATTGAATTTCCCCAAAAAGGACTTGTGAAAATCGACGGCAAAATCGTGAACCACATCGAACCGATGTACCGCAACATTTCCATGGTATTTGAGAATTACGCGCTTTACCCGCAGCTGAACGTCTACGACAACATCGCGTTCCCCATGCGCAGCAAGCTGTACCGGAAGAGCGAGGACGAGATTAAAAAAGCGGTGGAACGGGTTACGGACATGATGAATATCGGCAACCTGCTGGACCGCAGGCCCAGCCAGCTGTCGAACGGGCAGCGCCAGCGCGTTGCGATCGGCAGATGCCTGGTCCGTGAACCGGCCGCGTTCCTGATGGACGAACCTTTGGCACACCTGGACGCTAAGCTGCGCCACTTCATGCGCAGCGAGCTGAAGGAGATGCAGAGCTCGTTCAATTCCACAACCATCTATGTCACGCACGACTATGTGGAGGCCATGTCGCTCGCTGACCGCATCGCGATCGTAAACCTTGGCAAGCTGGTGCAGATCGGTACGCCGTCCGACATGTTCTACCAACCCAAAAACGAATTTGTTGCAAAGCTGTTCGGCGAACCGGAGATCAATCTGATCCCCGCCGAGATCCACAGCGAGAACGGCGGGATTTTCCTCAAAGCCCTGTCGCAGGACGTCGAGCTTCCTCTGACGGACTGTGCCCTGCAGGCGCTGCAGCAAAGCAGCGTCGAATCGGTGGACATCGGCATCCGGGGCAAGGACCTTGTGTTTAGCTTCCAGCCGCAGGGAGAAGACTGGTACCACGCGACGGTTTTCGCATGCGAACCCATCGGCAACAAGGTCATTCTGACGGCCGTCGCCGGCGACACCCATATCCGGATGGTGGCCCCCAACAATACCAGGGCTGAGTTGGATTCTGATATTTTCATCAAATTCAACACCGAACGCATGCTTCTTTTCAACGACTCGACGCAGGAACTGATAACCAACTGCGGAAGCAGGCGCGCAGGCAGCGCAGTAAAACCAGAAAGCGCGGTGAATCAATAATGGCCGAGTTAAAGCTAAGCCATGTGTTCAAACGGTACGAGGGCAAGAAAAAACTGTTCCATAAGCAGAAGTCGGCAGGCTACGCCGTCAGCGACCTTTCCTTTTCCTGCAACGACGGGGAGTTTATAGGGATATTGGGACCTTCCGGCTGCGGCAAATCCACTACCCTGCGCATGATCGCCGGGCTGGAGGAAATCACGGGCGGGGATATCTACATAGGGGATGTCAGGATCAACGACCTGATGCCGAAGGATCGTAATATCGGGCTGGCGTTTGAAGACTACGCGCTTTACCCACCACTCACGGTCTACGACAATCTTGCATTCAACATGCGCGCTAAAAAGATAAATGAGAGCGAAATCAAGAAGGCCATCGAATACGTTGCTCCCCTTCTGAAAGTCGATGATCTTCTTTCCAGAAAACCCACGACGCTGTCCGGCGGCCAGAAACAGAGGGTGAACATCGCCCGGGCCATCGTAAGAAGGCCGGGGCTGCTGCTCCTCGACGAACCACTGAGCCACCTGGACGGGAAGATGCGCCAGACTCTCCGCCAGGAGATCAAGCGCATGCACCACGAGATCAAGTGCACTACGATCATCGTCACCCACGACCAGTTGGAGGCGATGTCCCTCGCAGACCGCATTGTCATCATGAAAGACGGCGAACTGCAGCAGATGGGCACCCCGATGGAAATCTACGACGACCCGAGTAACGTGTTCGTGGCGGGATTCATCGGCGATCCGCCCATGAATCTTCTTCCCGCGGCCATCGCGGAGATCGGCGGCAAGCCCTGCTTCGTTTTCCCGAAAAGCGACATCCGCATCGCTGTTCCGGAGAAATACAGAAAGGTCGTTCGCGACGGCATGCAGGTCATCGTCGGCGTACGACCCATGGACATCAGGATCGACAGCGTGCAGAGCGCGGATTCCTCACCCGTGACCGTCTCCGTTTTCGAGGATTTGGGCGATGAATGCCACATCTGCGTCAGGATCGGGGAAGAGCTTCTCAACATCACGTCCGAAGAAAACCGTGTTTACAAAGCCGGGGAAACAATCAACCTGACTTTCCATGCGGAACGGACGCACCTTTTCGACCCCGCAACCGGCAACCGCATTTATGCAAAGTGATTTTTGCAATAGCCTCATATTAATACATTCTTTGAAAGGAAGATAAAATATGGCAAACTATCCGAAGACCATGAAAGCACTCGTAGCGTATGGACTGGGAGATTACCGCCTGGAACCGGAATATCCGACCCCGGAGTGCGGCGACGACGACATCATCATCAAAACGGAAGCGTGTGGCATCTGCGCCGGCGACCTGAAGTGCCAGCATGGCGCCCCAAAATTCTGGGGCGACGAAACGCAGCCCTCCTGGGTGAAGCCACCGTTCATCCCCGGGCATGAATTCCTCGGCAGAATCGTGGAGTTGGGCAAAAACGTGACCGGCTTCCAAATCGGTGACCGCATCACTGCGGACCAGATTGTTCCGTGCGGTAAATGCAAATTCTGCAAGGACGGACATTACTGGATGTGCCAGCCGCACAATATCTTTGGGTTCCAGTCGGAGAACAACGGCGGCATGGCCGAATATGTGCGTTACCCGAAGACCGCGGTCATCAGCCGCGTCCCCGACGATATGCCGCTTGAAAAGGCGTTGCTCATCGAGCCGTACGGCTGTTCCAAGCACTGTGTGGACCGCGCGCAGATCGGCTGCGACGACGTCGTCGTCATCTCCGGTGCGGGCACCCTAGGTCTCGGCATGATCACCTACGCCAGGATGAAGAATCCGAAGAAGCTGATCGTTCTCGATATGATGGATTCCCGTCTGGAAAAGGCGAAGGAATTCGGCGCGGATCTCGTCATGAACCCCAGCAAGCAGAATGTTGTGGAAGAGATCCAGAAGCTGACGGACGGATACGGCTGCGACATCTATATCGAGGCGACGGGCCATCCGTCCAGTGTGCTGCAGGGCCTTCAGGCGGTGCGGAAGCTCGGCCGCTTCGTCGAGTTCAGCGTGTTCGGTCAGAACACCACGGCGGACTGGTCGATCATCGGTGACAGCAAAGAGCTCGACCTTCTTGGTTCTCATCTGAGCCCGTACTGCTTCCCGTTCGTGATTGACAATATCGGCAACGGAAATCTTAAGACGGACGGCGTCATCAAGAGTTTCTTCCCGGTTGAGGAATGGGCAAAGGCATTCGAATATGCCACGGGTAAATACGGCGATTTCAAGGTTGCCATCCAATTTTGACCAGGCCGGGTTCTCCGCGGAGTGGCGTGAAAATCGATGACCCGCGGGTCCCGGAAGAGCCTTTACTTTGACAACGTCTAATTGTTCCGCGGGCGGAATCCCTGCTTCTTCCGCCTGCCCCCTTTGAAATTCTGAAAGGCGGCGGAATGAACGGGACTCTCCCTGTGCATGAAGCCGCTTTCTTTAATAATACGGGTCCGGGAGGCCGAGAAACATGCTTGAAGAATTGAAACGCCAAGTCTGCGAGGCGAATAAAATGCTGGCCCGATACGGCCTTGTGAAGCTGACGTGGGGGAATGTCAGCGCGGTCGACCGCGGCCGGCAGGTCATCGTCATCAAGCCCAGCGGGGTGGATTATGAGGAGCTCGCCCCCGAAAAAATGGTCGTCGTCGGCTTTGACGGCACGGTGGTCGAAGGAGATTTCCGTCCTTCGTCGGACACACCCACGCATCTTGTCCTGTACCGGGGGTTTCCCGGCATCGGCGGCGTGGTCCACACGCATTCGACCTTCGCAACCGCCTGGGCGCAGGCAAACCGGGATATCCCGCCACTCGGCACCACGCAGGCGGATTATCTGTTCGGCGACATCCCCTGCACCAGGCGCATGACCCCGGAGGAAATCCGCGGCGAATATGAAGAGAAAACGGGCGAGGTGATTCTCGACACCTTCCGGCAAAAGGGGATCGACAGCGGTTCCATGCCTGCCGTGCTCGTCGCCAATCACGGGCCGTTTGTCTGGGGAGCCTCCGCCGCCTGCGCGGTGGAAAACTCGCTGATCCTGGAAGAAGTCGCAAAAATGGCACTCCTAACGGAGGCGGTTCGCCCCGACAGCGAAATCATGCAGAAAGAGCTGCTTGAAAAGCATTATTTCCGCAAGCACGGCGCAAACGCCTACTACGGGCAAAATATGGCTGGGAAGGGGCAATGAAGATGGAACAGGGTAATGTCGGAAACGCCGTCCGGGCCGGGAAGACCGCCCTGGGAATTGAACTGGGGTCTACAAAGATCAAAGCAATCCTCCTGACCGAGGACTTTACACCGGTCGCTTCCGGCAGCCATGATTGGGCGGGCTCGTATGAGAACGGCGTCTGGACATATCCTCTGGACGCCGTCTGGGATGGCCTGAGGGACTGCTACCGTGATCTTGCCGATCATGTACGGAGCCAATACGGGCTGGAACTGACGAAAATCGGCTGCATAGGCCTTTCCGCCATGATGCACGGCTATCTGCCCTTTGACCGGGAAGGCCGGCTTCTGGTTCCGTTCCGCACCTGGCAGAATACCATTACCGGCGCCGCATCGGCCGGGCTCTCCAAACTGTTTCGTTTCAATATTCCGCAGAGATGGAGCATTTCCCATCTGTATCAGGCCGTTTTGAACGGAGAGGATCACGTAAAGGATATCTCCTTTTTGACTACGCTGTCCGGCTATGTGCATTGGAAGTTAACCGGACGGAAGGTCCTTGGAGTCGGAGACGCCTCCGGAATGTTCCCGATCGACAGCAGAACAAATGACTATGATGCCGGCATGATCGAGGCTTTTCAGGGATTGATTTCCTCCCGATATCCCTGGAAGCTGAAAGAACTTCTGCCCCGTGTCCTTACCGCCGGCGAGGATGCGGGCACCCTGACCGAGGACGGTGCAAGGCTGCTGGACCCTTCGGGCAGGCTGCAGGCGGGAACTCCCATCTGCCCTCCCGAGGGGGACGCAGGTACCGGCATGGTGGCCACGAACTCGGTAGCCGCGCGTACGGGCAATGTTTCCGCCGGTACTTCCATCTTTTCCATGGTAGTTCTGGAGCGGCCTCTTGCAAACCATTATCCGGAGATCGACATGGTCACGACGCCAACCGGGAAGCCGGTGGCGATGGCCCACTGCAACAACTGCACCAGCGATATGGACGCATGGGCCCGGCTGCTGGGCGAATTTGCGGAAATGATGGACTTCTCTGCCGGGCTTGACGCGATCTATCCCAAATTTTACAGGAAGGCCCTGGAGGGCGACCCGGACTGCGGGGGGCTGCTGATTTATAACTATCTTGCCGGCGAACCGGTCACCGGCGTCATGGAGGGGCGCCCCATGCTGATCCGTACCCCGAAAAGCCGTTTCACGCTGGCAAATTTCTGCCGGGCAAGCCTTTATGCAACGTTGGTTACGCTGAAGATCGGTATGGACATTTTAGCGGACGAAAACGTGACGGTGCAGAGGCTCACAGGGCACGGCGGGTTATTCCGCCACGCGGGCGCGGGTGCGAAATTCCTCGCCGCCGCCGTAAACGCTCCGGTTTCCACCATGGAAACCGCTGCGGTAGGCGGCCCTTACGGCATGGCGCTGCTGGCGGCATACTCCATGGAAAGGACCGGCGGAGAACGGCTGGAGGAATTTCTGTCAGCCCGGGTATACGCGGGGACGAAAACTTCCGTGACCCGGCCGGATCCGGTGGATGTGGAAGGTTTCAAAACTTTTCTCGACCGGTTTCAAGCAGGCTTGGCTGCCGAAAAAGCAGCTCAAAAAATCTGAAACAGAAGGGCCAATGGCAAATCTCTTTACGGGAAACCCCTCCATTCGGGCGGCGGCCCGCGGGTC
>JAEZRH010000013.1 GCA_023412845.1 Bacillota bacterium
ATCCTGCTGAACGTGAACCCCATTGTGGAGATTCCCATCGTCGTGCTGGCCGGCGTCGCCGCGGGCGGGGTGTTCGGCGGCATCGTCGGCTACCTCAAGGCGAAGTTCGGCATCCACGCGGTCATCACAAGCATCATGCTCAACTGGATCGCGCTGTATCTTTCCAACTACATCGTTAACCAGCCGAGGTTCCACCAGCCGAACTCGACAAGCACCTATGCGGTGAACGCCTCCAGCTTCACCATGCTTCTGCCGAACTGGAAGACCTCCGACGCCGGCATGGCCGCGCTGCGCCCGCACAAATGGCTGTACGAGGTGATGCTGAAAACCGATGTGAACTTTGGTTTCCTTGTGGCCGTGGTGTTCGCCGTCGCGATCTGGTGCCTGCTGTACCGCTCCGCAAAGGGATACGAGCTGCGCAGCGTGGGCTTTAACCGCGACGCCGCGGAATTCGCCGGTATCAACGTCAACCGCAACATCACGGAATCCATGCTGATCGCCGGAGCGCTGGCCGGCCTTGCCGGAGCGCTCGCCATCACCGGCACCTCCCCCCACAAACTGACGCAGCTCGCCGCGTTCGAGAACAACGGCTTCAACGGTCTTTCCGTCGCGCTGATCGCGGGGTCTTCGCCCATCGGCTGCATCTTCGCAGGCCTTCTGTTCGGCGGTCTGCTTTACGGCGGGCAGAGCGTCCAGAACGACGTGGGCGCCCCGACGGAGATCATCAACATCATGATCGGCATCATCGTGTTTTTCGTGGCCCTTGTAAAAGTAGTGCCCGCGCTGGCGGATCGACTGGAAAGGAAAGGTGCGAGCCATGCTAAATGAAATTGCGCTGATGATCGGTATTACGCTGATGTACTCCACTCCCCTTATCTTCGGCGCGCTCGGCGGCGTCGTCTCCGAACGCTCCGGCGTTGTGAACATCGGCATCGAAGGAATGATGACCGTCGGCGCGTTTACCGGCGCGGCCGTGGGGTATTATTCTGGTAATCCGTGGCTCGCCTTTTTTGCCGCGGGCGCAACGGGCGGTCTGATCGCGGTGCTGCACGCCGTCGCTTCCGTCACCTTCAACGCCGACCAGACCATTTCCGGCATCGCCATCAACCTGATCGGCCCGGGATTTTCCCTGTTTTTCTGCAGGCTGCTGTTCCAGAAGGCGACCATGACGCCGCCCGCCAAAACGCTGCCGAAGCTGTATAACGATACCGGGCTGCCGAGCATTCTCAAAAACCTGAACGTAAACAGCAGTGTCATCCTCGCTCTCATCGCGGCCCTGTTCCTGTGGTTCTTCCTCTACCGGACCAAATGGGGGCTGCATATCCGCGCGGTCGGCGAGCATCCCGCGGCGGCGGACACGCTGGGCATCAATGTCACCCGCACCCGCTATCTGTGCGTGATCGCTTCCGGCATCCTTTCCGGATTCGGCGGCGCCTCCATGACGCTGGCCATCATCTCGCAGTTCACGCCGACCGCCATCAGCGGGCAGGGCTTCATCGCGCTGGCGGCGGTGATCTTCGGCAAATGGACGCCGTACGGCGCCTACGGGGCGTGCCTGCTGTTCGGTTTCGCGCAGGCGCTCACCATCGTTCTGGGCGGCGGGCAGTTTGCCATTCCGTCCGAAATTCTCGCCATGCTGCCTTACGTGCTGACCATCATCGTCCTCATCCTGTTCGTCGGCCGTTCGGTCGCGCCGAAAGAGGACGGCGTCCCTTATGAAAAGGGCGCCCGCTGAATTACGTTCTGCAAATGTAAAAGGAGTTGTTTCGTTTCTATGGAAATCAGCGAAATTCTTTCGCATGTGGATCACACCCTGCTGACGCAGACGGCGACCTGGGCCGAGATCCGCCGGATCTGCGACGACGGCGTGAACTATAAAACCGCGTCGGTCTGCATCCCGCCTTCCTACGTCAAACGCGCGGCCGAATATCTCGCCGGGCGCATCCCCGTCTGCACGGTGATCGGCTTCCCGAACGGGTATGCGACGACGGCCGTGAAGGTGCTGGAAACAAAGGATGCCCTGCAAAACGGCGCCGAAGAGATCGACATGGTGATCAACCTCGGTTACGTGAAAGACGGCAGGTTCGACCTTGTGCTCGAGGAGATCCGGCAGCTCAAAGCCGTCTCTGCCGGGCATATCCTCAAGGTGATCGTGGAGACCTGCCTTCTGACCGAAGAGGAAAAAATCAGGATGTGCGAAGTCGTGACCGAATCCGGCGCCGACTTCATCAAGACCTCCACCGGCTTTTCGACCGCCGGGGCGACGTTCGCGGACGTGGAGCTTTTCTCGAAGCACGTCGGCCCGAACGTGCGCATCAAGGCAGCGGGCGGTATCGGCTCCCTCGAAGACGCGGAAAAGTTTATTAGGCTCGGCGCATCGAGGCTCGGAACCAGCCGGATCGTGAAGATCATAAAAAGCGAAGAAGCGCACGGATATTGAGGAAACCAGACGGCCGGAAGAAAGGGGTTCCGTTTCTTCCGGCCGGCAAAATCCGGAGGATGTTATGGAAGATTACGCTACTTTGGCGGCGGAAGCCATAGAAGCCCGGAAAATGGCCTATACGCCGTATTCCCACTTCAAGGTCGGCGCCGCCCTTTTGACGAAGAAAGGCAGAATCTACCGCGGCTGCAATATTGAAAACGCCGCCTACACGCCCTCGAACTGCGCTGAGCGCACCGCATTTTTCGCCGCCGTCGCCGCGGGCGAGCGGGATTTCGAGGCCATTGCCATAGCGGGAGGAAAAGAAGGCGAACTGACCGGCGGGCTCTGCCCGCCCTGCGGTGTCTGCCGCCAGGTGATGATGGAGTTCTGCAGCCCCGAAAGCTTTAAAATCGTGCTGGTGCGCGACGCCGCCTCCTGGGAGGTCTTCTCCCTGCGCGAACTGCTGCCGCAGGGGTTCGGGCCGGGGAATCTGAAATGATAAAAAACATTGTTTTCGACATGGGCCAGGTCCTGACCGGATTCGACCCGGACGAAATCATCGGCCATTTTACATCTTCCAAGGAGGATACCGCACTTCTGCGCCGGGCGATCTTCGACACGAAAGAGTGGAGCGAGCTGGACCGCGGTACCCTTGTGGAGGAAGAGATGATCGCTCCCGCCTGCGCCATGCTGCCGGAACGGCTGCACGGCACCGCGGCGGAGATTTTGCGCCGCTGGCGCGAGCATATGACTCCGATGAACGATCTTGTACCTCTGGCGGAGGAACTGCACAAGGCCGGATATCCGCTGTATCTGCTTTCAAACGCGGGCAAAAGTATGCTCGGCTTTACGGAAAAGCTGCCGGCCCGCCGGCTTTTTTCAGGCATCCTGTTTTCGGCGGAGGTGCTGATGATCAAGCCGGAGCCGGGAATCTACCGGGAATTTTTCCACCGGTTTTCCCTGAAGCCGCAAGAGTGCTTCTTCATCGACGACCGCCCGGAAAACATCGCCGCGGGCGGGGCGTTCGGAATGAACGGCTTCTGCTACGGCGGGGAGGTCCCGCCGCTGCGCGCGGCATTGAAAAAGGCCGGAGTGAAAATCGACTGAATCAGCGGAACGGCCTTCCGGCCGTCCCGAAGGAGGAAATCTGTTATGCGAATGTACGATATCATCGCGAAAAAGCGTGACGGCGGCGAGCTGACCGACGAAGAGATCCGCTTTTTCGTAGAAGGCTACGTTGCGGGAGAGATCCCGGATTATCAGGCCTCCGCGCTGACGATGGCCATCTATTTTCGCGGCATGACGGCGCGGGAGACGGCCACGCTGACCATGAGCATGGCAAATTCCGGCGAGACCGTGGACCTCTCCGGGATTGACGGCGTCAAGGTCGACAAGCACAGCACGGGCGGCGTCGGCGACAAAACCACGCTGATCATCGCGCCCATCGTGGCGTCGCTCGGCGTACGGGTTGCAAAGATGAGCGGGCGCGGGTTGGGCCACACCGGCGGCACGGTTGACAAGCTGGAATCCATCCCCGGGCTGCAGACGTCGCTGGACCGGGAAAAGTTCTTTTCCATCGTGCGCAAGGTCGGCGTCAGCGTCATCGGCCAGTCCGGCAATCTCGTGCCGGCGGACAAAAAGCTGTATGCGCTGCGCGACGTGACCGCCACGGTCGAGAGCATTCCTCTCATTGCCTCCAGCATCATGAGCAAAAAGATCGCCGCGGGCTCCGACTGTATCCTCCTGGACGTGAAGACCGGGAGCGGCGCGTTCATGAAGACGGCGGAGGACTCCATCTGCCTGGCGGAGGCCATGGTTTCCATCGGCGAGCACGTCGGCAGGCACACGGTTGCCCTC
>JAEZRH010000052.1 GCA_023412845.1 Bacillota bacterium
ACCTCGTCTGGATCATCTTCTCGCGGATCGAATCGATAAAATCGTTCGGCCGGAAGGAAACAAGATCCTTTTTGGTCATGATGTATCCAACCGGGATGCTTTGGTAAATCAGGCGCGCAGCCGAAAACGTATCGTAATTCGTCTCCATCACGATGCAGCCGGATTTCTCCGCAAGCTCAAGGATCTCACCGTCTGCTTTTTCGCCGCAGGTCAGAATCAGACAGCTCACGCCCAACTCGATGGCCTTGCGCTGACTGCTTTTCCGGCTGCCGATCAGCACGATGTCCCCCTGCTCTACAAACGGGGCCATATTGTCGGGTTCCATGGCCACGATGACCACCTTGCCGGTAAAGCAGCATTCTTTTTCTTTTTTTGTGGCCAGGTTTGCCTTCAGCGTTTCTGTGATATTGCGCAGAGGCGTTTTACTGGCGGAGAGAATGTTGCTCTCCAGCGTATCCATATAATTCCGTGTGATGTCGGAAAGCGTGATGAGCCCTAGAAATTTACCGCTTTCGTCGGCGACCGGCAGGATTCTCCGGTTGTTTTTTTTCATGATCATCCAGGCCGTTTTAATTGAGATATCCTGCGAAACGGGATTGATGCGGTCCAGATTCAGGTCCGAGACCTGGGTTTTCACCGTTTCCAGATAATCCGGCTCCGGAACTCCGAAATAATTCAACACAAATTTCGTTTCCCGGTTGATATTCCCGATGCGTACGGGAACGGCGGGAATCCCCTGTTTCTGTTTCAGTTCCGCATAGGCAATACAGGAGCATATGGAGTCCGTGTCCGGATTTTTATGACCTGTGATGTAGACAATTTCGCTCACTCAATCTTCCTCCGTTCGGAATGTTGCGGTTTGTCCGCCGGGGGAGTCCCCGGCCGTCTCCCGAAAAGACGGGCTTTTTTCGCCTTATTGAGCCTGTCCCCGGATCCAGGCTTTTATTCTGCGACAGGCTTTTTATATTATATGACTTTTTGCAGGACTTTAAATTTCTAATTTCAAAGTTAAAAAGGTTTCATTCATAATTTTCCGGTACAGCCGCATGAAGATGAAAGGTGGTTTCAAGAGACGATGTATTATGCAGGAAAAATCACTGCATCATGCAATTCGCTTCCGCCAACGCCGCAAATCCTTCGGCGGTGCAGTGTCATGAACCGATTCCCTCTTAGCATATAATGTTAAAAATGCGGCGACGCGGTGCCGCGCCGCAGGGGGGTGGTCCATTTTGGTTATCTATACGGTGCGGCCGGGCGACAGTGTATACAGCATCTCACAGCGCTACGGCGTGTCCGCACAGGAAGTGATCGGGAATAACATGCTCAGCAATCCGGAGCGCCTTGTCGTCGGCCAGACGCTTGTGCTTCCGGCGGAAAGCGTTACCCATACCGTGGCGCAGGGGGAATCCCTTCTGCGCATCGCCCTGCAGTACGAGACGACGACGCAGGCCCTCATGGAGGCGAATCCGCAGATCACCGACCCGGACCACATCCAAGCCGGGCAGGTGCTGACCATCCCGGTAACGCTCGGGAAGCTGGGCGCGGCGGAAGTAAACGGCTATGCGTTCGCAACGATCCGCAGCCAGACACTTGACTGGACGCTTCCGTATCTGACTTATCTCAGCCTTTTCAGCTACGAGGCGCGTTCCGACGGCAGCCTTACCTCCCTTGACGATTCCCGGGCGGTGCAGGCGGCCCGCGCGCGGAACGTGGCGCCCATGATGTCCGTGACCAACATAAGGCCGGGCGGCGGGTTCAGCGGAGAAATCGCGCATTCCATCCTTTCCGATCCGGCGGTGCAGGACGTGCTGCTCAACAATATCGTCGGCGCGCTGGGCGGCGGGGAAAAATATTACGGCCTGAACATAGACTTCGAATACATCTACCCGCAGGACCGGGAAAACTACAACGCCTTTCTGAAAAAAACCGTGGAGAGACTCCACCCCCTGGGGTACTGGGTCTCCACGTCCCTCGCGCCGAAAACGTCCGCCGGGCAGCCGGGTCTGCTCTATCAGGCGCATGATTATCCGGTCCACGGCGAACTCGCCGACCGGGTGATCCTGATGACCTACGAGTGGGGCTACACCTATGGCCCCGCCCGTCCCGTGGCGCCCCTGAATCTTGTGGAACAGGTGCTGGAATATGCGGTCACGGTCATCCCGCCGGGAAAAATCCTGATGGGCGTCCCGAACTACGGCTACGACTGGACGCTTCCGTTCGTACGGGGCACCACGGCGCGCTCCCTTACCAACGACGGGGCCGTCGACCTCGCCGCCAGGGTCGGCGCCCGCATCCTGTTTGACCAGGAAGCGCAGTCGCCGCATTTCAACTATTATGCCCCAAACGGAAAGCAGCATGAAGTGTGGTTCGAAGATGCGCGAAGCATCCGCGCGAAGCTGGAGCTCGCACACCGCTACGGCCTTGCCGGCGTGAGCTATTGGACGATCAACACGTTTTTCGCGCAGAACTGGCTTGTGGTGGAGGGAACCTTCAACGTCAGAAAACGCCTGTAATTCAGGCGCCGGGAAACCAAGCACCCGCATGTCTGAGACATGCGGGTGCTTTTGCGTATATCATACCGCCGAGGGGATCGGCCGTACGTATAAAGCTCCGTCTTTGACATGGCCCGAGAATCGGTCTATAATAAAATAAAGCAGCTTTTCTCGCATTTCACCGAATGCGAAAGTTCCTTTCAGGCATATGGAGGTGTATCATGAAAACCGTATTCGAAATCAAGAACCCAAGAGAGAATATTTCGATCGTGACGGCGGTCTGCGAACACTTTCCGCAGAAGATCACCCTCACAAACGGGAAAGACTACGCCGTCAACGCAAAATCCATCATCGGGTCGGCCTATGCGGCGGCCGAATGGGAAAAGGTTCAGCTGGAGACGGAGGAAGAAGTCCCCGAACTTGTGTCGCAGCTGAAACAAAAAGGCGTAATTGAATGACCTGACCCCTTGAATCTTCGATGCCGGCACCGTTCGAGAAACGGTGCCGGCATATTTTGTAGCGGCGGGGGAAATTGAGTTCAGCGGGCGGTCCGGGCCCGCATCCTCAGCCTTTTTGCCAACAGGACCAGCACGAGGACAAAAACCGCG
>JAEZRH010000145.1 GCA_023412845.1 Bacillota bacterium
GGAAAACGACATCAGATCCTCAAAAGACGCGTCGTGCGGAAAACGCTTTACCGTGCACCCGCGTGACACCAAAGAGCGGATGATATTGTTTTTGACTCCGTAATCCACAAGGGAAATCCTTACCGGCCCGTCGCCGTAAACTTCCTGTTCCCTACAGCTGACGAGCGGCACGAGGGCCTCCATGCGGTAGGACCCGATCTTTTCCTTCATGGATTCCCTGTCGACCTCATCGCCGTATGCGATCATACCGCGCATGGTGCCGCTTTCACGCAGAATCTTCGTCAGGGCTCGGGTGTCGATTCCCTGCATTCCCGGAATATGATTATTCTTCAGAAATACGTCGAGATCGACGTCCCTGCGGAAATTGCTCGAAAGGTCCGACAGCCTGTGCACAATATAGGCGGAGACCCACGGACGGTAAGACTCCGCGTCGTCGTAGCAGATGCCGTAGTTGCCGATCAGCGGATAGGTCATAACGACCCCCTGCCCAGCGTAGGAAGGGTCGGTCAGTAATTCCGAATAGCCGCACATTGCGCTGTTGAAGACAACCTCGCAAAGCGTGTCGCGCTGCTCTCCAAAGCCCGTGCCTTCAAAGCACATGCCGTTTTCAAGCATTAAAGTAGCTTTCATTGATCCACCAGCCATTTCATTAATCTCCGCTCGGCCGAAAGCGCGTCACCGCGCAAATTTTTCTATGATCCGGCCGACAGCCTTTTCCGTATTCTCTTTCGTGTTGAATGAAGTCAGGCGGAAATAACCCTCGCCGCAGGAACCGAATCCGGCGCCGGGCGTTCCCACGACATTCGCCTTTTGCAGTAAAAGATCGAAAAATTCCCAGGAAGACAGACCGTCCGGCGTTTTCAGCCACACGTACGGCGAATTGACGCCGCCGTAGACCTCAAACCCGGCTTTTGCAAGGCCCTCCCGTATGATTTTCGCGTTGGCCTGATAATAAGCGATGTTTTCGCGGACGCCCTTTTTCCCCTCTTCCGAGAAAACGGCTTCCGCCCCGCGCTGAACGACATAGGAAACGCCGTTCATCTTTGTGGACTGTCTGCGTGACCACAGGGCGTTGAGAGAAACGCCGCCGAATTCCAGTTCCTTTGGGATCATGGTGTAGGCGCAGCGGACCCCGGTAAAGCCCGCAGTCTTGGAAAAACTGCGGAACTCGATGGCGCACTTTTTCGCGCCCTCGATCTCATAAATGCTGTGCGGCATGTCCGGCTCCGTGATGAACGCTTCGTACGCCGCGTCGTACAGCAGAACCGCCTTGTTTGCCAGCGCATACCCGACCCATTTTGCCAGTTCAGCCCGGTTGATCCCCACCCCGGTCGGATTGTTCGGAAAGCAGAGATAGACCATGTCCGCCGGCTGCTTCGGGATCTCCGGCAGAAAATTGTTCTCTTTTTTGCAGGGCATGTAGAGAATTTTGTCGAACCCTCCGCCGGCAAGAGGATTGCCCGCCCGTCCGGCCATCACGTTGGTATCCACATAGACCGGGTATACCGGGTCGCAGACGGCGACGACGTTATTCGTGCTGAAAATGTCGCCGATGTTTCCGGTGTCGCTTTTCGCACCGTCGCTTACAAAAATTTCGTCAGGGCCGATGTCGACCCCCCTGTTCTGAAAATCATTCCGGCTGATCGCGTCGCGCAGGAAGGAATAGCCCGCCTCCGGCCCGTATCCGTGAAAGGTCGAGGCATTTTCGAATTCCCGGGATGCTTTCACCATGGCGTCGGTTACCGCCTTCGGCAGAGGCCTTGTCACGTCGCCGATTCCCATCCGGATGATCTGCGTGTCCGGGTGCGCCGCGGAATATTTTTTTACCCTGCTATCGATTTCGACAAAAAGATAATTGACCGGAAGTTTGGCAAAGTTTTCATTAATTTTAATCAAATTTGCACATTCCCTTCCTCAATAATTCAAAAAATCGGATATCCAGAAAGTTATTATATCAGATTGTGACGGTCCCGTCAAAGGTAAATTCAGCAGGCCCTTTCAGGAAGACGTCGTCAGAGACCTCGTCCCAGCGCACGGAAAGGTCTCCGCCTTTCAGATGCACCAGCACTTCGCGCTCCGTCTTGCCGTTCAGGCTGCAGGCGACAAGCGCCGCGCAGGCTCCCGTCCCGCAGGCCAGGGTTTCCCCGGAGCCGCGTTCCCAAACGCGCATCCGGATTTCTTTACGGTTCACGACCTGGATGAACTCCGTATTGACCCGCTGCGGGAATGCGGGATGAGACTCGAACTGCGGACCCAATTTCTCAATATCGATGCGGGCCGTATTGTCCGCAAACACGACGCAATGGGGATTCCCCATGGAAACGCAGGTCACGTGGTAGACGGCGCCGTTTACCGAAAGAGGTTCGCTGACGACGGGAGATTTTGAAAATTTTACAGGGATGCGCCCCGATTCCAGGATAGGGCCGCCCATATTGACTTCTACGGAACGGACCTTTCCGCCGTTTACATCAAGCCGCAGCGTTTTGACGCCGCTGAGAGTTTCGACCGTCAGGATGTCTTTCGCGGCGATGCCGCGTTCGTATATGTATTTTCCAACGCAGCGGATGCCGTTGCCGCACATCATGCCGCGGGAGCCGTCCGCATTGTACATGTCCATTCTGCAGTCCGCCTTTTCCGAGGAGCAGATCAGGATCAAGCCGTCGGAACCGATGCCGAAATGACGGTCGCTCAGCCTGACGGACAGAGACGACGGGTCCGTCACCTCTTCCTCAAAGCAGTTTACATAGATATAATCGTTGCCGGTTCCCTGCATCTTTGTAAATTTCAAATTGAGCCCTCCTCACGAATTGAGAACGATCATGGCGGTTTCTACCATTTTGCGGCCCGTGTCCATGCTCTTTTTCTGGATGAATCGGTGAGCTTGCGCTTCCGTCAGATTATTTCTGCCCATAAGCAGGTTTTTGGCCTGCAAAATCACCTGCTTTTCATCAAAATTGCCTGTTTGGATTTTTTTCTTGATGGAAAGCGGGGTGTAATCGGCCAGATTCAGGAACATATTTACGGATGAAATCAGATTCATCCGGTTGATCGGCATCATCAGGCAGGCGTACTCCAGGGAATCCGCCATACTTGCCAGCTGCGGACTGACGAGAAACAGGAAGTCATAGTTGGACCCAACGGTGCGCGGGAGGCCGACGGCGGGCATGTCGCGTAATTTTACGCTGCAGACCACAACGCCGCCGTGATAGTGCTTGCTGGCAAAGTCAATGATCTGGGCACCGCTCGTGCAGACACCGCCTACGTAAAGCCCGCTGGAGTGAAGGACCGATGCAATTTTCTTCGCATAATCCGGATTTGAATTTGCTATGACGATGCTGCTCATACCGACAACTCCATGCAAAGGAATACAGCCTGAAAACGATTTATTATTCCATCAATATTTATTCAGATATTTATTCAGTTCCCACTCGCTTACCGTTGAAGAAAAGTCTTTCCATTCCCTTTCCTTTGTCTCAACATATTTCGAAAACACATGGCCGCCAAGCGTTTCGCGTACCAAAGGATCCGCCCTCATTTCTTCGACCGCTTCTTCAAGACTGCGCGGCAGCGTTTCGATCTGCTTTCGCTGACGATCCTCTTCCGCGATGCCGTATATGTTGGACGCGACGGCAGGAGGAGGCGTCATATCCTGTTCCACGCCGTCAAGGCCGGCCGAGAGCAGAAGCGCAAACGCGAGATACGGATTGCAGGTCGGGTCCGGGCTCCGCAGTTCGGCGCGGGTGCCTTCGCCCCGCGAAGCGGGGATTCGGATCAGCGCGCTGCGGTTGCTCAGCGTCCATGCAATGTAACAGGGTGCTTCAAATCCGGGAATCAGGCGTTTATAGGAATTTACCGTCGGATTGGTAACGGCACAGATCGCTTTGGTATGCTTTATGAGGCCCGCTACAAAATTCAGACCAATGCGGCTGAATCCTGTGGAGCTTCGCGGATCGAAGAAAACGTTCTTTCCGTCCTTCGTCAGCGACATGTTGACATGCAAGCCGGAACCCGCGCGGTCTTCAATGGGGTTCGGCATGAAGGTGGCGCAAAGCCCGTTCGCGGCGGCGCAGGTTTTCACGACCAGCTTAAAAGTCATGAGCCGGTCTGCGGCGGTGAGCGCTGAATCGTATTTAAAATCGATCTCATGCTGTGCAAAAGCTACTTCATGATGGGAAGCCTCAATTTCAAAGCCCATCTCCTCAAGGTCGAGACAGATGTCCCTACGGCAGCTTTCCCCCAGATCGGACGGCCCAAGGTCGAAATACCCCGCCGTATCATGTGTAAAGGTGGTCGGGTGGCCGAATTCGTCGGTATTGAACAGGAAAAATTCGCAATCCGGCCCGACATTGAACGTGTACCCCATTTTTTCCGCGCGGGATACCGC
>JAEZRH010000009.1 GCA_023412845.1 Bacillota bacterium
ATGCCGTGGAACCGGTCGGCGTGGCGACGATCAGCCCGTCCCCGCGGAAATTGCAGACCGTCATCCCCCGGAAACCGACTTTATAATCCGGCATGGGAGAGAGCGCGTTTCTCGAAACGACGGCGTCGTTCAGCACGTGACATTTTTTCTGCTGGCCGTTTTCCGTATAGCTTACCTGCAGCATCATGCGGTTTTCGATCTGGAACTCCCCCGCCGCAAGCTTGTCCAGTTCATTGATCTCGTCCGGTTCCAGTTCGGCGACAAAGCCCAGCCTGCCGATATTGACCCCGAGCAGCGGCTTTTCCGCTTCGGCCGCGTGCCTTGCAAAATGTATGATGGTGCCGTCGCCGCCGATGACGATCACCATGTCGCAGGAGCGCAGCACCGTATCGAAATCCGGGAGAAAGGAAATCCGGGGCTTTTCAAAAACAGTCTTCAGGCGCTCTTCCATCAGGACTTCAACGCCGAGGGACTGCAGTTTTTCTATCACCTGAAGGGTATGGTAGCGGGCCTGTTTTTTGTCAAGATTCGGAAGAACCGCGATTTTCAACCGGAATCACCACCATTCAGCATACGGTGTGATTCTTTTACCAGCAGGTCGATATCCGGAGAACAGGAGACCGGCGCGTCCGATTTCTGCACGAACATCAGGTATTCGATATTCCCTTCCGGGCCTTTTACGGGCGAGTAAGTCAGGCCGAGCAGGGAAAATCCGTTTTCAAGGGCGAAACCCGTCAGTTCCCTTACCACATCGACATGCACGCCCACGTCGCGCACGACGCCCTTTTTGCCGACCTTTTCGCGGCCGGCTTCGAACTGCGGTTTGATCAGGCATACCCCGAGCCCGCCTTCCGCAAGAAAGGCTCGCGCCACGGGAAGCACAAGCTTCAGCGAAATAAAGGCAACGTCCACACTGAAAAAATCGATCGGCTCCGGCACCTGTTCGGGCCTGAGGTACCGCACGTTGGTGCGCTCCAGGTTGACGACGCGCGGGTCAGAGCGGAGCTTCCAGGCAAGCTGCCCGTAGCCGACGTCAATAGCATACACCCTGCGGGCGCCGTTTTGCAACATGCAATCCGTAAAGCCGCCGGTTGAAGCGCCGATATCCATCGCGGTCTTTCCGGCGAGGTCGATCGCAAAGGCGGAAACGGCCTTTGCCAGTTTCAGTCCGCCGCGGCTCACATAGGGAAGCGCTTCTCCGCGGACTTCGATTTTCACGGTATCGGAAAGCATGGTCCCCGGTTTATCCTGCTTTTGTCCGTCGACATAGACGAGACCCATCATTACCGTGATCTTGGCCTTTTCGCGGCTTTCGGAAAGGCCGCGTTCAAAAATCAAGCTGTCAAGTCTTTGTTTCATTGATTTGCGCACTCCATCCGAATCGTCCTAACCATGCCGGTGTCGTCGAGACCGTACCGGTGAAGAATCTCTTCCACGGAAGCATGGGGGATGAATCCCAGCATCGCATGGAGATAAAATTTTCCGGAGAAGCCCATCCGGCTTAGGGAAAAGCCAAATTTTTCACCGATTCCCCCGTCTTCGACCCCTTCTTCAAAAAAGAAAACGCATTTTCTGCCGAGAACCTCTTCCATAGCGGCGCGGTCAATCGGAAAGATCCGGTTCAGCTTAACGATCTCCGCCGATATGCCGTCGCTTTTCAGCTTTGACAAAGCGAGGCAGGCATAAGAAAAAAGCCGCCCGTATGTCACGATCGCGACCGGGGAATCCGCATCCCCATAGAAATCCGCCGGACGGCCGGAAGGCACGAAGTCCGCCGGGCGGAACAGCTGCCCTCCCCGCGGGTAGCGCACCGCCGCAAGGCCCGGGTAGTCGTAAAGCGCAAGGCGCAGGCATGTACGGAGCTCGTCGTAATAAGCGGGGGAAAAAACCGTGATGTTCGGGATCGTGCTGAGATAGGCGGCGTCGAACATCCCCTGATGCGTCACGCCGTCCTCTCCGACGACGCCGCACCGGTCCACGGCCAGAACGACTTTCACCCCCTGAACGGCAACGTCGTGGATCATCTGGTCGTATCCGCGCTGCAGGAAGGAAGAGTATACCGCAAAAACCGGGAGCAGCCCGCCCGCGGCAAGCCCGCCGCAGAACGTCACTGCATGCTCTTCGGCGATTCCGGTATCGAAAAACCGCTTCGGGAACGTTTCGGCAAACTGCGTAAGTCCTGTTCCAGACTGCATGGCCGCCGTCACCGCACAGATTTTGTCGTCTTCCTTTGCAAACCCGCAAAGGATTCTCCCGAAAACAGAAGAAAAACATTCCCCGGAAGCGGCAGCCTTGCCGGTTTTCACGTCGAAACTGCCGACTCCGTGGAATGCGCCCGGGTTCTGCTCCGCAAAGGGATATCCCTTGCCTTTTTTGGTAAGCACATGCAGAAAGACGGGATGGTCGATATTTTTCACGTTGTCGAACACTTCGATCAACTTTGCGACATTGTGCCCGTCGAAAGGCCCGTAATAGAAGAACCCCATATCCTCAAAGATCGTGCTGTTGTACATCAGCTGTTTCAGCACGGATTTTGAACGGATCAGGGCTTTTTTCACAGGCTGGCCGACGCCGGGGATGTGGTTGAGCGTATTTTCAACATTCCCCTTGAAGCGCAGGTACGAAGGTTCGGTCCGGATGCGCGCAAGATAGCGCGCCATGGAGCCGACATTCCTCGAAATGGACATTTTGTTGTCGTTCAGGATGACAATGAAGTTTTTATTGAACCGCCCGGCGTTGTTCAGCCCTTCGTAAGCCAGTCCGCCGGAAAGCGCCCCATCGCCGATGACGGCCACGACGCAGCCTTTTTCGCCGGTCAGCTCCTTGGCCTTGGCAAGGCCGAGCGCCGCCGAAATGGAAGTGCTGCTGTGGCCTGTCGTAAAGGGGTCGTAAACGCTTTCATTCCGGTTCGGAAAACCGGAAAGCCCACCCTGTGTGCGGATCGTCCCGATCCTGTCGCATCTGCCGGTCAGCATTTTGTGGGTGTAGGCCTGATGCCCGACATCCCAGACGATCTTGTCTTCCGGTGAACTGAAAACGCGCTGCAGGGCAACGGTAAGCTCTACAACGCCTAGGTTCGATGCAAGATGTCCTCCGTTCGTGGAGACGGTCTCGATGATCTTTTCCCGGATTTCTCCGCAAAGCTGCGTCAGTTCTTCCCCCGAAAGGCGCTTCAGATCTTCCGGAGATTTTATGGTATGCAAAAGGTCGCCCATGTAAAAGACCTCAACTTATTAGCGAACAGGAATCCCGTTCTGGATTTTCGCCGCCGTAACCGTGTTTTTCAGCAGCATGGCAATCGTCATCGGTCCTACGCCGCCCGGGACAGGAGTGATATACGATGCCAGGGGCTCCACGGCTGCGAAATCGACATCTCCGCAGCGCTTGCCTTCTTCGTCGCGGTCCATACCTACATCAACGACAACGGCTCCCGGCTTTACCATGTCGGCGGTAACGAATTTGGGTTTTCCGACCGCCGCGACAAGGATGTCCGCGTTCCGGCAGATTGCCTTCAGATTGCGTGTTTTGCTGTGGCAGATGGTCACCGTGCCGTTTTCATGCATCAGCAGCATAGCCATCGGTTTGCCTACAATGTTGCTGCGGCCGAGCACCACGCAGTTTTTGCCTTCGATTTCAACGGACTCGTGGTACAGAAGCTGCATAATGCCCGCAGGCGTGCAGGGAACGAAATGGTAGTTCCCCGTCATGATCCTCCCGACGTTGGACGGATGGAACGCGTCGACGTCTTTGCGCGGATCGATCGTTTCAATCACCGACTGTTCGTCGAGGCCCGAAGGCAGCGGAAGCTGCACCAGGATCCCGTTGATATCTTCTTTTTCATTCAGCTTGCGGACGAGGGCCAGCAGTTCCTCCTGACCGACCGTTTCCGGCAGAGCATATTCTTCCGAATAAATCCCAGCGGCGGCGCAGGCCTTCTTTTTATTGTTGACATAGGTTCTGGAAGCCGGATCGTTGCCTACGATCACCACGGCAAGCCCCGGAGCGATCCCTTTTCTGCGCAGTTCTTCCGCTTCCAGCGCAACCTGCGCGCGGGTCTCAGCGGATACGGTTTTTCCGTCGAGCAGTTTTGCCATCTCTTATTTTACCTCCGGAGGGTTATTGTCCTTTTCAGCCGTTGTCTCATCATCAGCTGTTTTACCCTTTTCGGTTCCGGCAGTTCCCGCGGCTTTCTCCGGCCGCTCCTGCGCAGGCTGCCCTTTTTGGGGAAGTTCTTCCTCTTCGCGGATGGACTCGCCGGCAAGGACCTTTTGGGCGTCCTCGACATTTTCAAAGATGGTGCTGGTCCCGTCCGCCAGGATCGGCTCTTCTCCTTCCTGCTTGGCCTGAGGAACTTCGTCCACAATGGAGTTGAGCTCCATGATCTTCGGCAAGCCGCAGCCCGTCAGAGCCGTGCGCCTGCGGAAAACGACCAGCAAAGCGATCGCCGCCGCCACCGATACGGCGGCCACCACCTGCGAGATCCTCAACGACAGGAACGGGGTAATCAGGCTGTCGGTACGCAGACCCTCAATAAAGAACCGGCCGATTCCGTACCAGAGCACGTAAAGAAGAAAGACCTGTCCGTCGTATCTTCTGTATTTTCTGCTGAAGATATGTAGCAGGATAAAGCCGATCAGGCACCACATGGACTCGTAAAAAAAGCATGGATGAACTCCGGTCGACGAAATGATATCCGTTCTTTCGCTGACCATGCGCCAAGGCAGATTGGTGGCCGAACCGAACGCCTCCTGGTTGACAAAATTGCCCCACCTGCCGACCGACTGGCCGATGAGAAAGCCGAGAGACGCCATGTCCAGAACGGCGGCGATGTTCAGTTTATGGAGTTTCGCTATCAGCACGCCGCAGAGAAGGCCGCCGATGATGCCTCCGTAGATTCCGAGGCCGCCTTCCCAGATATAAAACACACTGACTGGGTTTTTGATATACTGGTCGCTTGTGGAGAAAAGCACATAGTACAGTCTCGCGCCGATGACGCCGCCGATGATGCCGACGATGACAACGTCGATGAATTTATCTTCGTCCATGCGGAAACTTTTGCAGCTTCTTATCACATAGGCGAACGCAAGCAGGAATCCCACGGCAATAATGATGCCGTACCATGCAAAGGCATGGCCTCCGATGGTAAAGGCGACGGGATTGATCGTAAAGCTGAACCCCAGTCCCGGGAACTGAACATGATACATGTCTTACCACCCATTTCTTAATGTAAAGTATACGGCGTGCACAGTACCTGTGCGGTCAAGACGCGCCATCCAGCGAGGAAAAAATTTCGTGCTGCGATTGGCGTGAGAGTCTGGGGAAACTCCCGATAGCACTTTTTGTCTGCGGGAGCCGTCCCTAAACTGTCCGGGCCGGCAGAACCCGGGATTTTCACATAGCCCTACCCCGGCCGAAACCGACTATGCCGACGGCAACACAACAGACAGCGCGGAAACTTCCGGCTTCAGCTGCGTGACGAAACGCGCCGCAACGGAATCAAGGTCGGCGCAGGCAGCCGCGTCGATATACTCGAACAGTTCCCGGCCCGCGAAGGTAAGCGACACCAGAGAATTGGCAATGCTGCCCACATTATTGAGGGCGGCGATGTTTCGCCCGTACACGGACTTTTTAGCTCGCTCGAACGCGCGGGGATCAAGGCCTTCCCTGCGTACTTTCGAGATTTCTCTGCGAATCTCATCCGCAACGGCGTCGGGGTCCTTCGATTCCCCGGAGAAAATGACGGAAGCGAAACCGGGGCCTTCGAAATATTCATGGCCGAAGGATGCCTCGTTGATCAGGCCGGCATCCAACAGTCTGCGGAAAAGCGGCGAAGACGGAGAAGAGATAGCTTCCAGCAGAATTTCCGTTTCCGCAAGCTGTTTTGCGGTGGCTCTGCCGTTTTTCGCGGATTCCTTAAAGCCGAGTTCAAACATTGGGACCGCTACGGCAAGCTTTTGCTCCACCCTTTCTCTGACGATCTCTTCCGGTTCCCGCTCGAAAATGCGCTCGACGTCGACGGGCTTCGACGGTTTCAGCATTTTGTCGCAGAGCGAGAGAACACGCTCCGGCTCTATATTTCCCGCGATGCAGAGGACCATGTTGTTCAGGTTATAGAAGGTCCCGTAGCACTGGTAAAGCAGCTCCGGCGTGATTTTGGCAATGCTGTCCGTCGTACCGGCAATGTCGATCTTGACCGGGTGCGTATGGTAAAGGGCCCCCAGCAGATTGAAAAGCACGCGCCACTGCGGGTCGTCGTCGTACATTCGAATCTCCTGACCGATGATGCCCTGTTCCTTCTTTACGGTCTGCTCGGTGAAATAAGGGGATTGGACGAAATCGAGCAGAATCTCGAGGGATTCGTAAACGTTGGCCGTGCAGCTGAACAGATAACAGGTCATGTCGAATGAAGTATAGGCGTTTGCGGAAGCTCCCGTTTTCGCATAGCGAGCGAAGGCGTCTCCGTCTTCGCTCTCGAACAGCTTGTGTTCGAGATAGTGCGCGATTCCGTTCGGGACACAGTGCGGTTCCGGTTCCCCGGTCACGCGGAAACAGTTGTCGACGGAGCCGTACCTTGTGCCGAAGATCGCATAGGTCGAACTGTTTTTCTCTTTCGGGTAAATAAGAATTTTCAGGCCGGATGGATGCTGGACCTCGAAATACCGTTCTCCGGCCCTTTCGCTTTTGATTTCCTTCATCGTGCTCATTCGGCTTTCACCTCGTTTCCCCTCAGGCAGTAGACCGTATCCAGCGTAACGGCTTCGGCGGTTTTCATGACTTCTTCACGCGTCACGGCGCTGATCGTAGCCGCTTCTTCTTCCGGCCGCAGGCCGGGAGCCGAAAAGGTCTTGGACAGATCCCATGCCTCAAGACCGTCGAGAGAGACGCCGAGCGTCCGGTAGCTGTTGCACAGGCTCAGCTTCGCGGCATTCAGTTCATCGTCCGTAAAATTACCCTGTTTGACTTCTTCCAACTGGTTGAGGATTTCCGCCTTGGCGCGTTCGATGTTTTTCGTTTCCACGCCGCTCTGGACCATCATGATCCCCTTCATGGGGAAATAGACGGAGCTGCAGTAATAGCAAAGGCTCAGCTTTTCGCGGACGTTCAAAAAGAGCTTGGAGTTCGGCGTACCGCCGAAAACGGCGCTCATCAGCTTGACGGCGGGCACCGAAGCGTCCGGCTCCGCACTGCCTGTCCGGAATCCGAGCACAAGCTTCGACTGCGCCACATCCATATTTTCGGTCGTTTCGTCCGCCCTTGCCGCCGAGCGGACGATTTTCGTTCCGCAGTCGGCAGCCGTTCCGCGGCCGAGATTGCGGAAAGCGGCGGAGAAGTTCTCAAAGACCGGATTCGGGTCGCAGTCGCCAAGGACCATGATTTCGGCTCTTGCGCGGTGGATCATATCGCTCCATGCTTTGGTGAGGTCTTCCCGCTTCAATCCGCGGATATCCTCCTCCGTGCCGCACCGGCCGATGCCGTACGGTTCGCCGGCACACATGATCTCTTCACACCGGCGCAAGGCATAGGCGCGCTTGTCGTTGAACTCGGAGCGGAGCATCTCGATCAACTGGCGCTGCTCCTGCACGAATCCATCCTGCGGGAACAGCCCGTCCTCAAACGGAGGGTCGAACACCATGCTGCACAGAAGGCGCGAAAGCTCCGCGGCGATCTGCTCCCCTTTCAGCGAATAACGGTCGGCAATGCCGGAGGCGGAAACGGAAAGCACCTGAACGTCGCCCAGCTTCTGCACGTCGGCGTCCAAGACGGCTCCGTAAAGCTCCTCCAGGTGTTCGTTCAGTTTGGTGTAGTCCGGGTATTTTCTGCTGGCGCGGGAAAGCAGAAACGGCAGAATGGCATTGGCGGATACGGAATCCGTTTCAAGCGGCAATAAAAAATGGATGGACATGCGTTCCGTTTTAAAACGGCTGTCCCTGATGCTTCTGAAATTGACGCCGTCACAAACGGGGCGCTGTTCAATTCCTGTCATCCTGATTTTCATCTCCAAAAGAAATTCGGTTCAATTGAATATTATTATATCACAATCAATGTGCTTATGAAAGAATGAATCCTCCGGCTCCCGGAAAGATTTTCCCGCCCTGCGCCGCGCCGGTGTTGCGCGCCTCAAAGACAGATGCTATAATGTTGACTGTGTCTATGATTTGAGGTGCATTGTGTGAAAAAAATCCGGAACACGACCCGCGCGGCGGAACTCGGCCTGCTCGCGGCCACCATTATCTGGGGAAGCGCGTTCGTTGTGGTAAAGGACACGACCCGTTCCCTGCCGCCGTCTTACCTGATCTCAATCCGATTTGGTCTTGCATTTCTGCTGATGTGCATAGTCTTTTTCAGAAAGCTGAAAAATATCCGCCTTCCCGATCTGGCGGGAGGCGCGGTCATAGGAATTCTGGGAGCAGCCGGTTTTGAGTTTCAGACCTACGGGATAAAATACACGACGGCGGGGAAAAACGCATTTCTGACGTCTGTTTACTGCGTGATCGTCCCTTTTCTATATTGGGCGGTGAAGCACCGCAGGCCGAAACTGCAGAATGTTATCGCGGCCTTTCTCTGCGTCGCGGGCGTCGGGCTGCTTTCCGTTGAAGAAGGCTTTACCGTTGGTTTTGGCGATCTGCTGTCGCTTTGCTGCGGGCTGTGCTTCTCTTTTCAAATCGTTGCGATCGACATTTTCACCGAAAAAAGGGATCCGATCCTGCTGACCGTGATGCAGTCGTTATTTTGCCTGCTTGTGACTTTGCCCATCGCCGTGCTGACGGAACCGTTTCCGGCGCAGATACAGACCGGCACCGTATTTTCCCTTCTGTATCTGGCGGTTTTCAGCACGATGATCGCGTTCGTGCTGCAGATGGTCTGCCAGAAATACATGGACCCGTCGGAGGCCTCACTGATCATGGCGCTGGAGTCGGTATTCGGCACGATTTTCGGGATTATCGTTCTTGGCGAATCCGTGACCGTACAGACTTTTATCGGCTTTGTCCTCATCTTCGCGGCCGTTTTCCTTTCAGAATTCAAGCCGGAAACCTTCAGAAGGCGAAAAGTGAAGGACCGGATACATACGGAAAAGGCAAAAACATAAAAGCGGAGAAAAAACCGGAGACGGAAAACGCCGTCTCCGGTTTTCGATATCTGTCAGCGCCCAAACAGCGATTTGATAAGGTTCACGAGATCATCCGACAGAGCAACCACCAGCACAATCGCAAGAAGAAGCAGAAACGCGGAAAAAATTCTTCTGGATGCGCGCCAGCCGCGGCTCAAAGATTTTTCGGAAAGCTTTTCTCCGGATAGCCCGTCGGGTTCCCCGCTTTCGTTCAGAACGCCGATATCGGTCAATATCTCCCTGCACTGCTCAACCGTCTGATACGGCACGAAAATACGGACGTCAGAGGTGTTGTCCGGGCCTCCGGTATAGATCCTCATGATGCCGCCGGTGCCGAGCGGACGCGCTTCGTGCGGAATCCCGGCGTCTTCAAACGCGCTGCAGATCCGCTGACTTTCTTCACCGCCTGTGGTGAGCAGCAGAACCGGATCGTCCGGCCGGACCGGCCGCAGTTTCTTTCCTCCGCACATGGGGCAGGTTTCCCCGTCTAGGCTGAGCGTTTCGCATTTTGAACAGTAAAGCATCCCCGCCACCGTCCCTTTCCGGCTGTATCATACCACAACCGAAAGCAAAATAGCAAGGACGGCGGATATTCTTTTACATAGTTTAGCGGAAGACCGGCTGCAGCTGCTGCCCTTCCAGCGCGGAAAGGGCGGTGGGAAGAATCAGATCGAAATGCGAGACGAGGGAAAACGGCTTTTTTTCTGGATTGTCCTGCGACATGGGTACAAAATAAACGTTTTTTGTGTTCAAAAGCTTACCGATATTGGAGGCGGAAGCGGCGAGCGCGTCGTTCGTGGCGGGAGCCAGAACAACGGGCAGCCCGATGCGCAGGCTGGATTTCACCGCCATGGTCACCGGCGTATCCGTGATGCCGTTCGCTAGTTTCGAAAGGGTATTCCCCGTGCACGGCGCCACGATCATAAGGTCCACGAGTTTTTTGGGGCCGATCGGCTCAGCGGCGACAATGCTTTTGATGATCTTTTTTCCGCAGATGTCTTCGACTTCCCAGATAAAATCCTCGGCCCTGCCGAACCGTGTGTCCGTTTCACCGGCGTTGTACGACATGATCGGCAGTAGTTCATACCCGAGCTGCTGGATTTTCCGCATCTCGTCGATTACGCTGCGGAACGTGCAGAAAGAACCGCACATGGCGAACCCGAAAACCTTTTTTTCCATAATGCCTCACTCCCCTATCATACGGCAGACCGTGTCTTTAATGATCTCTCCGGCCGTCTTGGGAGCGACCCTGTTGGGAAGCGACGGCGCCAGAATTGCCTTGATGCCGATTTTTTTGGCGGCTTCAAAATCGACCCCGCCCGGCGCGGACGCAAGGTCGACGAGCAGGGAGCAGCTCCGCAGCTCGGACAAAACCTTCCGGTTGAAGATCATTGCGGGAATGGTATTGAAAATAATATCGTACTGTTCCTGAGAGCCGATTCTGCCCGTGACGGCGGAACGGTACCCGTCCGACTCGATCCAGGCGATGTCCGACGGGCGGCGCGCGCTGACCGTGACCTGCGCGCCGATGCCCTGCAGCATCCTTGCAAGCGTTTTGCCGACCCGGCCGAAACCCGCCACAAGGCAGCGGCTGCCGCTTACGGTGCCGGGGTACTCCCGCATGGCGATCTCAATCGCCCCTTCCGCCGTCGGCACGGCGTTGCGGATGGCAAAGTCATCGCGCATGTAGTAGTCTTCGGACCGGATGTTTTTCCAGAGCGAACTAGTGCGGTAAAGCCTTTCCATCATCCCACCGAACACACGTTTGCCATTCATTTTCTGGGCAAAACCGTCGTCCAGCGTAATTCTTTCCTCACTGAATTCCATCTTGACATTCAAGCCGTCGTCCGTCACCGGCAGCGGAAGGATTATGATCTCGCACTGCCGCACCAGATCGTCGAACGGCGTTTTTTTTACCGATTGGGAGAATTCCGCGCTATCGAAGCCGCATATATAGACCGCAAAACCGCTTGCGGCGAGGGATTCCGCCAAAGCGATCTGCCTGCGGTCGCCTCCTAGTACGCCAAAGCTGTAATTTCTCATTTCGACAAAGCCTCCGTATAGTTCTTACGCCATAATATGAAGGAGGGCGACCGCCGTTCCAATCGTCAGGGAACGAAAAAATTATTTATATTTGCAATTCTTCGGAAAGATGTTTATTATTAATATGTTTGGCAATATATTTATGTAATGATTACCGCTAAGACCTTACACGTTTACAATAAAGGAGCGCTTTCGAATGGAAAAACGTGATCTTCTGTCTTCGGTCAAAAAGATACACTTCATCGGTATCGGCGGTTCCGGCATGTGCCCGATCGCAGAGATACTTCTTCATAAAGGATATGAGCTGACAGGCTCTGACACCAACGAATCGGATACGCTTGCGCGCATCCGCTCGTACGGGATCCCCGTCTTCATGGGGCAAAAAGCGGAAAATGTGGACGGCGCGGAACTCGTCGTCTATTCCGCGGCAATCAAGTCCGACAATCCGGAACTTGTCTCCGCGCGGCAGAAAGGCATTCCCGCCGTGGAACGTTCCGTCATGCTCGGCATGGTGACGCGCCGGTATAAAAACACCGTGGCCGTTTCCGGAACGCACGGAAAAACAACGACCACGGCGATGATCACGCAGATCCTTCTGGAGGCCGGTCGCGATCCTTCCGCGATCATCGGAGGAAAGCTTCCCCTGATAAACGGCAACGGCCGGGTGGGAAAGTCCGAGACCATCGTCTGCGAAGCCTGCGAATATGTCGACACGTTTTTGCAGCTTCATCCCGCGGTTTCCATTATCCTCAACATCGACAACGACCATCTGGATTATTTCGGCACCGTGGAGAACACCATCAAATCGTTCCATCAGTTCTCTCTGCAGACCTCCGGAGCGATCGTCGTGAACGGCGACAACGAAAATGCCATGAAAGCGGTGGAGGGCATCTCCAACGCGCGCATCATCACGTATGGCTTCGGGAAAGGCAACGACTACAGCGCTGGCGATATTCAGGACTCCTGCCGCGCAAGGGAGCAGTTCAGCGTCCTGAAAAACGGGAAGCCGATCGCGGAAGTGAAGCTGAGCGTACCGGGAAAGCATAACATCTACAACGCGCTGGCGGCTTTTGCCACCGCGGATTATCTCGGCGTGGAGACGGAAAACATCGTAAAAAGCCTGCACGCCTTTACGGGAGTCCACCGCCGCTTCGAAATGCTTGGGGAATACAACGGCGTGACGGTGGCCGACGACTTCGCGCACCACCCCACCGAAGTGGCCGCAACGCTCTCCGCTGCGAAGGATATGGGGTTTGAGCGCGTCTGGGCCGTTTTTCAGCCTCACACCTATTCCCGGACCTATATGCTGCTGGACGATTTTGCAAAAGCGCTCCAGACCGCGGACCGGGTCGTTCTTTCGGAAATCCTCGCGGTGCGAGAAACCAATACCTACAATATTTACGCCAAGGACCTTGCGGATAAAATCCCGGGGTGCGTCTGGTTCAGGACATTCGAAGAGATCGCTGATTATATGGTCGAAAACGCGAAAGACGGCGACCTCATCCTTACGCTGGGCGGCGGCGATGTTTACAAATGCGCCAACATGATCGTGGCAAAATACAAGGACGGAGCGCAGAGACCGGCTGTCTAAAAAACAGCGCCCAGCAGAAAGGCACCCAAGAAAGCAAATTTGCCTTGAACGGTGGCGTT
>JAEZRH010000005.1 GCA_023412845.1 Bacillota bacterium
AATTTGTCCTATGATGAAAGCAATGACGTCCGCAATCGCCGGCCTGAAAGCACACCAGACGGCCATGGACGTAGTCGGCAACAACATCGCGAACGTGAACACCTACGCGTTCAAAGGCAGCGACACCTCGTTCCGCGACACCATGTATCAGACCGTGACGGCGGCCTCCGGCGGGAACAGCGCCGCGGGCGTGGCCGGCAACAACCCCATGCAGGTCGGCTTCGGCGCGACGGCGACAAACGTCACCGTCGATACCACCAAAGGCGGCGAGGATTCAACGGGGCGCTCCAGCGACTGCTACATCAACGGCGAAGGCTATTACATCGTGCAGGACGGCAGCGGGGTCGACGCAAGCGGCAATCCTACCAGCTATAAATATACGCGCGTGGGCCAGCTTCAGTTTGTCGACGGCTACCTGACTGACGGCAACGGGAATTTCATCCTCGGCGCCAACAACAGCGCGATCGATACGACCTCTACCGATGCAACCTTCGGCAAAGGCACGGGCGCGGTTCCCACCACGACAACCGGGGGTGGTACGACCGACGGAAAACTGGCTTCCGATATTGGCACAGGGACCAGTGTCACGGCCACGACCCCAGCAACATGGAAAGATCAGGCGACCACGCCCGTCGGAGGAATCGTAACGCTCCAGAAGATCAGCTACGACACCACCGCGAACTCGCTGAAAGACATTAAAATCGCCGGCGACGGCACCATTACGGCGACGGATGCGAACGGCAAGTCCGTTACGATCGGCCGCATCGGCGTCGCATATTTCAACAATCCCGGCGGCCTCGACGAGGCGGGCGGTTCCTACTATAAAAGCAACGGCAGTTCCGGCGCGGCGAACGCCTACGGCGCGGGGCAGGGCTCGACCGGCTCGCTGATCACCGGCGTGCTCGAATCCTCCAATGTGGATCTCGCCACGCAGCTTTCCAACATGATCGTATACGAAAGAGGCTACCAGGCGAATACGAAGATCATCACCGTCGCGGACGAGATGCTGCAGACCCTGGTCAACATGAAGTACCCACGCGGCCCGCCCCTGTTCCCGGAAAAGCCGGGACAGAGGCGGCCCTGATGAGGAAGGGGTGAATGGGTATGATCGAGCTGACGCAGCTGAACGGGACGCTGTTCACGCTGAACAGCGACCTGATCGAAACGATTGAGAACATCCCGGAAACAAAGGTCCTGCTGACGAACGGCAAATATTTTCTGGTATGCGAAAAGCGGGAAGAGATCGTACGGAAAGTGGTGGACTACCGGCGGCGGATCTATAAGGATCTGGTTGCCGCCAGGGGAGAGCCGGACGCGGCCCGCGAAACCAAAAACAGCGGCCGGGAAAGCGCTCCGGCAAAACCCGCGGTAAAGCGCATCACTCCCGGAAAACACAGCGCCAGGACGGCACAAGGATAACGGCACACGGATTTTCCGCCGTTCAGAACGGCGGTTTCTCTCCGGACATCCGGGCCGGCGGCAGAGAACGCCGGTCCGCTCCGGATTCCTTTTGAAAATTCCCGCAGGCCCGCCGCACGGGACCGGGCGGTTTTTATAGAACACTTAGCAGATTTTGTGCGAGAAGGTGGGTATGGAATGGCAGAAGTTTTATCGCAGCAGCAAATCGACGAACTTCTTGGAAATCTGCAAAGCGGCAATATGGATATCAAGGAGATCGAAGAGCAGAGCTCGGGTCCAAAGATCAAGGACTACGACTTCACTTCACCGAAAAAATTCACGCGCGAGCAGATACGTTTTCTGCAGAATATCTTTGAAAGCTTTTCCCGTCTGCTTTCGCTTCAGCTTTCCGGCATGCTGCGTATGTCCTGTCAGGCGACCGTCATTCAGGTGGAAGAGGAGGAATACCGGGAGTTTGGAAACGCCCTCAACGATTCCCTGCTGGTATCCGTCATGGGCCTTCACAGCCATGAGTACAACGTGGAGGACAAGCATATTCTGATGGAGATGTCGAGGCCGGTTTCCTTCTGTATTCTGGACCGAATGCTGGGCGGCGACGGCTCCGGCTATATGGTCGACCGCGATTACACGGAGATTGAGCTTTCGCTGCTCAATTATGTTTTCAAACAGATTTCCGGGCTGATGAAAGACGCCTGGAGCAACTATCAGGACGTATCGTTCAGCATGGACTCCATTGAAACCAACGCACAGACCATTCAGTTCATTCAGCAGGACGAGTCGGTGGCCATTGTCGTCGTCGAGGTGGTGCTGGGCAGCCTGAAAGGGAACATAAACGTCTGTCTGCCGGCGAGTTCCCTGGAAGAGATCTTCAAGAGTTTCGATTCCAAATATGTCAAGATCAACAGGAAGGACGACCCGAAGGTTGAAAGGCGCCGCAGAGACAATATTTTGGCGGAGCTTAAGGACACGCCCCTCACCGTGGCCGCCGTCTTGGGAGAGACGCAGATCACGCTGCGTGAGCTTCTTGACCTTCAGAGAGACGACATCATCCTGCTGAACACCCAGGTGACGGAGGGGTCCATGGTCGTCAAAGTTGAAAAACTTCCATGGTTTACCGGCACGATGGGGACAAAGAAAAAACACTATGCTGTAAAGATAGAGAAAGTGCTTTAATCAAATTAATTTGAAAAAAGGTGATTGCGTTGGCATCGAACGGAGCGAGCGTCCTGTCCAGTATGGAAATTGATGCGATCGGCGAAATTCTGAATATCAGCATGGGTTCCTCCGCAACTTCCGTCTCGCAGCTACTGGGACAGCCTGTTAATATCACAACGCCGCGGGTAGAGGTCATTAAAACGAGCGACTTTGACATAAAAACTTTCGAGCCGGCCATCGGCGTTGAAATCAAATATGTCGCCGGCCTTGACGGGAACAATCTTCTGATCCTCAAGGAGACCGACGTAAAGGAGATCGTCGGCCTGCTGCTGCAGACGGACTTTTCAGACCACGAATTCGTCATGGACGAGATGAACATCGGCGCGATCTGCGAGGTCATGAACCAGATGATGGGCGCCGCAGCGACCGCGCTGTCTCAGTTTTTGAACCGTACCATCAATATTTCGCCGCCGTCTTCCTTTACCATCGAAAGTTCCGAGCAGTTCAAGGAAATGTATCTCCAAGGCGACGAAGACGTTGTGGCCATTTACTTTAACCTGATGATCGGTGACAAGGTCAACAGTACCTTCATCAACGTCATGCGGCTGGATCTCGCGAAGAAGCTTGTCTCCAATTTCGGCTTGGAGCCCCAGGAAGCGGAAAAAGCGTCCGCGGAGCCGGAGGCCGTACCGCAGGCCGCACAGCAGGCCGCACAGCCGGAGGCCCCTCAAGCTCCCGTGCAGGCGCCATCGTCTGCCGTGCCTGATCTTCAGGCCCCCGCGCAGGCTGCAGCGCCCGCCGCACCCGTTCCTCAAGCTCCCGTGCAGACGGGCCCGCAAACAGTACCTGTATCCCCCGCTCCGCCGGCCCCTGTTCCTCCCGCGGCCGCGCCGGTTGCGGTTCAGCCTTCCGCTCAACCGCCCGTATACGCCTATGCCCAGACAAATCCGCCGGTGCCATATCCTCCCCAGATGCAGGCGCCGCAGCCGTATTATTCCGCTCAGGTAGACCCCGGGAAAAGTTACAGCGTTTCGGGCGCCATTTACCCGAGTTTTGACAAAGAGGACATCAAACTGAGCCAGGGCGAATCCACCAATCTCGGTATGATCATGTCCGTGCCGCTGCAGATCACGGTCGAAATCGGCCGAACCTCCAAAAAGATCAAAGAGATCCTGGACTTTTCCGCCGGAACCATTGTCGAACTGAACCGCCAGGCCGGCTCTCAGGTAGATGTTTACGTAAATGGCAAAGCCATAGCAAAGGGCAATGTGGTTGTTGTGGACGACAACTATGGGGTGCGTATTACGGAGGTCATCAACAGCAGCGAGATCATGAAAATACTTTGACACAGCCTGAAATTTATCATTCAGTATATTAGGAGGATCTACAATGAACAAGAAGATCATGCTGGTGGACGACGCCGCCTTTATGCGTATGATGATCAAAGATACGCTGGCCAAGAACGGTTACACCAATATCATCGAAGCGAACAACGGACAGGTCGCCGTCACGAATTTTCCCGTTGAGAAGCCGGACCTTGTCATCATGGACATCACCATGCCCGTCATGGACGGGCTGGAAGCGCTGAAGCAGATCAAGCAGATCGATCCCGCCGCCAACGTTATCATGTGTTCCGCCATGGGCCAGGAGGCAATGGTCGTGGACGCGCTGAAACAGGGCGCGAAGGATTTCATTGTAAAGCCGTTCAAAGCCGACCGCATCATGAAAACCGTCAGCAGCATTCTCGGGTGATGCAATAATGACGCAGTACGGGATGCCTCTCAGCGCGGCGTCTGATATTCTGCCGCTGTTCGGATCGCTTGTTCTTGTGGCCGTGCTGTTGTACGGCTGTTACCGGCTGAGCCGGTACCTCACAAAAAGGGCAAACGGCATTGCGAATACCAGCAACATCCGCATTCTTGAGCGGGTTGCCATCGCACAGGACAAGGGCCTTCTCATTGCAGAGATCTGCGGCCGCTGTTATCTGATCGGGTTTTCAAACGAGCGGGTGGAGATCCTGCAGGAGCTGGATCCGTCGCTGCTCCGTCAGGAGGAACAGCCGGCGCCACCCAATTTTATGGATGCCCTGAGCACTGCGCTTAAGGGAAGATGGGATTTAACGGGACATGACAAAAAAGATAACATCGGAAAGCGCTGATCGGCGCGCCGGAAAGAAAAAAGGCGGAAAAGTCAGGAAGATAGCGGTCTTCTGCGCACTTTGCCTGATCCTCTGTTTCCTCGTCCCCATGAAGGCGTCGGCAGCCTCGGTCAATGTGGACATCAACGGCAAAAGCGGGGGCGTTCTCGACATCATCGAACTGATGACCATTCTTGCGCTCATTCCGTCCATCCTTATCATGACGAGCTGCTTTACCCGCATCGTTATTGTGCTTTCGTTCCTGCGCAACGCCCTGGGACTTCAGAACACGCCGCCGAATCAGGTCCTCATCGGCATCTCGCTGTTCCTGTCGCTGTTCATCATGTCGCCGGTCGTCGCCAAGATCAATACGGACGCGTACGTGCCGTATAAGGAAAACAAGATCACCCAGCAGGAGTTCCTGCAGAAGGCGAGCGACCCGCTCAAGGAGTTCATGCTGAAAAACACCAAAAAAGAGGACCTCAATCTTTTTATGGAGCTCGGGAAAATCAAAAGCTCGACGCAGCCGAAAGACCTTTCCATCACCGTCGTCATCCCCGCATTCATGACAAGCGAACTGAAGCGGGCCTTCCTCATCGGCTTCCTGATTTACATCCCGTTTCTTGTCATCGACATGATCGTCTCCAGCACGCTGATGTCTATGGGCATGGTGATGCTGCCGCCGGCCATGGTCTCCCTTCCGTTCAAGCTTCTGCTGTTCGTGCTTGTGGACGGGTGGGACCTGTTGTTCCGGACCCTTGTTGCGACGTTCAACCTATGACCGATCCCTTCAGCTGAGAAAGGAAGTTCCGGATGTCGGTTTCACAGATCATGCAGGTCGTGCAGGCGGCCATGCTCACGATCCTGAAGGTTTCGGCCCCCCTGCTGCTGGTCAGCATGGGCGTAGGCCTCGTGATCTCCATCCTGCAGGCGGCGACGCAGATCCACGAGCAGACGGTGTCATTCGTGCCGAAGCTTGTGGCCATCCTGGTCGTGTTCATGGTGTTCGGCTCCTGGATGATCGATTCGCTGAAGGATTTTACCACGTACATATTCGACATGATTTTGAAGCTGAGCTGAGGAAATGACGAACGCACTGGAATTCGATTACAATTTCACCCTGTTGCTGCTGATCTTCATGCGGATGTCCGGCTGCATCTTCTTCAACCCCATCCTGGGCAGGAAGAACCTTCCCGCGCTGTTGCGCGTGGGGCTTTCGCTGATGCTCACCGTTTTCACTTATCCGCTGGTGCCGCAGCAGAACCTGCAGATTTCGTCGGTTCTCGTCATGGCCCTCGCGTGCATGAAGGAACTGCTCATCGGCTTTGTGGTCGGCTTTATCATCGAAATGTTCCTCTCCGTGATCATCATGGGCGGGGAACAGATCGACATGCAGGTCGGCATCTCAATGTCGAGGATCTACGACCCGCAGAGCAACCTGGCCATGCCGCTTTCCGCCTCGGTTATCAACGCGATGTACCTGATGATCTTTTTTTCCAGCAATTCGCACCTGACGCTCATCCGCGTTTTCGTAAGGCTGGGCATGGCGCTTCCGTACGGCGGCCAACTGCTTTCCGCAAATGTGTTCGGCAATCTGGCGGCGATGTTCTCTCTCATGCTGATCTATGCCGCCCAGCTCGCTCTCCCCATGATCGCCGTGCAGATGATCGCGCAGGTGGGCATCGGCCTTATGATGCGCGCCGTTCCGCAGATCGATATTTTCACCATTGAAATCCAGCTGAAACTCATTATCGGCTTCGTGACGATTCTTGTTCTCGTGCCTCCGCTTTCCGACTTTATTGAAAAGCTGATCTCCCTGATGTTTCAGACGATCAGCCAGATCTACGGCCTGATGATGTAGCGGGAGCGGACCCGTATCGGCGACCGGCCCGCAAAAGGGGGGATTCCATGGCGGCTTCGGCTTCGGCAAGTGAAAAGACTGAAAAAGCAACGCCGAAAAGGCGTGAAGACGAACGGAAAAAGGGCAATCTGTTCCAGAGCAGCGACGTGATCAGTGCCGTGTCGATCCTGACTATTTTTCTTGCCCTGCGCATGACGGTGCCTTACATATACCGCTATTTCGGCAACCTCTACATCCAGTACCTCGGCTATGCGAAAACCGAAAGCTCCGCCCAAAAGGAGTTCGCGCTCAAGGCATGCAACAACGCGATCATCGCCGTGCTGCTCCTTTCCGCCTCCGTGATGATCGTCTCCGTTCTGGTCGCCGTGCTGGCCGCGGGCGTGCAGACGCGGTTCAGGTTCTCCGGTGAAAAGATCAAGTTCAAATTCAGCAACATCAGTCCCATCGAAGGCATGAAGCGACTGTTTTCCCTGCGTTCCGCCGTGGAAGTTGTGAAGGCCATCGCCAAAGTCGTCGTGGTTTCCTATCTTCTGTATGTGCAGATCAAAAATTTTTACACCCAGGGCATCAACATGATGGAGGGCGACGTCTTCGAGTCGACCGTCAATATGATGACCGCCATCATGAACCTCGTCATCCAGATGTCCATTGCGTTCATCGCCATGGCCGTGCTGGACTTCGGATACCAGTGGTGGGAATACGAGCGTAATATCCGCATGACCAAACAGGAGGTCAAAGAGGAATACAAGGAGTTGGAAGGAAACCCCGAGATCAAGAGCCGCATCAGGCAGGTACAGACGCAGGCCGCCCGCCGGCGCATGATGCAGCAGGTGCCCACGGCGGACGTGGTCGTGAGGAACCCGACCCATTTCGCCGTTGCGCTCCGCTATGACGCGGAAAAGGACAACGCCCCCGTTGTCGTGGCGAAAGGGCAGGATTACATCGCGCTGAAGATCATCGAGATCGCGCAGCAGCACAACATCCCCATGAGGGAGAACCGCCCGCTCGCGAGGGCGCTTTACGAATCGGTCGAAGTCGGGCGCGAGATCCCGCAGGAGTTCTATACCGTCCTTGCCGAGATCATGGCATGGGTGTTCCAGCTTAAGAAGGAGGCGGGCGGAGCATGAAAAAGCTGAACAGCAACGTGGTGTCGCTCTTCGTCATCATCATTATCTCGCTCATCATCCTCCCGCTGCCCACCTGGCTGCTGGACGTGATGTTTATCCTCAATATCACGCTTTCGCTCAGCATCCTGCTCATCACCATGTACATCCGCACGGCGCTGGACTTTTCCGTCTTTCCGTCCATCCTGCTGATCTGTACGCTGTTCCGGGTGGCACTCAATGTCAGCTCCACGCGCCTGATCCTGACGAATTCCGGCGCCGCCGGGCAGGTCATCAAGACGTTCGGCACGTTCGTGCTGCAGGGCAACATCGTCGTCGGGTTCGTGGTGTTCCTCATCATCGTGCTGGTCAATTTTCTGGTCATCACCAAAGGCTCGGAGCGCGTTTCGGAGGTGGCCGCAAGATTCAAGCTGGACGCGATGCCCGGCAAGCAGATGGCCATCGACGCGGACCTGAACTCCGGCCTGATCAATGAGGAACAGGCCCGCAAACGCCGCGACGACATTCAGCGCGAAGCGGAGTTCTACGGCTCTATGGATGGCGCCAGCAAGTTCGTCAAGGGCGACGCCATCATGTCCATTGTCGTCACGTTCATCAATTTTCTCGGCGGCATCATCATCGGCATGGTGCAGGGCGGCAGTTCCTTTAACGACGTGCTGAACATCTACACCATCGCGACGGTCGGCGACGGGCTTGTGGCGCAGATTCCCGCGCTGCTCGTTTCCACGGCAACCGGCATGATCGTCACCCGCGCGGCGTCCGACTCCACGCTGGGCGAAGACGTCACCCGGCAGTTCTCGTCGCACCCGACCGTGTTCATCCTGACCGGCGCCGTCGTGCTTTCGCTGTGCCTGGTCCCCGGTATGCCCATTCCCCAGCTGCTGATTGTTTCCGCCGTTTTGGTCGGGTTCGGGCTGACGCTTCGGCGCAAGCAGTCAGAAATGGCGCGCACGGCGCAGGCTGCCGCGGGCGGAGGAGGTGCCGGCCAGACGGCCGTTCCGCAGAACGAGGCGGAGTACTACAAGAATATCGACAATATCTACAAGCTGCTTCCCCTCGACGCCATTGAAATGGAATTCGGCTACAGCCTCATCCCGCTGGTCGACGAGCGAAGCGGCAGCAGCTTTATCGACCGGCTGGTCATGTTCCGCAAACAGTTCGCGACGGACATGGGCATGGTGGTGCCGGCAGTGCGTCTGCGGGACAACGGCCAGCTGAACCCGAACCAGTACGTCATCAAGGTGAAGGGGGAAGAGGTGGCCCGCGGGGAGATCCTGATGGATTATTACCTTGCTCTGGACCCCGGCAACCTGACCGGAGAGATCGACGGCATCGACACCATAGAGCCGGCTTACGGCATCCCAAGCAAGTGGATCACGCCGGATAAGAAGGACATGGCCGAAATTTACGGCTACACGGTGATCGACCCGCTTTCGGTCATCGTCACGCATCTTTCCGAGACCGTGCGCAAGCATGCGTTCGAGCTGCTCTCGCGTCAGGATGTGAACGAAGTTCTGGAAAACCTCAAGAAATACAACGCGCCGCTCGTAGGCGACGTGGTGCCGAACGTAATCACGCAGGCAAACCTGCAGAAAGTGCTCTGCTCGCTGCTGAAAGAGGGCATCCCCATCCGCGACATGGAGACCATCCTCGAGACGATCTCGAATTACGCGGGAAGCACGCGCGACCCCGACCTGCTGACGGAATATGTCCGTCAGGCGCTGCGGCGCACCATCACCCGCAAGTGGTCCGAGGGCGGGCAGATCCGCGTCATCACGCTCGACAGCGAGGTGGAAAAGACCATTGTCAATTCCATCAACAAGAACGAGCACGGCACCTATTTGGCGCTTGACCCGCAGACCACGCAGAAGATCATCTCGCGCCTCACCGAGTGCATCTCCGGCGTCAAGGACGTCGTCTCAACGCCGATCATCCTGACCTCGCCGATCGTGCGGCTGTATTTCAGCAGGCTTTTGCAGCAGTTTTACCCTAAAGCCGTCGTGCTGTCGTTCAATGAGCTGGACAGCAACGTGCAGATTCAGGCCGTGGCCAACGTCGCGATCGACGCCGCGTCCTGAGTCGTATTACAAAGGCATCTTCACGGAAAGGAGCGTCGGCTGAAAATGAAAAAGTGTGAAACGGTGGAACAAGTGACAGTCGGACAGCTCTGGCAGCAATACAGCAGGACAAAGGAAATCCCCGTTCGGAACGAGCTGATTCGGCAGTACAGCTATCTTGTCAAGTGCATTGCGCTCAAGCTTGTGGGGCATTACCAGTACTTCAACTACCTGGACGATATCGTCAGCGAGGGACTTATCGCCTTGATGGACGCCGTGCAGAAATTCGACCTGACCAAGAATGTAAAGTTCGAGACCTATGCGTCCATCCGTATCCGCGGGGCGATGATCGATTATATCCGCAAACAGGATTGCTTCCCAAGGCGCCTCAAGAAGATGGCGCGGGACATCAGCGAGGCCGACGAGGAGCTTTACAGGCGGTTCGGCAGGGAGCCGACCGACCGCGAGCTTGCCGAATACCTTAAAATGGATCTGGAGAGCTATGAAAAGGTCCTTGCCGAGACCAGCTCCCTCAACATCCTGTCGTTTGAAGAGATCGTGTACGAAAAAGGCATGGAAGACCTGAAGCTGCACGGAGCCGACGATGCCATCGCGGGTCCGGAGCAGGCGATGGCGGAAAAGGAACTGAAAGACGTGCTGGCGATGAATATCGAGCGGCTGGACGAAAAGGAAAAGACCGTCATCTCCCTGTATTATAAGGAGCAGCTCAAAATCAAGGACATTTCCGGCATCCTGGGCATCAGCGATTCCCGTGTTTCACAGATCCATTCCAGCGCGCTTCGGAAGCTGAAGCGAAGTCTGGAAGAATACCTGAAGCAATAGAGGTTCGCCCCGCCCGCGAGAGTAATCCAAAAGCTCTCCCGCCGGAGCACACGAATTTTCCCGCCGCGCTGCACGGCGAGACTTGACAGCGGGGGCGCCCCGCGGCGAAAGGAGAAACAGAAAATGGTAAGAGGATTTTATACGCTTGCGTCCGGCATGCTGACACAGAACCGAATGCTGGACACCATAAGCAACAACCTTGCGAACTCCGAGACGGCCGGTTATAAAACGGACCATGTCACGTCGAAAACGTTCGGCAGCATGGTGATCGACCGGGTGGACGCCAACAAGACGCCCATCGGTTCCGTGACCATGATGACGACCGCGGACCGGGCTGTGACCGACTTTACGCAGGGATCGCTCGAACCGACGGAAAGGAACCTCGACTTCGCGATCAGCGGGCAGGGCTTCTTCGCCGTTCAGACCGGCAGCGGAGTGGTCTATACGAGGAACGGCAGCTTCAACGTGGATGCCGGCGGCTATCTTTCGCTGAACGGCGTCGGCAGGGTCCTCGGCCGGGACGGGCAGCCCATTTATCTCGGAGCGGACGACGTCACTTCCGATGGGGCGGGTAATCTCTCCGTCGGCGGACGCGTGGCCGGCAGCATCGGCACCTATACGTTCGCGAACGATCAGACGCTGAAAACGGTGGGCGAAGGCATGTACAGCGGGACCGGCGCCACGGTCGTGCAGAACCCGCAGATCGTCTGGAAAAACATTGAGAACTCCAATACGGATCCGGCGAGGGAGCTTACGTACGCGATCGACGCGCAGAGAAACCTGCAGTCCTGTTCGCAGGCGCTGAAGATGTATGACGAGGTCCTTGACAAGGCGACCACCGATATCGGCCGGATCTGACGGGAACGAAAAGGAGCGGATGAACGATGACTACCGGGTTTTATACGGCTGCCGCGGGCGCAATCGGGCAGCAGCAGGCCGTTGACGTTACGGCCAACAATCTTTCGAATCTCTCAACACAGGGGTACAAGGCCGACCGTGCTTCCTTTGCCGATCTGCTTTATACGAATGTGAAGGACGAGCAGGGCGACTCCTATCTCAAGGTGGGCCACGGCACAAAAGTCTCCAAAACGGATACGCTTTATGAACCCGGCGGCATGAACCGGACCGGGGGGGACCAGGATTATGCCCTGACCGACGCCAGAGAT
>JAEZRH010000039.1 GCA_023412845.1 Bacillota bacterium
GGCCTCATCGGCGTGGACGGCGCGCTGTATAAATCGCTGGAGTTCGCGGGCGGCGGACTTCAATATCTGGGCATGGCGGACCGTATGACCATTGCGAACATGGCGATTGAGGCGGGCGCGAAAAACGGGATTTTCCCGGTGGACGAGATCGCGCTCGCGTACGAAAAGGGCCGCTTCCAGCGGGAACCGGTCATTTATGAAGCCGACGCGGACGCGAAATACGATACGACGGTCGGCATAGACCTGTCCGCCCTGCGGCCGGTCGTGGCATTCCCGCATCTGCCGTCGAACACGAAGTCCATCGACGACGCGGGCGAAGTGAAGATCGACCAGAGCGTGATCGGCTCCTGCACGAACGGACGGATCGAAGACCTGCGGGCGGCGGCGTCGCTGCTCAAGGGGCGGAAGGTCGCGAAGGGCGTGCGCTGCATCGTCATCCCGGCCACGCAGCGGGTGTATCTGCAGGCGGTGCGCGAGGGCCTCGCGGAGATCTTCGTCGAAGCGGGCGCGGTGTTCAGCACGCCGACCTGCGGGCCATGCCTCGGCGGGCACATGGGCGTGCTCGGCAAGGGGGAAAAAGCCGTTTCGACCACCAACCGCAATTTCGTCGGGCGCATGGGCCATACGGAATCGGAAGTTTACCTCGCTTCGCCGGCCGTGGCCGCGGCGAGCGCCGTGACCGGATATCTGACCGACCCGGAAAAGCTTTGAGGAGGAGGAAACAGGCATGAAAGCACACGGAACCGTCCATCAATACGGGGACAACGTCGATACGGACGTCATCATCCCCGCCCGGTATCTGAACACATCGTCGCATTCCGAGCTGGCGTTGCACTGCATGGAGGATATCGACAAGGATTTTGTTAAGACCGTGAAGCCCGGCGATATCATCGTCGCGCACAGGAATTTCGGCTGCGGGTCGTCGCGCGAGCACGCGCCCATCGCCATCAAGGCGAGCGGCGTCTCCTGCGTGATCGCCGCGTCGTTCGCGCGTATCTTTTTCCGCAACTCCATCAACATCGGCCTGCCGATCCTCGAGTGCCCGGAGGCCGCCGCGGAGATCGGAAACGGAGACGTGGTTTCGGTCGATTTCGGCACCGGCATCATAACGGACGAAACTTCCGGGAAAACTTACAAGGCGCAGCCGTATCCGCCGTTTTTGCAGAACATCATCGAAAAGGGCGGCCTTCTCAACAGCATTTCCGCAGACTGAACCTGTACGCAGCCTCCGCCGCTCTGTTACGGAAAGCAAAAGAAAGGGCGTACCCTCCGCGGAGGGCGCGCTTCTTTTTTGTGCGGGCCGCAATCGTGGCCGCCGCAGGCGCACAGGGCGCTTTGCGCCCGGGAGAAGCCTTTGACGCTCCCGCCGGAAAATGCTTTCTACGGGCCGTGCCAGGGTATAATTTTATAAAAAATTCATACCTTTTCCGCAGGAATCATTTATAATCAGAAAAGAGTACGGACCCATGCGGCGTTTCCCGGGGGTCCGCAGGAGGAAAAAAGGAGGATTCGAAATGGCGGCAGGAAAAATACTGGTGGTCGACGACGACCAGAATATCTGTGAACTTCTGCGTCTGTATCTCGACAAGGAAGGATACGAGACCGCGATTGCGAACGACGGTAAGCAGGCGCTGGAAGCGTTTGACAAAGAGGCTCCGGACCTGATCCTGCTGGACATCATGCTGCCCGGTCTGGACGGCTGGCAGGTTTGCCGCGAGATCCGCAAAAAGTCGCAGTGCCCCATCATCATGCTCACGGCGAAGGGCGAGGTGTTCGATAAAGTCCTCGGTCTTGAGCTCGGCGCGGACGATTACGTCGTAAAACCGTTCGAAGCCAAGGAGGTCGTGGCGCGTATCAAGGCGGTGCTGCGGCGCATCGGCAAAAACGGCGACGAACCGGTGAAGGAAGTAAAATTCGACAAACTTTCCATCAACCTGACCAATTACGAGCTGAAAGTAAACGGCAAGCAGATCGACACGCCCCCGAAGGAAATGGAACTGATCTACCACCTTGCAAGCAACCCGAACCGCGTCTTCACTCGCGACCAGCTGCTGGACGAGGTGTGGGGGTTCGACTACTATGGCGACAGCCGCACGGTGGACGTGCATGTCAAGCGCCTGCGCGAAAAACTGGAGGGCGTTTCGGACCAGTGGGCTCTGAAGACGGTGTGGGGCGTGGGATATAAATTTGAAGTAAAGGAGTAGCGGGCCTCCTTCGGGGTGACAATATGCAAAAGACCCTTTTTAAAAAATACCTGCGTATCACGACGGGCATTATTCTCATCAGCTTCCTCATCCTCAGCACCGTCATGATCCTCTCGGTTTCCGACTACTGGCGCACGGACCGCCGCAATATCCTGCGCAAAAGCGCGGACAGCGTCGCGAGCATTGCCGCAAGCAGCGTCATCACGGTGGAAAGCAACCAGTACCGTCTCGACGGTGCCCGCATGCAGGCCTTTGCCATGACGTTTGCCCAGAACATCGATTCCGACATCTTCATTGTGACCCCTTCCGGGACCCCGCTGCTTATCGCCTACGGAAGCGGAGGGGATGTAGACGCCTCAAAGCCCATCAGCCCCGACATCATGTCGAAGGCCCTCAAGGGCAGGTATACCACTGAGGACACGATGGGCGGCGTCTACAGCACGAAGCATTACGTCGTCGGTGTGCCGATCGTTGTCAACACGGCGAAGGACCACGCCGTCATCGGTGCCGTCTTCGCGGCGTACGATATCTCGTCGCTCAACGTGTTCCGCGCGGAGATTGCCCGCAACCTGACTTTTTCGGCGCTGGCAGCGTTCCTGATCGCTTTCTGCGTGGTGTGGCTGTTCACCCTGCGTCTGGTCAAACCCCTGCAGAAGATGGCCGCCGCGGCGCGCGCGTTCGGCGAAGGCGACTTTTCCGTCCGCGTGCCCGTCACGACGAGCGACGAGATCGGCCAGCTGGCCCTCGCGTTCAACAACATGGCGGATTCCCTTGCTTCCAGCGAAAGCGCGAGCCGCAATTTTGTGGCAAATGTTTCGCATGAGCTGAAAACCCCCATGACGACCATAGCGGGATTCATCGACGGCATCCTGGACGGGACCATCCCGCCCGAAAAGCAGAAGCATTACCTGGGCATCGTTTCCCAGGAAGTGAAGCGTCTCTCGCGCCTGGTGCGCACCATGCTCGACCTTTCGCGCATCGACAGCGGCTCGCTCCATCTGCGGCCGGCCCGTTTCGACATCACCAACACGGTGCTGGTGGCGCTGCTGTCGTTTGAGCAGAAGATCGAGGAAAAGAAAATCGAAGTGCGCGGTATTGAGGATGCGGAAAGCATTTTCGTAGATGCCGACCCCGACCTGATCCATCAGGTGGTCTATAATTTGATCGACAATGCCGTGAAATTCACGAACGAGGGCGGCTATATCGAAATCCATCTCGCCCAGAATGCGGCGCGCACCACCGTAAAGATCGAGAACAGCGGCCAGGGCGTGGCGCCCGACGAATTGCCGCTCATCTTCGACCGGTTCTATAAAACGGATAAATCCAGAAGCCAGGACAAAAACGGCATGGGCCTCGGGCTTTACCTTGTAAAAACGATCATCCGCCAGCACGGAGGCGACATCACCGCCAGCAGCGTGCAGAACCAGTTCTGCCGCTTTGAATTCTGGCTGCCGAAAAAGGCGGAGAAGACCCGCGCGGATTCGCGCAGAATGGTGGAAACAACGGCGGACGCACCCGCGGAACCCGTAAATAAGGAAGGATAGATTTCTATGAGCGATCAGGATTGGAACCATCAGGATAAAGAACCGTGGGAGTATGAGGACAAAACTCCCGCCGAGCCGAAGCAGGGAGACGCCCCGGCCGACGGCGCTCCGCCGAAGGACAGCACCGCCCCGGCGGACAGCGGGCCGTCGGATACCCCCGGCGACGCCGGGCAGGTCGGGAGCGCCGGCACACCGCAGGACCAGACGCCGCCGTATCAGAATCCGGGCCAGCCCTACGGCGGTTATCCCCCTTACGGACAGCAGGGCGTTTCCGGGTCCGATCAGAACGGCGGCCAAAATCAGGGCCAGACACCGCCGTATCAGCATCCGGGCCAGCCTTACGGCGGATATTCCCCTTACGGGCAGCAGTACACGAGCCCCGGCGGGTACGGCCGCTACGACAATCCGTACGGTCCGCCGAACGGACAGCCGCCCTACTGGAACGGCTACGGCGCCCCCACGCCCCCGCCGCCCCACAAAATGGGTCTCGGGCTCAAAATCTTTCTCTGGGTGCTCGGCGTGGTTGCGGTGGGCCTGACGGTGGCGCTGATCGTCTTCCCGCAGAACTCCGAGAATATCGCCCAGTGGGGTTCGGCTTCTTCCGGCTCCGCTTCTTCCGCGGCGCCGCAGTCGTCGGGCAGCAGCTCCGCCGCCGCCTCTTCGTCTTCCGGCCCCGTGATCGGCGGCGTGCAGGGCGACGGGACCAGCTCCGGTTTTTCCGGCATCACCATCCAGAGCCAGCCGACCGGTACGCCCATGACGGCGACCAACGTGTATAAAGGCATCATCCAGAGCGTGGTGAGCGTGGAAGCGGCGATCCCCGCCTCACAGGCCACGGGCGGCGCAAGCGGCACCAGCGAGGGCACGGGCATCGTGGCGACGAAGGACGGCTATATCTTGACGAACGCCCATGTGGTAAACGATACGCGCAGCATCAGCGTCAAGGTTGTGCTCCACAACAATCAGCAGTACGAGGCCAAGGTGGTCGGCTACGACAAGACTTCGGACCTTGCGGTGCTGAAGATCAACGCCAGCAACCTCTCTCCCGCTACGTTCGGCAATGCGGACAGCATGCAGATCGGCGACCAGGTGATCGCCATCGGCAACCCGGGTGGCCTGAGCTTTGCCGGTTCGCTGACCGGCGGGTACATCTCCGCCCTCAACCGTACCATCGAAAGCTACAGCGACAACGGCCTGACGTATATCCAGACGGACGCGGCCATCAACCCCGGCAATTCCGGCGGACCCCTCGTGAACATGTACGGCCAGGTCATCGGCATCAATTCGAACAAGATCGTCGCGACGGGATATGAAGGCATGGGCTTTGCCATCCCCATCAGCCGCGCGCAGGGCATCATCAACGAGCTGATCCAGAAGGGCTACGTTTCCGGGCGGACACGGCTCGGCATCACGGGCCAGACGGTGGACGACGCGCGGGCGCAGCTGCTTGGATATCCGCAGGGAGTAGTCATCCGCTCCATCGATTCCGACAGTGACATGGCGCGCGCGGGCGCGAAGGCGGGCGACATCATCACCAAGGTCGACGGCAAGACCATCGCCTCGCTCGACGACCTCTATACTATCCTCAACGCGCACAGGCCGGGCGACGTGGTTTCCATGACGATCTATACCAGTTCGTCCACGGGCAACGGGACGAATAAGAATATCAGCGTCAAGCTCCTGGAAGACAAGGGCCAGACGCAGAAATAGCGGCGGACGCAAACCGAAGGGAACAGGCGGGTAGGCTTTGGCCGACCGCCTGTTCCCGACTTTACGGTTTTGTAACTTGATGTCGGCGGCAAATACGGCTACAATGAATAAGGCGCATCCCGCGGCGCCATACTATTCGTATTACCCTGCGCCTCAGCCAAAATCTGGTATTTCCCAGTGGGGCGTAGGGCTTCCCGCACGGAAAAAGATGACCTGTTGCCTGTTTCCATGCAAAATCTTGGAACCTTTCCGTAGAACCGGCCGACGATCTGCGGCTTTTGCTTTACGGACAGGCTCTTAATCTTTTAGGAGTGTGACAGTATCCCATGAAAAAATTTCTGGCTGTAACTTTGGCGTCTCTGATGCTTCTGGCGGCCGCCGGATGTAAGAGCAATGCGCCCGGCGTATCGTCTTCGCCGTCCGCGTCGTCTTCCGTTGCCTCGGGAGCTTCCGTGGCTTCCGGAACCAACGCGTCTTCATCTTCTTCGGCGGCGGGACAGCAGACGGCTTCTTCCGCTTCGCAGAAACCGGCGTCGGCGCCAAAGTCGGCATATAAGATCAATACGATTACCTACAAGTTCGACCAGGGCTCGAAGAGTTTCCGTGTGGAATATCCGCAGCTCTCCGGCAGCGGGAATTACAGTTCTGTCAACGCCGCGCTGAAGCAGACCGCCATGAAGACGGCAGATTCCATCGGCACGGGGAACACTTCTTCGTTTGCCGAAGTGAAGGTCTCAAGCCATGTGGATTATTTCAGCTCCGACTTTCTGAGCGTGCAGTTTCAGGAGAGCAGCAGGACTTCGCGGACGGCCGACCGGACGCAGGCGTTCCGCACGGTCAACTACGATCTGAAAAATTCAAAGGCGCTTTCGGCGGACGACCTGATCCGGAAGAACGGTGCGCTGACAACAGCGGTCAAAAACACCGTCACAAAACAGATGGCCCCCAAAAAGCAGCAGTTGTATACGGATTCGGTCATCTCGTCCGGCCTGAACGGCTGCAGTGTCTACTTCAAAGCGGACAAGTTTGGAATCAGTCTCCCCGTTTCCGCTTCCCTGGGCAACCATGTGGAGCTGACGATGGATTATAAGGACACGGCGGGATTCCATACGGACAGCGCCGTCTGGAGCTATTTTATTAAAAAGTAACGGACGACCCAGGTCTGGCGGTAAACAAACGATAGGGAATACTCTGAGGCGGGCTGGTTTCCAGCCCGCCCTATTTGTAACAGTTTTTACCAATCTGTAACTGGCGGACCCCGCGGCTGGAGTCTATAATGGGAACAGGTGAAACACAACCAGTGACAGAAAAGGGGAATCACGGATCCATGAAAAAGTGTGTGGCTTTTTGTGCCGGGATGGCTGTGCTGACGGCACTCGCGGGATGCGGTACACCATCTGTAAAACAGGCGGACGGCGCGCGGGCGAGTGAACCGGGTTCCTCAGCCGTTTCCGTTGCGGAAACGGCCTCGGGGACGGCGGATGTCTCGTCAAGGCCGGCAGAGGCTTCCGGCGCGGTTTCTGCCGTATCTTCCACCGCGCCTTCAAAATCCGATGGAACCTATTCCGTAAAATCGGTTGCCGCCGAATCTAGGAAAGGCGGAAATTATCTTTCGGCTGAATTTCCTCAGCTGAAAGGAAACGTACCCGACAATGACCCAAAGACGGTCTATGATCAGGCTGCAAAAAATGCTCATAAATACGACGGCATAAATTTACAGCTTGAAAAGGAAGCGCTCAGCACCATCTGCAGCGTTCAGGTGAACGGCGATTCCAATCAGGTAACGTCGGAAACGGTCGGCCATGTTGCATATAATTCGCCGGATTTCATCAGCGTGGTGTTTGAGAGTTCGTTCAAGACGTCGGGCAACGCACACACGTTCCGGGCCCTGCGCACGATAAACTATGACCTGAAAGCAGACAAAGCCGTTACGGAAAAAGATCTGATCGTTCAGAACGACAGCCTTTACACAACGGTAGATGAGGCCGTAAAAAAGCAGCTTTCCAAAGAACTGCAGGCGTATTTCACTCCGCAGGTTTTGAAGGACAGTCTGAACCAGGCTGAGGTCTATTTTCAGAAGGATCAGGTTGTTATAAGTTTTACGGTGCCTTACGACCTGAACGATCACGCCGAGGTTTCCATCGCTTACGGCGATACGGCGGGTTTCCGGATTTCGAACACCGTATGGGCCGGTTTCGTAAAAACCTGAGATTTCTGTGCGGGTTCTTTTCACATGCCGCGCCGGATGCGGAAAAGGTCCGTCGGTTCCCAAAAAAATTTAAAAAATCTGTTGCAATCCCAACTCTGCGGTGGTATTATAATAAAGCACGACTGCGACAGATATGCGTTGAAGCGGGAGGTTGCGGTGCAATGCGCCGGTTATTTCCGTGGAGTATGTCCGATTTTAAACCGGGCGATGAATTTATGAGCGTGCGAAGGCGGGGTCTGCCCGTCTGCGTGTGCCCAGACGTTTTTTAAGCCTACACCCGGATTTTCGGTTCGCGAGGAAAATCCGGTTTTTCATTTCACCGGGAAGAAACACCCGGCACGGTGTTAGGATTTGAAAAGCGTCGCCCGCCAACTACAATAAGGAGGCGATCCAAGTGGCAGTCAAGGAAAAAATCAGGATCAGGATCAAGGGGTACGACCATCAGCTAGTGGACCAGTCGGCGGAAAAGATCGTTCAGACCGCGAAGCGCACGGGCGCAAGGGTCTCGGGACCGGTTCCGCTTCCGACGGAAAAGCAGATCATCACGATTCTGCGCGCCGTCCACAAGTACAAGGACAGCCGCGAGCAGTTCGAGATGCGCACCCACAAGAGGCTGATCGACATCCTCAGGCCTTCAAACAAGACCGTCGAGTCTTTGATGGGCCTGGAGCTCCCCGCCGGTGTTGAAGTGGAGATCAAACTCTGATTCAACCGACCTGCGGCCGGGGTCATGTTGGCCGGATGCCAACCAATAACCTGCAAGGAGGTAAATTATGAAAAAAGGAATTATCGGCAGGAAGATCGGCATGACGCAGATCTTCGACGAAAAGGGCAAGGCCATTCCCGTGACGGTTGTTGAAGCCGGGCCCTGCGTCGTGGCGCAGAAGAAAACGGTGGAAAACGACGGCTACGCGGGCGTGCAGCTGGGCTTCGGTGACCTGAAGGCGCAGAAGGTCACAAAACCGCTCAAGGGCCATTTCGACAAGGCCGGCGTCGCACCGAAAAAGGCGCTTCACGAATTCCGCTTTGACGATCCGGACACCTATAAGGTGGGCGATCTTGTGAAAGCGGACGTTTTTGCTGCCGGAGACAGGATCGACGTCACCGCGACGAGCAAGGGCAAAGGCTATGCCGGCGTCATCAAGCGCTGGAATTTCCAGCGCCTCAAGGAATCCCACGGTACCGGCCCGGTTGCCCGCCACGGTGGCTCCAACGGCTCGAACTCGGATCCTTCGCGCGTTTTCCCGGGCATGAAGATGGCCGGACATCTCGGCGCTGAGCAGGTGACCGTGCAGAACCTGACCGTCGCGAAAGTGGACTCCGAAAACAATCTGATTGCCATACGGGGCGCTGTGCCCGGCCCGAACGGCGGCATCGTAGTCATCCATGACAGCGTCAAAGCTGCCAAGGCGTGAGGGAAGGAGGAACAGGAATGCCTACAGTAGCAGTACTTGATATGGCGGGCAAGGAAGTCGAAAAGATCGAACTTTCCGACGCCGTATTTGGAATCGAACCGAACAAGGCGGCCCTGCACAACGTTGTTGTGGCCCATCTGGCCGCGCAGCGCCAGGGAACGCAGTCTGCCAAAACCCGCTCGGAGGTTTCCGGCGGCGGCAGAAAACCGTGGAGACAGAAAGGCACCGGCCACGCAAGGCAGGGTTCCATCCGCGCTCCGCAGTGGAGGCACGGCGGAATCGTGTTCGCTCCGAAGCCGCGCGACTACACGATCGTCCTGAACAAAAAGGAACGCCGCCTCGCCCTGAAATCGGCGCTTTCCAGCAAGGTGCTCGACAACGAGCTCGTCGTGCTAGACAGGCTTTCGCTCGACGCCTACAGGACCAGGGAAATCGTCGCCATGCTCAAGGCGATCGGCTCCGAGAAGAAGGCCCTCATCGTTCTTGCGGGTCCGGACGAAAAGGTGGTCGCTTCCGCGGCGAACATCCCGGGCGTGAGAACGGCGCAGGTCAATTCCCTGAATGTTTACGACATCCTCAACGCGGACAAATTCATCGTCGTGAAGGATGCCGTCCGGAAAATTGAGGAGGTGTACGCCTAATGGCAGCACAGGACATCATCCTCCGCCCCGTGATCTCTGAAAAGAGCATGGGCGGCGTCGGAGAAAAGAAATACACCTTCCGCGTGGCGCAGGGCGCCACCAAGATCGACATCGCGAACGCCGTAGAAGAGCTGTTCGGCGTCAAAGTCGCAAAGGTCAATACCCTGCACGTCCGCGGCCATCTTCGCCGCCAGGGCAAAAGCCAGGGTTATACCAGCGCCTGGAAAAAGGCGGTCGTCACATTAAAGCCCGACAGCAAGACGATCGAATTTTTCGACAGCATGATGTAATTCCGCCTTCGGGCGGAGGCATGGATGGGGAACCGGCAATTCCCCGCAAAGCCGTCATGAGGAGAGTGAAAGAATGCCAACTATAAATTTTAAACCGACGTCCGCTTCGCGGCGCAACATGTCCGTCATGGACTACGGCGCACTGTCGAAGAAGGATCCGGAAAAGAGCCTTCTGGCTTCCAAAAAGAAAAATTCCGGCCGCAACAGCTACGGCAGGATTACCGTCCGCCACCGGGGCGGCGGCAACCGCAGAAAGTACCGCATCATCGATTTCAAGCGCCGCAAGTTCGACGCGCCCGGCAAGGTGCTGAGCATCGAGTACGACCCGAACCGCAGCGCGTTCATCGCCCTCGTGGAGTACGAGGACGGCGAGAGGAACTATATCATCGCGCCGGACGGCCTCAAGGTGGGCGACACCGTCGTTTCCGGAACCGCCGCGGACATCCGCCCGGGCAACGCCCTTCCGCTTGAGAATATCCCGGTCGGCACGTTCATCCACAACGTCGAGCTTTATCCCGGCAAGGGCGCACAGCTGGCCCGCGCCGCCGGCATCATGGCTCAGCTTATGGCAAAGGAAAACGGTCTCGCGCTCCTGCGCCTGCCCTCCGGCGAGCTGCGCAACGTCCCGATCAGCTGCATGGCGACCATCGGCCAGGTCAGCAACATCGACCACGAGAACATGAAGATCGGCAAGGCCGGCCGCAAACGCCACATGGGCTGGCGCCCGACCGTCCGCGGTTCCGTCATGAACCCGAACGACCACCCGCACGGCGGCGGCGAAGGCCGCGCACCGATCGGCCGCCCCGGACCGGTTACCCCGTGGGGCAAACCGACGCTGGGCTACAAGACGCGTTCGCACCACAACCGCTCCGACAAGTTCATTGTCAAGCGCAGGAACGGCAAATAAGGCTTGCGGAAAGGAGCTTGCAGATTATGGGAAGAAGCATCAAGAAAGGACCTTATGTGCAGCCGGTGCTGCTCAAGAGGATTCAGGATATGAACGCGGCCGGCGAGAAAAAGATCGTCAAGACGTGGAGCAGATCCTCCACGATTTTCCCGGATTTTGTCGGCCATACGATCGCAGTCCACGACGGACGCAAACATGTGCCCGTTTATATTACGGAAGACATGGTAGGCCACCGGCTGGGCGAGTTCGCCCCCACGCGGACCTTCCGCGGACATTCCGGTTCCAAAACGACTGCGCCCGCCGGTTCCGCTGCCGGCGGAAGCAAATAACGGCTGAAAGGAGTGCACAGCATGGAAGACAGCATGGAGGCAAGGGCTGTTCTGCATCACGCCCGTATTTCGCCCCGCAAGGTCGAAATCGTGCTTGACCTGATCCGCAACAAGCCCGCCAACACCGCGATGGCAATCCTGCAGCATACCCCGAAAGCCGCGAGCGAATCGGTGGCGAAGCTGCTGAAGTCGGCAGTTGCCAACGCAGAGAACACCAAGAGCATGGATACTTCAAGGCTTTACGTGGCGAAATGCTTCGTCAGCCCTGGACCGATCCTCAAACGCATCCGTCCAAGGGCGCAGGGCCGCGCGTTCCGCATCCTGAAAAGGACGTCGCACATCACCCTGGTGCTCAAAGAACAGGAATAAGGCAGAAGAGGAGGTAAATTATGGGCCAGAAAGTCAATCCCCACGGGTTCCGCGTGGGCATCATCAAAGACTGGGATTCCCGCTGGTTCGCAAAGGATGCGGATTTCGGCAACACGCTTGTCGAAGACTACAAACTGCGCAAACTGCTTTTAAAGCAGCTCGCGCCGGCCGGCGTACCGAAAATAGAGATTGAACGCGACGCTTCCAAAGTGCGCATCCACATCCATTGCGCAAAGCCGGGCATCGTCATCGGCAAGGGCGGCGCGGAAATCGACAAACTTCGCCTGCAGTGCGAAAAAATTCTCGGCAAGCCCGTTACCATCAATATCGTCGAGGTCAAATCCCCCGACCTGAACGCGCAGCTTGTCGCCGAAAACATCGCTCAGCAGCTTGAAAAGAGGATTTCCTTCCGCCGTGCCATGAAGCAGTGCATCGGCCGCGCCATGAAGATGGGCGCAAAGGGGATCAAGACACAGGTCTCCGGCCGCCTGGGCGGCGCGGAAATCGCAAGGCGCGAGCAGTACCACGACGGGACCATTCCGCTGCAGACCATTCGCGCCGACATCGACTACGGCTTTGCCGAAGCAGCCACGACGTACGGCCGCATCGGCGTGAAAGTCTGGATCTACAGGGGCGAAGTGCTGCAGGACAGCCGCAAGCCCGTTAAGGAAGGAGGCGGCAGGTAATGCTGATGCCAAAACGCGTGAAATACCGCAAGGTTCAGCGCGGCCGCATGACAGGAAAATGCTACCGCGGCAACCGCGTTGACTACGGCGAATTCGGGCTTCAGGCGCTGGAACCGGCATGGATCACCGCCAACCAGATCGAGGCCGCCCGTGTCGCCATGACACGTTACACAAAAAGATTCGGCCAGGTGTGGATCAAGATCTTCCCGGATAAGCCGGTGACCAAGAAACCCGCCGAAGTCCGCATGGGTTCCGGTAAGGGCGCGCCCGAGTACTGGGTGGCCGTTGTAAAGCCGGGCCGCGTTATGTTTGAGATGGGCGGCATCCCGGAAGAGACCGCGAAAGAGGCTCTTCGTCTCGCGTCCAACAAACTGCCGATCAGATGCAAAATCGTGACCAAGGAAGAGACGGGTGGTGAGCAGTCATGAAGGCTTCGGAAGTCAGGCAAATGACCGAGGAAGAACTTGAAAGCAAACTGAAGGACCTTAAGGCGGAACTGTTCAACCTTCGCTTTCAGCTTACCATCAACCAGCTTGACAACCCGATGAGGATTCAGGCTGTGAAGAAGGATATCGCCCGCATAAAGACCATTTTGCGCGAGAACGAGCTGAAAGACAGCGCCGAAGCGTAAGGGAAGGGAGGATGGACCGTGAGCGACAGAAACACGAGAAAGACAGAAGTCGGAAAAGTCGTCAGCAACAAAATGGATAAGACCATCGTCGTTGCAGTCGAAGACAGCGTGAAGCATCCGATTTACAAGAAAGTCGTTAAGCGTACCGTGAAACTGAAAGCGCATGACGAAAACAACGAATGTTCAATCGGCGACCGCGTGCGTGTGATGGAGACCCGTCCCCTGAGCAAGGATAAGAGATGGCGTCTTGTCAAAATAATCGAGAAGGCCAAATAACGTTGGCCCCGTGCAAAGGAGGAACGCACCGTGATTCAACAGCAGACTTACCTTAATGTTGCCGACAACACCGGCGCGAAGCAGCTTATGTGCATCCGCGTCCTTGGCGGCACGGGCAGAAGGTATGCCAATATCGGCGACGTGATCGTCGCGTCGGTGAAAAGAGCGGCTCCGGGCGGCACTGTCAAAAAGGGCGACGTGGTCAAGGCGGTCGTCGTTCGCACCGTTTCAGGCGTCAGGCGTGACGACGGGACCTACATCCGGTTCGACGAAAACGCGGCCGTACTCATAAACGACGACAAAAACCCGAAGGGGACGCGTATCTTTGGCCCAGTGGCCAGGGAACTGCGCGACAAGGATTATATCAAGATCCTGAGCCTTGCCCCCGAAGTGCTGTGAGGAGGTGCTCTGTGATGATTAAGAAGATTCATGTAAAAACAGGAGACACCGTCGTCGTCCTGAACGGAAAGGACCGCGGCAAAAAGGGCAAGGTCCTTGAAGTCAGCCCCAAAGAGGGCAAGGTCATTGTCGAAGGCATCAATATTGTGACAAAGCATGTGAAGCCTCGTACGGCCGGCCAGGAAGGCGGCATCGTGAAGGCCGAAGGCGCCCTGTACGCCTGCAAGGTCCAGCTTGTTTGCCCCCGCTGCGGAGAGCCCACCCGTGTCGGTCACAAGACATATGAAGACGGCACGAAAGAGCGCATCTGCAAAAAATGCGGCGAAGCGCTGTAAGGAGGAGAAACATGGCTAGACTGAAAGAATTCTATCAGAAGGAAGCCGTACCGGCCCTGATGAAAAAGTTTTCCTACAAAAGCGTCATGCAGATCCCGAAGCTTGAGAAGATCGTCATCAACGTAGGCGCGGGCGAAGCGAAGGAAAATTCCAAGGTGATAGACGCCGTCATTACCGATCTTTCCACAATCACCGGCCAGAGGCCGATGGTCACAACGGCGAAGAAATCCGTCGCGAACTTCAAGGTCCGCGCCGGCATGAAGATCGGTGCGAAGGTGACGCTCCGCGGCGACCGCATGTATGAGTTTTTGGACCGCCTGTTCAATGTGGCACTCCCGCGTGTGCGCGATTTCCGCGGCATCAGCCCGAACTCGTTCGACGGGCGCGGCAACTACAACATGGGCGTAAAAGAGCAGCTTATTTTTCCGGAGATCGAGTACGACAAAATCGACAAGGTCCGCGGGATGGACATCTGCTTTGTGACGACAGCGAAAACCGACGAGGAATCCAGAGAGCTGTTAAGGCTGATGGGCGCCCCGTTTGCAAAGTAAGGAGGGGTTTGTCATGGCCAAGACATCAATGAAAATCAAACAGCAGCGGCCGGCAAAATTTTCGTCCCGCGAGTACAACAGATGCAAGATCTGTGGCAGGCCGCATGCCTATCTTCGCAAATTCGGCATCTGCCGTATCTGTTTCAGGGAGCTGGCCTACAAGGGCGAGATTCCGGGCGTAAAAAAGGCAAGCTGGTAAAGGCTTAGCAAAGGAGGTAACGGCATGCAAATCACAGACACCATTGCCGATCTGCTGACCCGCATCCGCAACGCAAGCTCAGCAAAGCATGACACCGTGGAGATTCCTGGGTCCAACATGAAAAAGGCCATTGTGCAGATTCTGGTCGACGAAGGGTATCTCAAGAGCTTCACGGTCGTGGACGACGGCAAGCAGGGCATTATCAAAGTCAATCTGAAATACGGCGAGGGCAAGACCGCGGCCATCAACGGCCTGCAGCGGGTTTCGAAGCCCGGTCTTCGCATCTATTCCAGCGCGGAGGAGATGCCGCAGGTCATGAAAGGCCTGGGCATTGCGATCGTTTCCACCTCCAAGGGAATCAGGACCGACCGTCAGGCGCGCAAAGAGAACCTGGGCGGCGAGGTCCTCGCGTTTGTCTGGTAAATGAAGGGGGCGCAGCAATGTCGCGAATTGGAAGAAAACCCATAAATATTCCCGCCGGCGTCACCGTAGCGGTTGACGGCAGCGTTGTAACGGTCAAGGGACCGAAGGGGACCCTGACCCAGAAGGTCCACCGCAACATGAGCGTTGCAGTGGAGGGCAGCGAGGTGCATGTCACCCGGCCCAACGACGAAAAGGAAAACAAGGCCCTGCACGGCATGACACGTTCGCTCATCAACAACATGGTGCTTGGCGTGACGGAAGGCTTCAAAAAGGAGCTTGAGATCAACGGCGTCGGCTACCGTGCGCTGAAACAGGGCAAGAACCTTGTGATGACCCTCGGGTATTCCCACCAGGTGACGGTTCCTGAAGTGGACGGCATCACCATCGAGTGCCCGACGGCGAACAAGATCGTCATCCTCGGCCCGGACAAACAGCAGGTCGGCCAGTTTGCCGCGGAAGTCCGCGAGAAACGCCCGCCGGAGCCGTATAAGGGCAAGGGCATCAAGTACGTGAACGAACACATCCGCCGTAAGGAAGGCAAAGCCGGCAAAGGCGCCAAGAAGTAAGGAGTGAATCGCAAATGGTGAACAAGGCCGATACCAATGTGGCCAGACTGCAGCGCCACAAAAGGGTGCGCGGCAAAATATCCGGTACGGGAGAGTGCCCGCGCCTGAACGTATTTCGCTCTACCAACAACATCTACGCCCAGATCATCGATGATGTCAAGGGCGTCACGCTTGTTGCGGCTTCTTCGCTGGACAAGGAGTTTGAAGGCAGCGGCGGAAATAAAGAAGCGGCCCGCAAGATCGGCGAACTGATCGCCAAACGCGCGGCTGAAAAGGGAATCGAACAGGTCGTATTTGACCGCGGCGGCTACCTGTACCACGGCCGCGTCAAAGAACTGGCCGAAGGCGCCCGCGAGGGCGGTCTCAAGTTCTGAGAGAGGAGGAAATCTTTTGGCTAGATATGAACAGCCCGCAGATGAATTCAAAGAGCACGTAGTTGCCATTAACCGCGTATCCAAAACCGTGAAAGGCGGCCGTATCTTCAAGTTTGCCGCGCTTGTCGTCGTGGGCGACGGGAAAGGTACCGTCGGCTTCGGCATCGGCAAGGCCGGCGAAGTTCCGGACGCCATCCGCAAGGGCATTGAAGACGCGAAGAAGAATCTTGTGAAGATCTCCCTGCGCGGGTCGACCATCCCGCACGAGATCATCGGGGCATACGGTGCCGGCAGAGTACTGATGAAGCCCGCTGCACCCGGTACCGGCGTTATCGCCGGCGGCCCGGTCCGCGCCGTTGTGGAAGCCGCCGGGATCCGCGATATCCGGACGAAGGCCCTCCGCTCGAACAACCCGTGCAATGTGGTCCGCGCAACCATGGACGGCATGAGAAAACTGCGCAACGCACAGCAGGTCGCCCAGACACGGGGCAAATCGGTAAAGGAAATTTTTGCATAAGGAGGGCAGAGCAATATGGCACAGTTGAAAGTAACGCTGGTCAAAAGCCTGATCGGCGCCAAAAAAGACCAGATTGCAACCGCCCGCGCTCTTGGTCTTACCAAAATCGGCGATTCGTCGGTTCAGCCCGACAATGACCAGACCAAAGGCAAGGTGGCCAAGATTATCCACCTCATCGAGGTAAGTAACGCGTAAGCAAGGAGGTGCGAGTAAATGAAGTTGAACGATCTGACTGCGGTTCCGGGTTCCAAAAAGGAGCGCAAGCGCATCGGCAGGGGCATCGGCTCCGGCCAGGGCAAAACCGCGGGGAAGGGCAGCAAGGGCCAGAAAGCCAGATCCGGCGGTTCCATCCGTCCGGGCTTTGAAGGCGGCCAGATGCCTTTGCAGCGCCGTATTCCGAAGCGCGGTTTCGTAAGCATTTTCGGTAAAAACATCCGGGCCATCAATATCGGTTCGCTTGAAAAATTCGAAGACGGAGCCACGGTTGACGCCAAGGCGCTAATAGACGCCGGCATTGTCAACACCTGCGGCGACGGGATCAAGATCCTGGGCAACGGAAAGCTGACAAAGAAGCTGACGGTGAAGGCCGCTGCGTTTTCCGGCTCCGCAAAGGAGAAGATCGAAGCTGCTGGCGGGAAGGCAGAGGTGATCTGATTTGTTTAAAACAATCAAGAACGCCTGGGCTATCCCCGATCTGCGCAAAAAGATGCTCTTCACCCTGTTCATCATCGTCGTTTTCCGTTTCGGCGCGGCAATTCCCGTGCCGTTTCTGAACACAGAGGCCCTAAAGGGCCTGATGAGCGAAGTCGGCGCGGCCGGGACCGCGCTTAGCTACCTCGACACCCTCTCCGGCGGCGCATTCGCGCAGGCGACGCTGTTCGCCATGAGCGTGACGCCGTACATCAACAGTAGCATTGTCATCCAGCTTCTTACCGTCGCCATTCCGGCACTGGAACATCTGGCGAAGGAAGGCGAGGAGGGCCGCAAAAAGCTTGGGGCCATCACCCGCTATGTCACCGTGATCCTCGCCCTGATCCAGGGCCTTTCCTACTATTTCTACCTGCGCAACAGTTCCTATCAGGGGACTACGATCGTGAAATACACAACCGGGTGGCAGGCAGTCTTCGCGGGCATCGTCATTGTGCTGACGTTCACCGCGGGCGCCGCGCTGATGATGTGGCTCGGCGAGCAGATTAATCAGCACGGCATTGGCAACGGGATTTCGATCCTGCTGTTTGCCGGCATTGTGTCCAGAATGCCGCACACGTTCAATGTGCTGGGCACGTTCTGGAACGCGGCCGGTCAGGACCCCGCAAGCTACGGCAAGTATTATTTCCTGGTCCCGCTGTTTGTGGTGCTGTTCCTCGTCATGATGTTCGTCATCGTATATATGTATGATTCCGAGCACCGCATCCCGGTGCAGTACGCAAAACGCATGGTCGGGCGTAAAATGTACGGCGGCCAGAGCAGCCATATTCCGATCAAGATCGGCCTTTCGGGCGTCATGCCGATCATTTTCGCAAGTTCTATCCTGATTATCCCCAGCACCATTCAGTTCTTTCTGGGCGACCGGGTGCAGACAGGATTCTGGAAAAGCTTTTTTGACGCATTTTCCACAACAGGCTGGATCTATTCCGTTCTGTACTTCTTGCTGATCATCATTTTTGCCTTTTTCTACATGTCCATCCAGTATAATCCAATTGAGATGGCCAATAATCTTCGTCAGAGCAACGGCACGATCCCCGGCATCCGTCCCGGCAAACCGACTTCAGACTACATTGCCAGGATAATTTCCAAGGTAACGTTCATCGGTTCGCTGTTCCTCGGCTTCATCGCGCTGATGCCGATCATTTTCGGCGCTTCGACCGGAATGAGAAACTTGTCCATCGGCGGCACATCGCTGCTGATCCTCGCCGGCGTCGCCCTGGAGACAATCAAGCAGTTGGAATCACAGATGATGATGAGGCATTACAAGGGATTTTTGGACTGATAGAAGGAGTGTGCAAAAATGAATCTGATTTTTCTCGGCGCACCCGGTGCAGGCAAGGGCACCCACGCGGAAATCCTTGCCCAGAAACTGAATATCCCCACAATTTCCACAGGCAATATCATTCGTGACGCGCTGAAAAGCGGCACGGAAATGGGCCAGAAGGCAAAAGCCTACACTGAGGCCGGCAAGCTTGTCCCCGACGAGGTGGTCATCGGCATCGTCCGCGACCGCATCAAACAGGACGACTGCAGAGGCGGCTTCATTCTGGACGGCTTCCCCCGGACCATTCCGCAGGCCGAGGCGCTGGATGAAATGGTCAGAATCGACAGGGTCGTCGATATCGAGGTCCCCGAAGAACTGATTCTGGAGCGTTTGTCCGGCCGCCGTGTCTGCAGCAGGTGCGGCGCACCCTATAACATCTACAACAGCAAATCGAAGGTAGACGGGGTCTGCGATGCCTGCGGCGGCGCCCTTGTTCAGCGCAAGGATGACCAACCCGAAACAGTCAAAGAAAGACTGAGAGTGTACCATGAGCAGACGGAGCCGCTTGTCGGGTACTATAAGGACCAGAACAAGCTCTGCATCGTGCACGGCACAAACGACAAAGCTGCGACGGCGCAAAAAATCTTCAACGCACTAGAGGCGTGATTCATGATTGTTCTGAAAACGAGCAGGGAGCTCAAAATCATGCGCGAAGCGGGGAGAATCGCTGCGAACGCATTGAAGGCGGCCGGGGCCGCGGTACAGCCGGGTGTTTCCACCTGGGAGATCGACCGCGTCGCCCGCCGGTATATTGAGGAACAGGGGGCAAAACCGACTTTCCTCGGGTACGGCGGTTTCCCGGCAAGCGCCTGCGTTTCCGTCAATAACGTGGTCATCCATGGCATACCGAGCAAAAGCCAGATCGTAAAGGAAGGCGACATCGTCAGCATCGACGTCGGCGCCACATACCAGGGTTTCGTCGGCGACAACGCGTGGACCTTTCCCTGCGGAAAGGTCGGCGCGGACGCGCAGGCCCTGATGGACGCGACGCGCGAGAGCTTGATGGAGGGAATCAGGGCTGCGGTTGCAGGAAACCGGATCGGTGACATCGGCAGCGCGGTCCAACGGTATGCCGAAGCTCGCGGCTACTCGGTGGTACGGGATTTCGTCGGCCACGGAGTAGGCGCGAAGATGCATGAAGACCCAAGTGTTCCCAATTACGGCACGCCCGGAAGGGGTGTGCG
>JAEZRH010000079.1 GCA_023412845.1 Bacillota bacterium
CGTTGTTATTCGGATGCGCCGAATTTCCGGAACCGGTCATACCTCCGCCGGAGCAGTTCTTTGGTGTCGAAGGTCTGCAAATTCAGCAGCGTGTGGTAAAGCTCTGTCTTCAGGATCTCGTAAATACTGCCCAAATCCTCCGGTTCCGGGATCACGCGTTCGATGATCTTCAGTTCAAGCAGGTCCTGCGCCGTCATTTTCAGGCACTGCGCGGCCCTGCTGACCTGCGAACTGTCCTTCCACAGAATGCTTGCGCAGCCTTCCGGCGAGATCACGGAATAGCAGGCGTTTTCGAGCATCCAGACTTCGTCCGCAACGGCAAGCGCGAGCGCGCCGCCGCTGCCGCCCTCCCCGATGAAGACGGACAGGATGGGAGTCCTGAGCGAGGACATCTCCGTAAGATTCTCCGCGATGGCCTGGCCCTCCCCGCGTTCTTCCGCCGAGATGCCGCAGAAAGCTCCCGCGGTGTCGACAAAACAGACGACCGGCCGGCCGAATTTCTCGGCGAGCTTCATCTGGCGAAGCGCCTTGCGGTAACCCTCCGGATGCGGCGAACCGAAATTCCGGCGTACGCGTTCTTTCGTGCCGCTTCCCTTTTCCTGCGCCACCACGGTAACGGGCATGCCGCACAGGCGCGCGATTCCCGTCACCACGGCCTTGTCGTCGCCGAACCTTCGGTCGCCGTGCATTTCGGCAAAATCCGTGAAAATGCTGCGGATATAGCACAGGCCGGTCGGCCTGTCTTTGGCCCGCGCCGCTGCAAGATGTTCATATGCTTCCAAGCTTCAGGCCCCCTTTCGATGCAGGGATAGAAGATTCGCAAGATATTCCCTTTGTTTGCCCCTCGGGACGACGTCGTCAAGGAATCCCTTTTCCAGCAGAAACTCGGCGCGCTGAAAGTCCGGCGGAAGCTTCTGCCGCATGGTCTGCTCGATCACGCGCGGACCGGCAAAACCGATCAGCGCACCCGGCTCGGCCAGAATGATGTCGGCTTCCATGGCGAAGCTCGCGGTCACGCCGCCCGTGGTCGGATCGGTCAGCACGGCGATATACAGGTTGCCCGCATCGCCATGGCGTTTGACCGCGGCGCTTGTTTTGGCCATCTGCATCAGCGAAAGGGTGCCCTCCTGCATCCTTGCCCCGCCAGAAAGCGTAAAGCCGACAACGGGGAGAGAATGTTCCGTCGCATATTCAAACAGCCTTGTGATCTTTTCGCCGACGACGGTCCCCATGCTGCCCATCATAAACTCCGCTTCCATGACAAAAAGCGCGCAGGGGGATCCGTCTACGGCAGCCGTCCCGCAGACGACGGCCTCGTTTTCTCCGCTTTTCAGCCGCGCATGCCAGAGCTTCTTATCATAATTGGGAAAGTCTATAAGATTCGAGGAGCGAAGCTCGCCGTCGCGCTCATCGAAAGAATCCGCATCGGTCAGCAGGCCGATGCGCTGCCTTGCGTTGATGCGGAAATGATGGCCGCACTTGGGGCAGACGCCGACATTTTCATTCAGGTCGCCCGTGAGAATGATCGCCTTGCACTTCGGGCAGGAGATGCACATCTCGTCCGGAACGTCCGGAATGGAATTTTTTGTGCGGCCGTCGTACCACTCCAGCGGATTGTCGGGTTTTTTAAACAGGTTTTTCGTCAGTTTCATGCGCGGCGCTCACCTCGAATTTTTCCATGAAATCGGTATGGTATCCGCCGGAACGGAACTCAGGATGGTTCAGAATGCGGCGGTGCATGTCGGCATTGTGGTCCACGCCGCTGATCACAAGCTCGCACAGGGCCGCCTGCATCTTGCGGATGGCTTCTTCCCTTGTCTGCGCGTGGACGATCAGCTTGCCGATCAGGGAATCGTAAAACGGCGGAACGATATAGTCCGGGAACAAAGCCGTGTCGAACCGGACCCACGGCCCGCCGGGGATATGCAGCAGGGTGATCTTCCCGCTGCTGGGACGGAAATTCCGGTCGGGGTCCTCCGCGTTGATGCGGCACTCGATGGCACTGCCCGCCGGAGAGACGTCCTTCTGGCTGAAGTTCAGCGGAAGCCCCGCTGCGATGCGTATCTGCCACTTGACCAGGTCGATCCCCGTGACCATTTCAGTCACGGCGTGCTCCACCTGCAGGCGGGTGTTCATTTCCATAAAGTAAAAATTCTGCCGGTCGTCCAGCAGGAACTCCACTGTTCCGGCATTCACATAGCCGGCGGCCTTCGCGGCGCGTACCGCGCACGCTTCCATTTTGGCGCGGATCTTCGGGTCGAGGGAAGAGCACGGGCTTTCTTCCAGAAGCTTCTGATGTTTTCTCTGGACGGAGCATTCCCGTTCCCCAAGCGTCACTATGTTTCCGGCAACGTCACAGAGGAGCTGGATTTCGATATGTTTTGCCGGGTACAGGTATTTTTCAAGATAAACGGCGCCGTCGCCGAACGCCATGCGCGCCTCCGCCGAAGCCACGGCAAGGGTTTTCTCCAGTTCTTCTTCGGAACGGACGAGCCGGATCCCGTTGCCGCCTCCGCCGCTGCGGGCCTTGATCAGCAGGGGGTAACCGATTTTCCGCGCCGCCTGCCGCGCTTCCTCCGCATTCCCGACCATGCCGCTTCCAGGCACGATCGGCACGTCGGCCTCCCGCATGGTGCGGCGGGCCATATCCTTGTCTCCCATCTTCGAAATCACGCCGGACGGCGGACCGATAAAGGCGATCTTGCACTGTTCGCACAGGGCGGCGAATTTCGTATTTTCAGAAAGGAGGCCGTATCCCGGATGGATGGCCCCCGCCTCCGTTGCGACCGCCGCGGAAATGATCGCGGCGATGTTGAGGTAACTGTCCTGGAC
>JAEZRH010000115.1 GCA_023412845.1 Bacillota bacterium
GGTTGTGGCGTTGAAGCCCGCGCATTCGAACAGCAGATAGGGGCCGTTTTCTTCCAGCCATTTGAGGTAGGAGGCGTACTGTTCCCGGCGGGGCTGCCCGTTTTCCGTGTGGGACAGGTGCAGCAGCTCTTCGGCAAGCTCGACGTCGCGGCCGTCTTCCGAGCGCAGATAATCCGCGGCGAGCCGCAGGGCCCTGGGACTGCGCGACTGCAGAAAGGCCCAGGCGAGGTCATGCACGTACGTGCCCTGCCGGTTCCTGCGGAAAAGCAGGGTCACGAGCGCCGGCAGGAAGGATTCGTCATGATAGGTCTTCGCAAGGACGGCCGCGCTGGCGTCGATGATGCGGTCGAAATCCCCGTCCATCCCGTCGTCCAGCAGGCCGGTCAGGAAGATCCAAAGCAGCGTGTCCTGGCATCCGCCGTTCATCTCCGGGCAGATTCCCATCCCGGTCTTCGCTCCGCTCAGGATCGTTTCGCAGAGCCGGAAGGCCGTGCGCCCGCGCTCGGAAAGCTCCTCCTGCATCTGCAGTCTGCGGATTTCCGGCAGAAGGGTGAAGAAGGTCCCGAACGAAAGGGCCCTGTCGTCGGCGAGCTTTATGGCGCCCGCGCGCCCGTTCTTTTCGTATTCCTGAAAGAAATCCCGGCATGCCTGCGCTCCGCGGCTTTTGCGGATGCCGTCGAGGACGGCCGCCGAAGGATGGTTTACACTGTTCATATGGACTCTCTCCCTTTTCTGTTTCGTGGAGAAATACAGTCCATACTATGCCGGCGGGCGCAGCCCGTTCCGCCCCGCCGCTCAGCGCGGCGAAGAATTCTGTGTGTAAATTCGCATGCACGCTCAGCCTGCTAAAAGCCCCTCCTGTTTTATGGAGAATGGGAGGGGCCGGATGGGTTTACACTAAAATAAAAATTTGGCGGGAGCAGCTATATCCTGTCCCGCCAAAAGAAACGATTCAATTTCTCTGCGCCCAGCGGCGGGCCGAAACCGGCTGCGCCGGTCAGCTCGCTTAGCCTGCGTTGATGAAGTCCACGCCGCCCTGGTAGGGCCGGAACACGATGCCGGTCACGCCCTTTGCAAGCGCAAGATAGCTCTTCTCATAGTAGAGGGGGTAGAACACGGCCTGCCCGCTCAGCATTTTTTCCGCGGAAGCGTAATCCGCGGCCGCCGCTTTGCCGCTTTTCGACTGTGCGGAAGTGACCAGAGAATCGTACGAGGCGTTGCTCCACCGGGAGGGATTGCCCGAAACGCCGCTGCAGAACTGATAAAGGGGGAGGAACGGCCCGTCCGCCGTCGGCTTCAGGGGGTATACCGCCAGATCGTAGTTCCCGGACCGGACTGCGGAGAGCAAGTCGCTTTCACTCATCGGTTCCATATTGAAATAGTTATGGAATTTGGCGTTCCACGCGGCGATCATCTCGTTGACCATCAGCTTGACGCTCGCGTCGTCCGGGCAAAGGACCGTCACGGAGGACAGGGCCGCCGCAGACTCCTTCTGGGAGAGTCCAAGCTGGGAAATGCCGGCCGCAAGGGTCTGCGCCGCGTTCGCGTCCTGCTTCAGGTAGAAGGGGCCGCCCGCCATAGAGCGGTAGTTCGCCCCGTCGAGCGTCGTCCCGGGCAGGATGATGTTCTCGGCGGCCGAGGTGTCTACCGGCAGATGAGAGAGCACGCTTTTCCGGTCGAAAGCCTGCAGGAACGCGCGGCGCACGTTCAGATTTTTGAACATGGAGGACTGCGTGTTGAAGCAGAGACCCCACGTGGTGTCCTGAACGGAGGAAAGCGTGCACCCGGCGGTTTTCGCCGCGTCCGCCTGTGAGGAAGTAACGGGCGCCGCATCGACGGTCCCTGCTGTCAGCGCCGCGATCGGGTTGGTCATGTCCACGGAGCCGTTCCCGATGCTGAAAACCACCGCCGCGGGAAGCGGCGTCTGCTGCCCGCTGTAGGTGGAAGAACGTTTCAGGTTCAGGTATTTGCCGTGATCCCAGCCGTATTTTCCGTCTATGACGAACGGCCCGTTGCCGAGAAGGTATTTGATTTCAAGGCCGTAACGGCCCGCGGACTGGTTGAAGAAATTCTCATTGCAGGGCATAAAGACCGGGTTGGCCGCGAGCGTTGCGAAGTCCGGGGTCGGGTATTCCATCTCCACCATGAGAGTGCGGCTGTCGGGCGCCGTTACGCCCAGCTGAGAGACGGGCAGCTGGCCGGCATGCACCTTGCGGGCATTTTTGATGCAATACATCTGCGTGCAGGCGGCGGAGCCGGTTTTGGGGTCCAGCGCGCGCTGAAACGCGAAAACAAAATCGGGTGATGTCAGGGGAGTTTTGTCGGACCATTTTGCGTCGGAACGCAGGGTAAATGTAAATTTCGTGCCGTTTTCATCGGAGACCCATTTTTCTGCGGCTCCGGGGATCGCCTTGCCGTTTGCATCCAGACGCGTCAGCCCTTCGAACAGCGCCTGGATCGCGATGATCGACGGCGTGTCCGCGGCCACCTGCGGGTCCAGGGTGGTCGGTTCCGCAGAGAGATTGTAGTTGATCGTTTTGTCGGCGTTTTTCGCTCCTCCCTTTTTACAGCCGGCAAGCGTAAAAAGCAGCGCCGCGCAAAGCGCCAGAGCGGTCACCCTTTTCCAGAGCATATTTTAACCCTCCCGGGGAAATGTCCCAATGTGATTGCAACCTGTATTTTATCATCTTTGGCACCCCATTTCAACGAAATGTTATATTTTCCTTTGGCGGATCAGAACATGCGGGGGCTTTACTCCGCCGCGGAAAGCAAAAGGGCGGGCCGTTCTTTTCCCAAGAGACGGCCCGCCCTTACATTTATAATACAAATATCGGATGATATTGGCAAAGGAAACGGGAGTTATTCGATGATGCTTTTTCCGGTCATTTCCGGCGGCTGCGGCAGGCCGAGAATTTTCAGCATGGTCGGCGCGATGTCGGCCAGACGGCCGCCCTCGTGCAGTTTGCACGGATAGCCGGCGACACAGAAAGGAACGGGGTTCGTCGTATGCGCCGTAAACGGCGTTCCGTCTTCCGCGAGCATCCGCTCGGCGTTGCCGTGGTCGGCGGTGATCAGCGCCGCGCCGCCTTTGGCCAGAACGGCGTCCACGACCTGGCCGACGCATTTGTCGACCGTTTCCACGGCGGCCTTCGCCGCGTCAAATACACCGGTGTGGCCGACCATATCGCAGTTGGCGAAATTCAGGATGATGACGTCGTATTTGTCGCTTGCGATCCGCTTGAGCAGCTCCTCCGTTACAAGGTAGGCGCTCATTTCCGGCTGGAGGTCGTACGTCGCGACCTTCGGGGAATGGATCAGCGCACGGTCTTCGCCGGGGTATACGGTTTCCACGCCGCCGTTGAAGAAGAATGTGACGTGGGCGTATTTCTCCGTCTCCGCGATGCGCAGCTGCCGGAGACCCTTGGCGGAAATATACTCGGCAAAGGTGTTCTTGAGGGTTTCCGGACCGAAGGCGACCTCCACGTTCGGCATGGTCGCATCGTACTGCGTCATGCAGACGTAGTTAAGGGGAAAAAACCCTTTTTTTCGTTCGAAGCCTTTGAACTCCGGGTCGACGAGCGTACGCGTGATCTCCCGCGCGCGGTCGGGACGGAAATTGAAGAAAATGACGGAATCGCCGGCCTCTATGGTTGCGTTCTTCGCGCAGACCGCAGGGACCACGAATTCGTCCGTCACGCCGTTTTTGTAGGAGTCCTCGACGGCCTTCACCGGGTCGTCGGCTTCGACGCCTTCGCCGCATACCATGGCGGCGTAGGCTTTGCCGACGCGCTCCCAGCGGTTGTCGCGGTCCATGGCGTAATAGCGGCCCATGACCGTGGCAATCTGCCCGACGCCGATCTCTCTGCATTTTTCGACGCACCCGGCGACATAGTCCTTACCGGAAGACGGTGGAACGTCGCGCCCGTCGAGGAATGCGTGAATCCACACCTTTTTGCAGCCGCGCCGTTTGGCGAGCTCCAGAATGGCATACATGTGGGTGTTGTGGCTGTGCACGCCGCCGTCGGAGAGAAGGCCCATCACATGCAGCGCCTTGCCGGAGGCGACCGCCTTGTCGATTACGCCGACAAGCGCCTGGTTCGAGAAGAAGTCCCCGTCCTCAATGGACTTTGTGATGCGTGTCAGTTCCTGGTAGACGATCCTACCCGCGCCAATGTTGGTGTGCCCGACTTCCGAGTTTCCCATCTGCCCGTCCGGCAGGCCCACGCAAAGGCCGGAAGCGCCGATCTGCGTGATGGGATTCTCCGCGAAAATACGGTCGAGGTTCGGCTTTTTCGCGGCTTTGATCGCGTTGCCGTATTCCGGCCCGATGCCAAACCCATCCATGATAATCAGAATCAATGGCTTATGCATAATGTTTCCCCTTTCCGCGGGTGAGATTTATTTTCCCGCCGCTTTCACGATTTCCGCAAAATCGGCGGGTTTCAGCGACGCACCGCCGATCAGTCCGCCGTCGACGTCGGGCTGTGCGAGCAGTTCGGCGGCGTTCTTCGCGTTCATGGAACCGCCGTACTGGATGGTGAACGCGCCGGCCGCGCTCTTTCCGTACAGGCCGGCGATCACGGAGCGGATGGAGGCGCAGACTTCGTTCGCCTGCTGCGCCGTGGCCGTCTTGCCGGTGCCGATCGCCCAGATCGGCTCGTAGGCGATGATGATGCGTTTCAGCTCTTCCGCGGAGACGCCGCCGAGGGCGATTTTTGTCTGTAGGGCGACCAGTTCGGAGGTAACGCCCTGCTCGCGCTGCGTGAGCGATTCGCCGACGCAGAGGATCACGGTCAAGCCCGCATCGAGGGCCGCGCGGATGCGCTGGTTGACCGTCGCGTCCGTCTCGCCGAAATAGGTTCTGCGTTCGCTGTGGCCGATGATGACATACTGTACGCCCATGGCTGCGAGCATCGGGGCGGAGACTTCTCCCGTGAATGCGCCGGACTGTGCCCAGTGGCAGTTTTCCGCGCCGACGCCGATATTGGTGCCCTTCGTCGCTGCGAGAGCGGCCTCAAGGTCCACATACGGCACGCACACGACCACGCCGCAGCCCGCGTCTTTTACAAGCGGCTTGATGCCCTCGATCAGTTCTCTGGCCTCTGCCGGGGTTTTGTTCATTTTCCAGTTTCCTGCGATGACTGTTTTTCTAAGCTGTTTATTCATGATGTTGCTTCCCTTCCGTTCAAAATCGATGAAACAGTTGGCGGGGACGGCGTCGCCGGCCCCGCCTGAGAAAAATGATTATTTGTCGTTCCGGCCGGCGATTCCGGCATGTACTTTGCCTACCATAAATTCAAGCGACGCGCCGCCGCCGGTCGAGATGTGCGTCATTTTATCCGCAAAGCCGAGCTTCTCGATCGCAGCCGCGGAGTCGCCGCCGCCGATGATCGAAATGGCCCCGCTCTCCGCAACCGCCTGTGCCACGGTGATGGTACCGTTTGCGAAGTGTTCCCACTCGCTCACGCCCATCGGGCCGTTCCAGACGACCGTTCCGGCGCCGATGATGGTCTTGGAGAAGAGCTCCTGTGTCTTTTCGCCGATATCCAGGCCCATCCAACCGTCCGGGATGCTGTCGGAGTAGATGCGCATATAGATGGTATCCGATTTGTATTCGCGGCCGATAACGTTGTCGACCGGGATGAGGAAGTTGACGCCTTTTTCCTTGGCCTTGGCCATGATGTCCTTCGCAAGTTCCAGCTTGTCGTTCTCGCAGATGGAAGAGCCGATGGAGTACCCGAGGGCCTTCATGAAGGTGTACGCCATGCCGCCGCCGATGATGAGCGTGTCCACTTTGTCGAGCAGATTGGTGATGACGCCGATTTTATCCGAGACCTTCGCGCCGCCGAGGATGGCGACGAACGGGTGCTTCGGGTTCTGCAGCGCGTTGCCCATGACGGTGATCTCTTTCTGGATTAGGTATCCGCACACGGCGGGCAGATAGTCCGCGACGCCAGCCGTGGAAGCGTGGGCGCGGTGGGCGGTGCCAAACGCGTCGTTCACATAGATTTCGGCGAGCGAGGCGAGCTCTTTTGCAAATGCCGGGTCGTTCTTTTCTTCTTCCTTGTGGAAACGGACGTTTTCCAGAAGCTCCACTTCGCCGTCTTTGAGGGTTGCGGCGATGCTCTTCGCGCTGTCGCCGATGACGTCCTTGGCCATTTTGACTTCCTGGCCGAGCGCTTTCGAGAGGTATGCGGCTACCGGAGCAAGGGAATACTTCAGGTTGAATTCTCCCTTCGGGCGCCCCAGGTGAGAGCAGAGGATCACTTTTGCCTTGTGGTCAATCAGATAACGGATGGTTTTCAACGCCTCGTCGATCCGCTTCGGATCCGTGATATTGCCGTTTTCGTCGAACGGAACGTTGAAGTCGCACCGGACAAGGACCTTTTTCCCTGCCACGTCAATGTCTTCCACAGTCTTTTTGTTCAGGTAATTCATGCAAGCCGCTCCTTCTTTTATTTTAGCTTTATTTAACTGTTTGTTTACTTTATAACAATCAAAAATATTATACAACCATTTTCTTTTGTTTTCAAGCATTTTCAATCCCGTTTGCGGCAAAGAGATAAATTATCGCCATTTGAATTCCCGTAGCTGGCCCTTGCACAGCAGATCCGGGTAATTCCACTGCCTCAGCACTTCGTACACGCCGACGGCCACGGAATTCGAGAGGTTCAGACTGCGCGCGTCGGGATTGTTCAGCATGGGGATGCGCACGCAGGTGTCGGGATTTTCATACAGCAGCTTTTCAGCGAGGCCGCGCGTCTCTTTGCCGAATACGAGGTAGCATCCGTCGGGGTAAGCGATGTCGGAATACACGTGCTGCCCTTTGGTTGAAAAATAGAAAAAGTTTCCGGAATTACGACCGAAAAAATCGGAAAGACTTTCATACAGGGTAATATCCAGCAGATGCCAGTAGTCGAGGCCGGCGCGTTTCAGCTTCCGGTCGTCTATGGCAAAACCGAGCGGGCCGACAAGGTGCAGGCGGGCACCCGTTGCAGCGCAGGTTCTCGCTACATTTCCGGTATTCTGGGGGATTTCCGGTTCGACCATCACAATGTTTAGTATTGACATAAATTTCTCCTTTAAGCGGCGTGCCGCCGCAGTCGGGCCCCGCCGTTTAGTGCGGAGGAAATGAAACAGTTTATTTTTGAGGGAGAGCCGGAGGACGCTCCCTCCGGTCGCGGTCCTGGTCTTTTCGTTTCGGTGAACGACGCGGCTTGATCGCGCAGGTGCTGCGCGTTGCCAGCATTTCACATCAATATTTTCTGCCATAAGGGGGAGAATGATGAACGGGCTGAATTTGATTCGCACCATCAATTGTATTTGGAGGTTGTACAATATGCAACAGCAGGCAATGGGATTTATGAAGGGAATCGGCGCGGGCCTTGTGGCCGGGATGACGATGGCCGCCATCGGAAACCGGATGATGAACGAGAACAGCCGGAGCTTCCGCCACCGTGCGAACAGGACTCTGCGCAACGTCAACGAACTCATCGGCAACATGCAGGGGATGTTCCGGTAAACGGAAAACAAAAAAGGGGTGGATTTCACAGGAAATCCAGTCCTTTTTTATTTTCGCCGGGCAAAAAACGAGCGGGACCGAATCGGCTGCGCAGTGGTGTTGCCGACAGAAAACCATTATAGAAGGATCCGCGGCAGGAATCCATAATTTTATCAAAAATTCAAAGAATATTGTTTCAGGAAAGCGGCGGAGGCCGCTTTTTTCCTGCCTGCAACGCCTGCCGGGAGGGAGAAGAAGCTTGAAAAATTCCGTTCGATAAGATATCATATATAAAGGTATATTTTTCATGCCGGAATTTTATAAAAGCGGCTTCCGCAGACCGGGAAAAACGCCGGCTGGGACGGATCGCCGGGGAGGGACTCAAATGTCCGGGCAGGGGACGATTTCGGAATATTTTTGGGTTGGCTGCAGGCCGTTCGACGCGCCGGGCGACGGCGTGCTGCTGTCTTCCGTCCGCAGGGAATATTTTCAAAGCGGAAAGACCGCCGGCGGCTCCGTGCGCGCCGTCGAGAGCGGGCGGGAGATACGCGTCCGCTACCGGATCGGGAAAGGCTGCCTCCGGTGGCGCAAAACGAGCGGGCGGGCGGTCCTTCAGGAAGCTTTCCCGCTCGCCGCCGGCGGTTACCGCCTGGTGTCGCACGATCTGTTCGGAAAGCTTTCTTCCGCCTTGGCGTTCGACGGTTCCCTCAGCTGGCGGCAGACGGCCTATTACGATGGCGATCCGTCGAAGCCCTCCGCCGTTCTGCTCCGGAGCGGGAGCGGAATCTCGCTGCTGGAATACGATCCGCAGACGGATAAATATGTAAAGCACGGGCTGGTCCCATGTGCGGTCGAACCCGGTACGGCGGCGCAGAGCTACATAGACGGCAGAGTGGGGGAGCCTCGCGTGCTGGCGCAGACGGATGCCGGCGTTTTCTGTTTCTGCACGGAAAAAGAGTACGCGGTCCGCCGGTCCCTGCGCGATGAACTTGCGAAAGACACGGGTTCCCTGACTCCCGGCTGGCCGGAAGAAACGGAGGGCGGCCCGGTTGATTTCCACTTTATCGCGAACGATGCGTCCGCGCTGCGCGCCGCAGCTTCGGAACGGGCTGCCGCGGCGCCTCGAAACCGGCCGGAAGCGGACGTTCTGCCCGTTTCCGGCGATTATGCCGCGGACCATGAGATTTTTTTGTCGGTTTCTTCCCGGAAGGAAGAGCGGGAACCCGACGGAGCGGCCGCCCCCGCTTCGACCAAGTACGCCGTAGCGGCCAAAGGCCTTTCCGGCGGAGTGATCCATGCCGCGGCGTTGGGGAAATCCGACGTTTCCCACGCGAAACCCGATTCTGCGGCGCTGATCCCCGCCAAACGCATCGTGGTCAGCTCGTTGGAAAGCTACCAGTACTTCGGGAAGCTTCTGGACGGGCTCCGCGAAGGGCAGGGGCGCACGCAGATGCTGAACGGGCATACGGCGTATGAGGGCGGCTACCACAACGATAAGCGCGACGGGTTCGGGGTATATTATTACAAATCCGGGAAAATCTGTTATGTCGGCGGCTGGCGGCGCAGCCTCCGCGACGGCATGGGGGTGGCGTTCGGGTCCCGGGACGGCTCCATTTTTGTGGGGCATTGGGAAAACGGCGTCGCCACGGGCAGCGGTTCCGCGTTCGACATGGCGGGCAACCTGATCTACACCGGCGGCTGGCGGAACGGCAAGCGGCACGGCCACGGGACGGAGTATCACGGCGGGCATATCGTCCGGGTGGGCGAGTGGGAAGACGACCGGTTCCGTTCCGGCTACAGCCGCGTGGGCGAGCCCACGGAAGCCCCCGCCCCGCCGGAAGGACGCGGCGAGTGAACGTTTCGGTCGATCTGCACGACGTGGAATACGGAGAGTGCGTCGTTCTCCACGGCGGAGGGTCCGCTCCCAGCGGCGGGTCCGCTCCCAGCGGCGGGGAGGCGCTGATGGTGGACTGCGGAAGCAGCAACCACTTGATACGCGACGGAGACACTCCCTTTTTCGATTACGTGCGCCGCGGCATCATGCCGCTTTATCGTGGTGCGCGTGAGCGGTCCTTTCTGCTGACGCACTGCCACCGGGACCATCTCTGCGGGTTGTGGCGCATTCTCCGTGAAGACGCCGGGTATTTTGACCGCGTGTTCCTGCCGGTTTCCCCTTCCGGAAGCAACGGACGCCTTGCCCTGCTTGAGTTTGCGCTGTACGTCCACACATTTGTCGGCCGCATGACCGGCTACCGCCACCTGAACACGGGCGTGCTCCGCCTGTTTCAACGCGCCGCGCAGGCTGCCGGCGCCGGGCGCGTTTACCCGCTCCGCGCGGGGGACGCCTTCCCGTTCTGCGGGGAGGAGTACGAGATCCTGTGGCCCCCGGAATCCGGATTCCCATTTTCCAGGGAGCTGAACGGCAGGCTCGCGCGGTGGGACTTACTCCTTTCGGAGCCATCCCTGCCTGCGGCCGCGCGGGAGTTTTTACAGGTGAAAATGGAGTTTGCGGCCGCTTATGCGGCCTGCTGCCGGAAAAGTCCGGCGGACGGGCGCGCCGTTTCGGAAACGGATGCGCTTCTCCGCCGCGCGGAATCGCTTGTGCCGGAGCTTCGGCTTCTTCCCTGCGCCGGAGAGATCATTTCGGACGCTTCGTCGAAGGAATCGCAGCAGAGCTATTCCGACGCTTTGAACGCGGCCTCCGTCGTCTTTCAGAACAGCAGAGTGCCCGGCCGCGGCTTTGGCTCCTATCGGAGGGATATCCTCATGACAGGGGACGCCCCGCCCGAGACCATCCGCGCGGTGGAATCGAGGCTTTACGACGGCTATTATATCCTGAAAGCGCCCCACCACGGGACGAAGAGCTGCTTTTCGCCGCTCTTCCGCGAGATATCCGCCGCACACATTCTCATCAGCAGCGGCGTTTCGGGCGGCCCGGTTGCGCCGGAATATACCCGCCTGCCCGGTGTCAGGCATTGCACCGGGCAAAGTACCTGCCCGCGGTTCGCGGAGGAACGCGCCTGCTGCAACCGCCTGTGCCTCTGCCACGAATCCGCCCGGCGGGGAGCGGCATCGCGCTCGGGATTCCCTGTCTCCTGCGCCGCCAATACGGACCCGCGCGCCGACGATGCTCCCTGCGGCGTCAGTGTCCTGTCACCGGCAGGCCGCAGGGCGTGCCTCTGTGACTGCCGCCCTAATGGCTGAACTGCGGAGAATTATCTCATTTTGATCCCCGATGCCGGGTAAAAATACGTTTCAGCCGGGGATAATCGCTTTTCATGGATTTTTAACCCTGAAAAGATGGAAAAAGCCTCCTTACAATGGTATACTAAGACCTGTATTTTGCCCTGCGCCCCCGGCACGGACGCGAATGGAAGTTTCTTCCTGAGAAATTGAAATTTTTGGCTTAAATCCTGTAAAATCCATCATTTCAAAGCAAAAAATATGAAAAAATATCTCCATTATCTACTTGACAAGATATGCTAAATATCTTATAATCCAATTAAACATATGGGCGGCATCCTGTGGTCGCGGACTCCATGCGTGCCGGAAGGGACGAAGGGGCTGCCGGTACCGACAAGTCAGGGGACTCTTTAACACCCATGACGCACATGTATGTTAAATTCTCATAGGCACACGCAAATGCACAACAACTATTTTTAAGGAGGACAAAAAGGATGAAAAAAATCTCAGGAAAAGCTCTATCCCTGGTGCTTTCTCTGGCACTTGTGGTATCCAGCTTTTCGACAACCTTCGCTTCGGCCAGCACCACCCATACGGTGAGCGGCACGCTGAGCGACACCGATAAGGACGTAGTTTACGCCGTTAACGGTGAGACGACAGATGCGGCCTTGGTTGTCGATTCCGACATCCAGAGCTACATTTTTGGCACGAAGGACCAGACCCTTGAAACTGCCGACCATCAGCACACTGTGGCTGCCAAGATCAGTGCGGTTTCCCACGCTTCCGGCGACAGGCTTGTAAAGTGGTTTGATACAAGTGATAAGGGTAGCATCAATGACGATACGTCGTCAGTTACCCTTCAGCTCCGCAGCAAATCCGCTTCCGGCCATGAGGTTCTAAATGTACTGTATAAAGGAACCTATACGGACGATAATGACAATACGGTTGCGGTCAAGGCGACTAAGAGCTTTGATGTTTATGTCTATGACAATGGTCAGCCGATCATTGCTGATGTAAGCAAGGTTGGTTCCGGTGATGTTAATGCCCGTAAAGACACAGTTGCTCTGACTGACAGCTTTGCGCAGAAGCTCTTGAGCGCGGCACTTGACAAGACAGCCCCGCAAGATAATAAGACGCTGGCTGTTTATCAGGCCACGACGGATAATAATTCTACTGTCATTCAGTGGAATTCTCTGCCGACGATCTTCAAGGGTGACACTGCTCCTGCTAGCGGCACCTATTACACCTTGAAATCTAGCAGCAATGCCGTTAATTTGACACATGCTTCTTCTAACGGTACACCGGTTAATGGTGTGACGGCGACGGTTTCCGGCAACTCTACCGGCACGGTCACGTTTACGGCTACTGTTCAGGACGCAAAAGATACTGCTTCTCTTTCCACAACGAAAGACCTTACCGCAAAGGCTACGATCAATAAAGAGATCAAGGTTGATGTTGTTGGTTATGGTCAGCTCAGCAAATACAGCGGCAACACTTATATTGCGAAGGACACTGCCACGGTAGATGCGGATGCGGTCAAGGATTCCAATGCACCTTTGAAAGCAACCGGCTATGAGGTTAATTACGCAAAAATTAATGGTGTTTCCTATGCTGATGTAAGCGTACAGGATAAAGCAACCGTAACTAAGATTTCCGGCGCAATCCAGAAACTTGATATTACTTCGGGTACGGTTGGCTCTGTCGCTCTTTCTGACGATTATGCTACTGTAGTTGGTGTAACCGATGCAAAAGTAGGCAACATTGATTTCGGTGATAAAAACGGTACTTTGAATGTCGATTCCACGAAGGCTAGTGTGGGCGATGTTACAGATGCCACTGATGTCACTGTGACTAGTGGTACGGTTGGCAATATTACCACCACTTCTTCCGGTACAGTTACTGTAAAAGCTGATGATACTGATACTGGTACAGTAGTCGGAAATGTTAAGACTCACTCTCTTACTGTCGATTCTGAAGATTCCAAAGTGTCTATTGGCACTGTAAAAGCAAGTGACGATAGCGCCGAATTCGATTTGTCCGGCAGTAGCGTTTCGATTAAGGGCTTCGATTTTGATAATCGTAATGCCACCATCTCTACCGATGATTTCCAGGGTTCCATTCCTGCTCCGGTTAATGCAAGCCAGGACGGTGCAACGATTTCCACGACGAATGCCGATGATAAAGTCGAGGTTGTAGGCAATGTGAATATCGATGCCGTCTCTATCGAAGACGAAAGCACACTTACCTTTGACGGCAAAGTCAATGCTTCCACAATCGATGGTTCTGGCACATTGGTAATTGGTGCTGGTAATCTCTATGTTGACGGCAGTGTCGCTGACACGACCCTCAAACTCGCAAACCCGAACTTCGCTAAGGGTACAGTTGTATTCACGGCTCTCGCTGATGCCGTAAATCCTGACGACTTCAATACTTTTGGCTTTACTCTTGCAAAGACATCTGGTTCGAAAGTTGATACCTTTACTGTTGACTCCCTTGTTTTCTCGGGTCTTGCAGTCAACAAAGCTTCTTCTGAGATTGCGAACGGCTACAGCGAAACCTTCACCGCCGGTTCTTATCCGGCAGGGTTGTCGATTCCGTCCGGCTATACAGTCCAGTGGGATCTTTCTGATGCAAATGATCAGATTTTCTCTCTGACAACCAATGCCGACGGTTCCGCTACGGTCAAGGTTGTTGGCTACGATACGCAGTTTGCTTCTGAAAACAAAGCAACCCTTGAAGCTCAGCTCGTTGATGCCAACGGCGATGTCGATACTGACTATGCTGCTGGTACCGCTTCGCTGACCGCTCTGGCTGTTCCGGCTACTAACTACAAGTCCGACACGACCGGCACGGTCAACATTAAAGTCGGCGGCTCCTATCAGTTCAAGATCACTTCTACTGACGGCAGTGTTCCGACATTCGTTGTTGCTGGCAACGGCGGCGCGGCTGTAACGGCTACGGCAAAGTCTGGCAATGACTACTTCTACAAGGTAACGGGTCTGAAGGCTGGCGACTACGGCGTGTATGTAAATGGCACGACCAGGACCGCTGTCCTCCACATTACCTCTGATGCTACGATCGATTCCTCTGTTGTCACCATTAAAGCTGGCAGCACGTATCAGTTCAAGGTAACCTCCTCTGCTAAACCGGTCTTCGGTCTTGGCAGCGGCTCGGCGGTCCTTGCTTCCTCCAGCGTCAGCGGCAACAACTACTTCTTCAAGGTCAAGGCTGCCGGTAAGGCTGGCGATAAAGTTGGCGTATATGTCAACGGCGCTCGTCTGGCAGTTATCACGGTTGGCTGAGAATCTTAAAGAATGGCCCATTCTTAACTAACTAACAACAAGTTCAACAAAATTAGTAAGTTGTATTTGCGTTGGCGGCGAAGCGAGGTTTTCCTTGCTCCGCCGCCTTGTGCGTCAAAACAAAAAGAGAACACCCTTTCTGGGGTGTTCTCTTGCTATTCTATGAAAATTCAGGTAAACTAGTAATGTTGTTTCTTAAGAGATAAAAATTCTGCTTGTGTAGGGGCATTATGGATGGTTTTCAGCAGTTTGCTTTTCATCTTTGTTTTTTTGCCGGTTTCGCTTGCTTTTTATTATCTGGTTTCGCCAAGGCATAAAAATCTGAGCTTGCTCCTGTTAAGTATTGTTTTTTACGCCTGGGGAGAGCCCAAATACATTTTTCTGATGCTGGCTGAGATTTGCTTTGACTTCATCGCCGGGCGCATCATTATCCGTCTGCAGAAGAAAGCGCATAAACAAATCGTCCTGACTCTTTCCATCTGCGTCGTTCTGGCACTCTTGTGCTGCTTTAAATATGTTTCGCTGTTTTTGCAGACGGCAAGCGCCTTAACCGGAATTGATTTTCCTTCTGTCGGTATCTCTTTGCCGATAGGGATATCTTTTTATACATTTGAATCGATCTCTTATTTGGTCGATCTCTATCGCGAGGAAGCGCCGGAACAGACAAACATTATAAGTTTCGGCACATATCTTTCCTTGTTTCCACATCTGATCGCGGGCCCTATCGTGAAATACAGCGATATCGCTCCGCAGTTGGAAAATCGGGCGTTAAATGCTGAAAATCTGGCGTATGGATGCAGAAGATTTTGCCTGGGCCTGTTCAAGAAGGTGCTGCTTGCGGATCAGCTTGCTCTGGTGGTAAGCAAGCTGCAGTATTATGATGAACATTCCGTTCTGGGCGTTTGGATCGAAGCGATTGCCTTTACGTTTCAGATTTATTTTGATTTTTCCGGGTATTCGGATATGGCGATCGGCCTTGGAAGAATGTTTGGCTTTTATCTTCCGGAAAACTTCAATCTGCCGTATCTTTCAAAAAGCGCGTCGGAATTTTGGCGCCGCTGGCATATGACATTGGGAGGATGGTTCCGCCAATACCTGTATTATCCTCTGGGTGGAAACCGCTGCAGCAGGCTGAAAAACATCAGGAATCTGGCAATCGTCTGGACCCTGACGGGCCTCTGGCACGGCGCAAGCTGGAATTTCGCTTTCTGGGGAGCGTATTGGGGGTTTCTGATCATCTGTGAGAAGCTTTTTCTGCAAAAATTGTTGGACCGGCTGCCCGGCTATGTCTGCTGGTTTTATTCCTTTTTGGCCGCCGTGATCGGCTGGGTATTCTTTAACAATTCCGATATTCTCAAAGCATTTCACCTGATAGCCGCAATGTTTGGATCCGCGCCTGCTACGGATCAGCTGAGCATTTATACGCTCATCACAAGCGGGTTCCTGCTTGTGCTATCGGCGTTGGGGTCTTCGAATCTTCCCGCGAAGATCTCGGAAAAAATCAGGAACGCAGGGCGGGGCGGGACTGTCATCTGGAATATCGGCTATCTCTCTCTGTTTGTAATAACGCTATCTTTTTTGGTAAGAGACTCCTACAGCCCATTTTTATATTTTCGGTTCTGAAATATTGGTGATAAAATGGAAAAGTTTCGCTGCCGGATCAAAAAATTTTTCGTAATACAAAACATATTGGTCATCTTCCTGTTCACTGTCATGCTGGCGGCGATCTTATGCCTGATCATTCTGCCGAAACCGGAATTTTCAGAGCAGGAGAACAGGATGCTTCAGCAATTCCCGAAACCGTCGTGGGGGAGCATCAGCAACGGTTCTTTCATGGAACAGATGAGTGATTTTGTCGAGGACCATTTCCCTGCAAGAAGTTTCTTTGTGTCGCTGAATACCACGGTCTGTCTTGCGGAGGGAAATAAGGATATCGGGGGCAACTATTCGGAAACGCCGGCCGAGGGCGGCGCTTATTTCGGTAAGCAGGAGCATCTTTATGAAGTGCTTTTGCCGGATAAGAACAGGACCTATCAAAAGAACGTTTCCGGGCTTGTCTCCTTTTCGCAGAAATCCGGCATTCCGCTTTATTTTCTGCCGGTGCCTTCCGCTGCGGCAGAGCAATCGGAAAATTTGCCGTACAGCTGTCCCGGAAACGATCAGCTGGAGAAGCTTCGCGCGCTTCAGGCTGGCGCGGGAGGCAATGTAAAAGTCATCGATCTGTTCCATGCACTGAGTCTTCAAAAGACGGGACAGGATTACTATTTCAGAACGGATCACCATTGGAATACGTACGGTGCGTACGTCGGCTATACGGAGCTTTGCAATGCAATGAAGATTCCGTGCACCCCGCTGTCCCAGTTTTCGTTCCGCGCGGCGGAGCGGCCGTTTTTAGGCACACTTTATTCCAAGGCGCTGTTTGCCTGGCAAAAGCCGGACAGTTTGGTCTTACCGTATAAGGCAGACGGATGGGACCTGACGCAGGAAACGGACGGCTCCGTCCATAAAGGAATCTACTGGGACCAGTTCCTCACACAGAAAGACAAATATTCCGTTTATCTGGGCGGGAATCCCGCGGTTACCGTTATCAGGAATTCTGCTTCCGGCAAGGGAAAGATCCTGATTTTGAAGGATTCTTATGCAAACAGCATGATTTCTTATCTCGCAACCAACTTTTCCGAAATCCATTTGATCGATCTGAGATATTACAATAAGGATATTTACGATTACATTAAACAAAACGGAATTCATCAGACCGCCGCCGTATACAGCCTCAGCCAGCTTTCCGAAGTACCTATAGCAAATAAACTGCTGGCAGGGTGAGCTCGCACGCAAGGCCGCCTTTAGGCGGGTGAAGGAGGATAGCTTGCAATTGGCGGGACAGTCTAAGGAACTGCTCCCGCAGATAAAAAGCACTTTAGAGTTTCCCTAAACTCTCCCGCCGAACAAAACTGCTTTTTTCCGCTGTGCTGAGCTGGTAGGGCTTGGCTGCGGCGACACGCCGCTACAGCTTTTCCAGCGCCGCCGTCGGGTAATACCAGGTGAGGATGTCGCGGTAGGAGGAACCTTCCGCCGCCATCGCCTGTGCGCCGGCCTGGCTCATACCCACACCGTGCCCGTATCCTTTTACCGTGAAGGTAAAGCCGCTCTGGGAATAGGCTACCGTGAAATTGGCGGAGCGAAGGCCAAAAGCGCTCCGCACGGATGCGCCGTCAACGGCTTGCCCGCCGATCTGAATCGTCTTTACGCCGCCCGCGGACGAGCAGACGGCTTTTCCAAACCAACCGGATGCGGGTCCGTCAAGATTCACATTCGGCGCGATTTTCTGGATTCGGCTTTTGGCATCCTGCTCCGAGAATGACGCGGCGGTCTGATACCCGCCTGCAAACTTGTCCAGTGGGCTGGCGACTGAAACCAGGTAGGAACATTTTGAGCCCCATACGTCTTCCGAGGCCTCCGTGTTGCCGGAGGATATGGCGAAGTAAGTCGCGTCGATCAGGTTCCCGCCGCTGCATAGAACCTGGCCGTAGACGCCGTCGACAGCCGATCTGAGCTTCGTATCGTAATTGTCGAAATTACCTCCCCAGCGCGCTTTCCTCTCCGATTCCGGAACATAGATCTGCCAGTTCTTTGTATTGACGGAAAAATCATAACCCTTGCCTGCGGAAGAAGCGGTCTTTCCGTTCTCACGGAGTCTGCTGTAATAAGTATAGGCGGCGACTGCCTGCGCCTTGAGGGCCTCCTGCTCCGCAAGCGGCGACATTTCCGCTGCGACGGCACCGTACAGGAACGTACGGTCGTCAACCGTCAGGACGCTGTTGACCGAGGTATCAAGGATGTGGAACTGCCCGGAAGAATTCTTTGCTATTTCGCTGCGCGAACTGCTTTTTCCTCCCTGCTTTCCGGATGCGGAGCCGCCGAGTGCGATCAGCGGAATCAGAAACATTGCAAGGAACAGAAGAAGGCAAAGCAGAACTTTGCCCTTTTTGCTGGACATTTCTTTCACTCTCCTTTGTCCTTCTTGCATGATACATAAATGCACTTCAAATTATTCATTTTTTGGTTTACTTAATTAAAAATCGGCGAATGCGCAGCCACAAAATGAAGCATTTAAAAGATTTTGCTGCAAAACATCGCCGCTTATTATTCTGTCTCCCTTGACTTTACGCATGGGCTGATATAAAATGGAAACATTCACAAAATAAATAAAACAGCTACAAGTCAATATCTTCTGCAAAGACGCAGCTGCTTTCGGCCTAGTTTCAAATATGGGAGGACATACCGATGAATATGCAAACGGATGATACTTCGCTTGAAAACCAAAGTCCCCAGTTGAATGCGCTGTGCGCGGAATACCGGGTCCACAATCGGATTTCTCCCGATGAATTTGAACTTTACAATGTCAAACGCGGTCTTCGCAATCCTGACGGGACGGGCATCCTTGCGGGCCTGACACAGATCTGCAACGTGCACGGCTACCTGATCGCGGACAGCGAACGCATCCCCGACAAAGGTAAACTGACTTACCGTGGCATCGATTTGAACGAGATTGTGAACGGCTGCGTGTCCGAAAACCGTTTCGGCTATGAGGAGGTCGCTTGGCTCCTTCTTTTCGGACATCTCCCCACAAAAGACCAGCTGGAGCGTTTCTGCAAAGTGCTGAACCGCTACCGCGAACTGCCGGAATATTTTGCGGAGGACATGATCATAAAGGCGCCTTCCAAAAATGTAATGAACAAGCTGGCGCGTTCCGTCCTGGCGCTGTATTCTTACGATGAGAATCCCGACGACCCGTCTCTTGAAAACAATATGCGCCAGTCCATACAACTGATCGCGAGAATGCCGACGATCATGACGTACGCCTATCAGGTCAAGCGCCGCCATTTCGATAAGCAGAGCATGTATTTTCACCCCATAGACCCCACGCAGTCGACGGCGCAGTCCATTCTGAACGCAATCCGGCCCGACCGTGTCTTTACCGACGAAGAGGCAAAGCTGCTGGACGTCATGATGATGATCCACGCGGAGCACGGCGGCGGCAACAACTCCACCTTTACTGCGAGGGTACTGACTTCCACCGGGACGGACATTTATTCCGCCATCTCCGCGGCCATCGGTTCGCTGAAGGGACCCCGCCACGGCGGCGCCAACCATAAAGTCATGATGATGATGAACGAACTGATGGAATACGTAAGGGACTGGAAGGATGACGACGAGGTTTCCGCCTATCTTGAAAAGGTCCTCCGCGGCGAGGCGGCCGACCATTCCGGCCTGCTGTACGGGATCGGCCATGCGGTTTACACGCTCTCCGACCCGCGCGCGGTGATTCTGCGCACAAGGGCGGAAAAGCTTGCCGGCGAGTGCAATATGCTGGAGAAGCTGCAGCTTTTTGAACGCGTTGAAAAGCTGGCCCCGGGGGTATTTGCAAAAGTTACCGGGAAGACTAAGATCATGTGTGCGAACGTGGATTTCTATTCCGGCCTGATTTATGAAATGCTCGGGATCCCAAGCGATCTGTATACCCCCATGTTCGCCGTTTCCCGCATTGCGGGCTGGTGTGCCCACCGTATGGAAGAGATGGAGACCTGCAGCAGGATCATGCGTCCCGCGTACCGGTCCCTTTCCAAGAACAGAACGTATGTCCCCCTCGGGAATAGGGAAAAGTAATTAGTGTGGAGGAAATAAAGAATGAAACGAGTCTGGATCGCTCTGGCGGCTGTCCTGGCTGTCATTTTACCCGCGCGTCTCTATACGGTCATGACGCTGGCCGATGCCCGTACGGGCCTGTATGACCCCAAAAACAATGGAATCGCGATCGCCGTCGCCATTGCGGCCGCCGTAGGAGTCTTTCTGCTGATGGGCCTCGGTTCCGGCCTGAAAGTGAAGATTCCTTCCGTGGATCTGCGAAGCGTGGGAACGGCCCTGTTTGCCGCTCTGACGGGGCTTTTCGCGGCCGGACAGTCTCTGGCTTCGCTGATGGTATCCTCCGGAACGGGAAGCCGCGGAATGGAAGTCATTTTTTCCGCTTTCGGTTTGCTGGCGGCGGCCGCGTTCCTGGCGGCGGCTTACAGTTTTGCCTCGGGGAGCGGCCTGTTCCGCAGCCATCCGCTCGTCGGGCTTCTTCCTTCCATCTGGGGCTGCCTGGGGCTTATCTCCATGTTTGTCAATTATGCGGCCACGGTGAACCGCCTGGAGAACGTCTACAATACTTTTACGGTCGCCCTGCTGCTTTTATTCCTGTTTTCGCAGGCAAAATTCATGGCGGGCATGGAAGTGAAGAAAAGCGCAGGACGGATGATGCTGTTCGGTCCGGCTGCTGCAGCGCTGGCTTTTCTGACCGCCGTGCCGGGCTGTGTCCGTTATTTCAGCGGCATAACCGCGCTGGGCTTATTTCCCGTAGGGCTGCATCTGCTGGATATTGTGATAGCGGTCTATATTCTCGTTTACCTTGCCGCCGTCAGCAGGCTGCCGGAAGCTTTGCCCGCAGCGCAGGAAACCGATGGCGGGAATGCTCCGGAATCCGCTGAGATGCAGCAGCCGTCCGACGGGGGCGCATCCGGTGGGGATGGTCCCGATCTGCTTCAGCTGTGCTCAGAATTTCTTAAAAATTCGTACCACGCATCCGAAAAATTTGTTGAAATCAGGGAAAATACGCTGCCGGCTGAAAAAAGCGGAAAAGGCTAGTTAAATTAATATCAAAATCACTTGTAAATTATCAATAAATGCTATAAAATATTAGGCGAGATCAATTAATAATTCAGGAGGTAGCAGTTTTATGTCTATTAAGGTTGGCATTAATGGGTTCGGCCGCATCGGACGTCTTGTGTTCCGCGCTGCCGTGCAACAGCCGGAAACTTTTGAAATTGTTGGGATCAACGATCCATTCATCGATCCTAACTATATGGTTTACATGGTCAAATACGACACCATGCACGGCCATTTCGACGGTGAAGTCAAAGCGGAGGACGGGAAACTGGTCGTTAACGGTCATAAGATCAACGTCTACGCCGAAAAGGATCCTTCCCAGATTCCGTGGGGCCAGATCGGCGTCGAATATGTCGTTGAATCCACGGGCGTATTCGCAACCACGGAGAAAGCTTCCGCTCACATCAAGGCCGGCGCCAAAAAGGTTGTCATCTCCGCTCCCGCTAAGGACAAGGAGACCCCGACTTTTGTCTGCGGCGTAAACCTCGACGCATACACAAAAGACATGAAGGTAGTTTCCAACGCTTCCTGTACGACGAACTGCCTTGCTCCTCTTACTAAAGTCATCAACGATAAGTTCGGCATTGTCGAAGGCCTGATGACCACCGTCCATTCCACCACTGCTACCCAGAAGACGGTTGACGGCCCGTCCATGAAGGATTGGAGAGGCGGCCGCGCCGCTTCCGGAAATATCATTCCTTCCTCCACCGGCGCCGCAAAGGCCTGCGCTCTCGTCATTCCTTCCGTCAAAGGCAAGCTGACCGGCATGTCTATGCGCGTTCCGACCCTGGACGGCTCCGTTGTCGACCTGACCTGCAGCCTCGCCACTCCGACCACTTATGAAGAGATCTGCAAGACTGTCAAGGAAGCTTCCGAGACGACCATGAAGGGTATTCTGGCTTATACGGAGGATGCGATTGTTTCTTCCGATATCCTCGGCGATCCCCACACCTCCATTTTTGATGCTACGGCCGGTATCATGCTGAACGATCACTTCGTCAAGCTGATTTCCTGGTACGACAACGAGTGGGGCTATAGCAACAAGGTCCTCGACCTCATCAAGCATATGTTCAAGGTAGACC
>JAEZRH010000128.1 GCA_023412845.1 Bacillota bacterium
CCGGGGGGGGTTGGCCGCCGGAGTACCGCAGTCGAACGTGACGGCATTCCCGGGCGTCGCGTCCGGGGACGTAATCCTCAGCGTGAGCACGGTGCCCTTCGGGAACCCGGCCGGATGGTCCACCCCGACGGAGATGGGGCCGCCCTCCGACAGTTCCGCCGCGTTCCAGGTCCTCTGCCCGAGGACACTGCCGCCGTTCAGAATCTGGACCACCACCGTCGAGGTGTTTTTGCGCGCATAGGTTCCCGGCAGCACCGTGACGTATTCCAGCGTGTCCGCCCCGGGAGAAAATGGCTGCTCCAGCGTAACGCCCTTCGTGATTTCGCCGATCTGAAACGTCGGCGTAAGCCAGTCGGTCAGGTTATCCTTATGTTTCAGCTGATCGCCGCCTAAAAAGTAAAAGGCAACTGCAAGCAGAAGATAGGCCGTCATCGCGATTCCGCAGCCCTGACGCAGCGATATTTTCGCTTTCGACTTTCCCATGTTTTAAATCCATCCTAATCAGAAATTTCATGCAGATATCTTCTCAGCGCGTCCCGCCACGGCGGCAGTCGGTGAAAGCCCGCCTCGTCAAGGCTCTTCTTGCTCATCCTGGAATTAAAGGGCCGTTTCGCTTTCGAGCCGAATTCCTGCGTGGAGATCGCCCTGACCTTCGTCGGGTACCCCTCTTGCCGGAAAATCTCCGAGGCGAACTCCGCCCAGCTGCAATACCCTTCATTGGTCGCGTGATAGGTCCCGTATTTCCCGGTCACGATCATATCGCAGAGCAGCGGCGCAAGGTCGGCCGTGTAGGTCGGCGAACCGATCTGGTCGTCCACGACAGATACTTTATCATGTTCTTTCCCAAGGCGCAGCATGGTTTTAATGAAATTATTCCCGTTTTTGCCGAACACCCAGGAAGTGCGGACTATGAAATACCGGTCCAGCAGTTCCTTCACAGCCTCTTCCCCGCCAAGCTTCGTACTGCCGTATACGCTCTGCGGTTCTTTCGGGTCATCCACCTCGTAGGGGGCTTGCCCCATGCCGGGGAAAACATAATCCGTGCTGAGGTACAACATCTTCGCACCGATTTCTTTACATGCCTTCGCAATATTGCGGGGACCTTCTTCGTTGACCTTCCGGCAGAGCTTCTCATTATCTTCGGCCTTGTCCACCGCTGTGTAGGCGGAGCAGTGGATTACAGCGTCCGGACGGTAATGGACGATATACTCAAATACTGCCTTGGAATCCGTAATGTCGAAATCGCCGATGTCGGTGCCCAGGCACTCTATGTTCCTTGCTTTCAGGACTTTCATGGCGTCATAGCCGAGCTGGCCGCCAACACCGGTCACCAGTATTTTCATAAGTTTTCACCTGTTTGCGTACATTCTGGCGTAATAATTCCGGTATTCTCCGCTAACGATATGCTCCCACCATGGGCGGTTCTCCAGATACCATCTCACGGTGCGCCGAATGCCGTCCTCAAAGTGGGGCGTCGGCTCCCAGCCGAGCTCCCGATGGATTTTCGTGGGGTCGATGGCGTAGCGCCGGTCGTGGCCCGGACGGTCTGTAACGAAGCAGATCAGGCTCTCCGGCTTTCCGAGCTCCTTCAGAATCGTCTTGACCACCTGAAGGTTTGTGCGCTCGTTATGCCCGCCGATGTTGTAGATCTCCCCCTCGCGGCCTTTTCGGACAATCAGGTCGATCGCGGCGCAGTGATCCTCCACATACAGCCAGTCGCGCACATTTTGGCCTTTGCCATAGATCGGCAGCGGCTTGTCGTTCAGCGCGTTCGCGATTATCAGTGGAATCAGCTTTTCCGGGAAATGGTATGGTCCGTAATTGTTAGAGCAGCGGGAAATGCTGACCGGCAGATGGAACGTGCGGTAGTAAGCCAGCGCCAGCAGATCAGCCGAGGCTTTCGAAGCCGAATACGGGCTGGAAGTGTGCAACGGGGTTTCCTCCGTAAAGAACAAATCCGGCCGATCCAAAGGCAGATCACCGTAAACTTCGTCCGTTGAAACCTGATGGAAGCGTTTGATGCCGTACTTACGGCAGGCGTCCATCAGCACACCGGCCCCCAGGATATTGGTATGCAAAAAAAGCCCCGGGTCCTCAATGGAACGGTCCACGTGGCTTTCCGCGGCAAAGTTGACGACGTCGTCGGGTTTTTCCTTCTCAAACAGCGCGAAAACGGAATCCCGGTCGGAAATGTCACCTTTTACAAACGTAAAACACGGATTTTCCATCACGTCGGCAAACGTCTCCATATTGCCCGCATAGGTCAGCGCATCCAGACAGACGAGCTCGTCTTCCGGATGCTTCTCAAGAATATAATGGACAAAATTCCCGCCGATGAATCCGGCGCCGCCGGTCACAAGCAGTTTCATTTCTTCACCTCATAGACAAAATCGATATCGCTCTCCGAAAGGAAGGGCGCTTTCTGGTCCTTCCCGGAAAGAATCGGATTTCCGATACCCCACTCCACGCCGATTTCCGGGTCGTTCCAGCGAATATTGCGGTCGAAAACGGGCGCGTAGAAGCTATCCGCCTTGTACTGAAACTCCACGTCGTCGGTCAGAGTCAGGAACCCGTGCGCGAACCCCCGGGGAATCAGGAACTGCCGCCTGTTTTCGGCGGAAAGCTCCACGCCCGTCCATTTTTTATAGGTCGGGGAGCCCTTCCGCAGATCGACCGCCACATCCAGCACCGAGCCGCGCGTGCAGCGGACCAACTTGGCCTGCGAGTTCTTCCCTTTCTGAAAATGCAGGCCGCGCAGCGTACCCTTCCGCGCGGAATACGACTGGTTGTCCTGCACGAAATCGTAATGCAGGCCGGCTTCTTCCATGGTCCGCCGCGACCAGGTTTCCATGAACCAGCCGCGGCTGTCTCCGAACACCCGCGGCTCCAGAATATAAACATCCAGCACGTCCGTTCCGATGATATCCATGTTTCCGCTCCTAATACAAGATTCTTCCTTCGGCGACCTTTTTCAGGTGCGCGCCGTAGGACGACCTCCCGTACCGCTTCGCGCATTCGGTCAGGCTTTCCTTCGAAATCCAGCCGTTCCGGTAAGCGATCTCCTCCGGGGCTGAGATCACGATGCCTTCGCGTTTTTCAATGACGCGGACGAATTCCGACGCATCACTCAGCGAATCCATCGTGCCGGTGTCCAGCCAGGCAAAGCCGCGGCCAAGCGTGACGACGTTCAGGTTCCCCCGCTCCAGATAAATGCGGTTGAGATCGGTGATCTCCAGTTCGCCGCGTGCGGAGGGTTTTAACGTTTTTGCGTATTCGCACACATGGCCGTCATAAAAATAAAGGCCGGTAACCGCGTAATTCGATTTCGGATGTTCGGGTTTTTCCTCAATGGAAACCGCCCGGCCCTGCGGATCGAACTCTACAATTCCGAACCTTTCCGGGGCGTCCACAAAATAGCCGAAGATGGTAGCGCCGTCCGTTCTTGCGGCGGCGGTACGCAAGTGCTTTACAAGGCCGCTGCCGTAAAAGATATTGTCCCCAAGGACCATGGCGCAGCTGTCGCCGCCGATGAATTTCTCGCCGAGGATAAAAGCCTGCGCAAGCCCGTCCGGAGACGGCTGCTCTATGTAGGAAAGACGAAGCCCCAGATTCCTTCCGTCACCCAGCAGATCTTCGAAATTCGGAAGATCGTGCGGCGTCGAAATAATCAGGATATCGCGGATCCCCGCCAGCATCAGCGCGGAAAGCGGATAATAAATCATTGGCTTATCGTAAATCGGCAACAGCTGCTTTGAAGTTACCAGCGTAAGCGGGTACAGCCTTGTTCCGCTGCCCCCGGCAAGAATGATTCCCTTCATTTTTTTCCTCACAAAAATTGAAAAATCATTTAGAATCCCTCGAAAATCGTTTCGCATCCCGGTTAAATCTATTATAAAACAGTATATAATAATTGGAAATCAATATCAAGGGGCAACCAGCTCCTGCCGGAAATCCCTCCATACCGCGAGAAATTTCTATGGAAGCCGTTCGCGTCCTGCGAACATTCCCGGCCCATTTTAGCTTCCCTTCCCGATTTTTGCAAGCGATGCCCGGTATTTCAGCTGAATGGCACAGAATACCGCCGCATTGACTATGGCCGGATATTTTCGGCTGTAGTGTTTCCGGTAAAACAGCTTCATGGCATTGTAAAAATGGAACGCAACCGTCTTCGATTGCGTATGCAGCCCGCTCTGGCCTTTCAGGTGCGTGATGGACGCCTTCCCATAATAAACGACCTGATAGCCAAGCTGCTTCACGCGGAAGCAAAGGTCCAGATCCTCTCCGTACATAAAAAAGGTCTCGTCAAAACCCTGCGTTTTTTCAAAGGCGTCTTTCGGCGTCATCAGGAACGAGCCCGCTACGGAATCCACTTCGCCGATGGACTTTCCGTCAAGATACGTTGCCCGGTAGGCTCCCAGTTTCCGGCTTGTCGGGTGGAGCCGGTCCAGCCCGGAAAAAAAAAAAAACGCCGCCGACGGCGTGGGAAATCCCCGCTTGCAGGCGTGGTCCAGCGTTCCGTCCTGCAGCAACGTCCGGGCGCCAAGCGCCCCCGTTTGAGGATGCGAGGAAAGATAATCAACGCACCGCTCCAGTGTGCCGGGGTGCATCAGCGTATCGGAATTGAGGAATAGAAGATATTTCCCCGACGCGCGACGCGCGCCAATATTGCATGCGTTGCCAAATCCGCGGTTTTCCACGCCGGCCAAAACCGTCACACCCGTTCTGCCGTCGGAATACCTCTGTGCGGAATCCTCGCTGTTGTCCACGACGATGATTTCAAACTCAAGAGCCGGCCGGCAGGAAAAGATGGACGAAACCGCCTGTCCCGTCAGGCCGGGCGTATTGTAATTGATCATAATGATGGAAAGGTCCATCTTTTACCGCCTTTCCCCGCAGTATTTTTCCGTCGCTCCGCTTCATCCAGGAAGGTTTTTCCGGAAGTTTATTTTAAAAATGTCAGATAAGGAATCAGATTGATCCTGTTGGCGAGCAGAATCCAGATATTATATAAGTACCCTACAAAGACAAGCACCGCCAAAGCATAATAATAAATGTATTTATGTGTGTTGATCTGGCTTTTGACTTTCCGGCGCTCCTGCAGCGCTTTTTTCTTTTCAGCCTTGTTCCGATACGATTTCAGGCTTTCCGATTTCTCCAGAGTTTCCGCCTGCACACTCTGCACCCCGATGCTGGCAAAAAGCTCCGGAATCAAAAGCACCAGCGTGGTGAAGAACATCATGCCGAAGCGCTGGAACAGAAAATGCTGACAGGTCATGATGTAAAGGAGCCCGGAATAAACAGACAGATTGATCAGGACCGTATTCTTTTCATCCCTGCGCAGGATGAACGGTTTCAGGATCAGGATGACAACCGTTGTGGCAACCGGGATCGCCGCCGTCTGCCAGTCCCGGCCAAGCATATAGTACAGGCCGCTTTGCGTTGCATAATCCTTATAGGCATACTTCGTGACAAAGTTGAACAGAGGCCAGGAAAGGGCCGTGACCAGAACCGCGAGCCCGCTCCAGGTCAGGAGGGATTTCCAGTTGACGGGAATCCTGGCGATGAAATAGACCGGAATCATAATCAGCATGGACTTGTGGAAAGTCGACGCCAGAAGAATAATCAATAAATACGGAATGAATTTTTTCTTTTTAATATACTCTATGGAATACAGATAAATAGCAATTGCGATGCACTGGCGGATAAAGCTGAGCGAATTGCCATAGAATCCGAAGCTGGCAAATACGAACATGCCGATCCACGGAATCGGCGAGACCCGGTATAAAAGCATGGCCGTCAGGGTAATCACGATGACTGCAACGACAAGCATATAGATATGTACATCCCGCGTGAAAAGGGAGACGAAATAATTCAGGAGGCTATATCCCGGCTCAACGCGATAGGCGTTGCCGGAACTGATCAGAAAATTCCACCCGCCGTCGTGGACCTGATAAAAATATGTTTCGTATTGTTTATAGTCGATGCCAACCGTATCCGCGCGCAGATAGGCTACCGCAATCATGGCAACCGACGATAAAGCCAAAAAAACAATCGTGTTGCGTTTCGATTTTCGGTATTCGCACAGCACAATCCCTAAGATCAGGACAAATAGAATCAGAAGGTTATAGGCCGTCATAAAATATTTCCTTCCATTTTTCAAGCAGAATTATAAGAAAATTATAGCATCATTCGAAAACACATACAAGAACAGACTGTTAATAAAATCCATTCTGAGGCGGTTTGTACATGCCTCATTATGCGTTACGATATGTTTGCCCCACATTCACGCAGCTCTAAAATAAAAAACGCCGCCGCATGCGGGAAGATGCCGTTGGTAAAACGAACCGCTTCGTGACGGAGCGGGAAGCCATCTTGACACTACTATATCAAAATGATATAGTAGTGTCAAGATCATTCATACGGGGGATTAAAATGGCACAGAAAAACATGACGGCCTTTATCGTGCTCGGATTGCTGACACATGAAGATGCAAGCGGGTACGACCTTAAAAAAAAGATTGACCTTGCGATTTCCCAATTTTGGGATATAGGGTATGGGCAGCTTTATCCGACATTAAAAATGCTTGAAAAAGAAGGTTCTATTATTGGTACGCCGGTACAGTCGGCAAAAGGGCCTGACAGCATTGTATATGCAATTACCGATTCCGGCAGGAAGATGCTGATAAACTGGCTTTCACTGCCGGATGAAAAAGAATACGTCAGGTACGAAATTCTTTTGAAATTATTTTTTGGTAATCTCAGCGATCCGACAGAAAACCTTAAAAGGATTCAATCTTTTCGGGAACGGCATGCTGCGGATTTACAGCACATACGCATGTCTAAAGCGAATCTTGAAAATGTACTCAGAGAAAACCAGGATCACCTTTACTATTATCTGACGGCATTATTTGGGGAGCATATCTACAGGGCTTATCTGGAATGGGCGGATGAAGCCGCTTGGCTTATCAATAAAAGCATAAAATCCGAAGAAAATGGAAAAGAGGTTCAAAAATGAAACGCCAAAAAGTACGTAAATTGCTGCTTTTGGTCTCTTTCTTATTGTTCCCGGTTACGATATTTTACTTTTCGCCTGTTCTGATTATTACGGGAGGCTTTTCCGGCATTGTAACCGGAAGCTTTTTGGTATTTGCTGCCCAATTTGTTTTATCGTTGGTTTTCGGCAGGGCTTTTTGCGGATGGATATGTCCTTCCGGCGGCCTGCAGGAATGCTGCTGCCTGCAGATTACTGATAAAAAGGTTAAAAGCAGAAAAGTTGACTGGGTTAAATACATAATCTGGGTACTATGGATAATCACAATAACTTTCGCCTTCATTATGGCGGGTAAAGTAAAAGACGTTAATTTTTTCTATATGACCGACCACGGGATTTCAGTTTCCGGTTTGACAGAATTGATTATTTATCTCTTCTTCGTTGGACTGATCACAATTCTTGCCCTTACTCTCGGCAGACGCGGTATGTGCCACTCAATTTGCTGGATGGCTCCGTTCATGGTTATCGGAACAAAAATAAAAGATCGTCTTGGGAATCCGTCGCTGCATTTGGATGCAGACCTCACAAAATGCGTGCAATGCGGATTATGTTCAAAAAATTGCCCAATGGGCCTGGAAGTTTCCAAGATGGTACAGAATGGTCGATTGAATCATAGTGAATGTATCCTTTGTGGAAAATGCGCTGATCTCTGCAATAAAAGGGCCATTAAGCTCACATTCAGAACCCCAAAGGAATACGGTACAAAACCATGATGCTATAAAAAGCAGAAGGATTTGAACTATGACGGCGTGAAAAAGGCTGGACTTCATTTTGGATATCGAATATTGCTATTACGATTCACTCCGTCTTGACCTGAACTCGCTTCGGGGAGACCCATTTCTTCGAGACCTTCTTGTATTTGAAGAAGGCAAAAAACTCGATGATGAACAGGAACGGCCTGAAGAAGAACGCATCAAGAATGGCAATGCCAAGTCCCCTGACGACATCCGAGACAGAAAAGTAATCGCTTTTCATATACAGTTTATCAATAAATGTTGTGATCGTGAGCATTGTTCCCAGAAGCACGTATACAAGGAAAACGATAATAACATAAGGTATATTGATTATTTTTAAAGCCGTCGAGGCTATGATCACGAACCAGCCCAACAGGATAAAGAATGGGCAGTACAGTTCATATAACATCATAAAGGGTATCGTGAACATACCTATCGTGCCGTATTTCGGGTTAAGTATCATCTTTCTGTATTTCCAGAAGTTCTGCATCAGTCCGCAGTGCCATCTTTCTCTCTGCTTTTTCAGGTCCTTCAGCGATCCCGGGGCCTGGGTCCAGCAGACGCTGTCCGGAACATATTTCATTGAGTAGGGAAGTTTATTTTTTCTGTAATATTCGTGCAGTTTCATGGTGAGCTCCATGTCCTCGCCCATGCTTTTCTGATCATATCCGCCGACGGCAACCACGGCGGATTTTTTAAACACACCGTATCCTCCCGATATGATCAGGTTTGAGTTGGTAAGGTTCTGGAAAATCCTTGAGCCGACAAAGGCTCTGCCGTATTCCAGGATCTGCATATCAGAGACAATGTTTCTCCCCAGTGAAGATGAAACCGGGACGGCATCTCTGAAACTTACATTGTTCGATATTTTGATATTGCCGCCTATACCGATCACGTTGTTTTCTTCAAGGATGGCTCTGCTTGCGTATTTCAGTGCGTCGCGCTGGAGGACCTCGTCGGCATCCATACAGACAAAATACGGATACGACATCACGTTGATTGCGGCGTTGTTAGCATCGGCTTTGCATTTGCCGTTTTCCTTTGAGATCAAAAGGATCGGGATATTTCCGCTTTTGCCTTTATAAACTTCCTTTATCGGACGGCATGGCACCTGATACCTAATCGGCCTGTCAGTGTCGCGCTCAAGGCCGAAAGTATCGATCAGAAGCTGTTTTGTATTGTCGGTGGAGCCGTCGTCAACAGCAACGATTTCGAAAATCCTGTAATCGAGCTTTAGAAGATTGTTTATCGTCTGTATGGCCGTTACATTTTCGTTGTACGCCGGTACGATGATCGAGACCGGGAAATAGAACTTGTGGTCAAGCTCATTGTGAAGCCTCTCCATTTTTCTGTATCTGTACATTGTTATTGAGCCATACATATTGCTGATCAGCAAAAATGAAGCGTAGACCACAAGATAGAAAAGGAAAAAAGCATTACAGAAAATAATAATATCGACAATGATGTTCATGATACTGCACCGACCCCCTTTTTTGAGAGCTCATAGGTAAGCTCCTCAATGGCATATCTGTCGTTTCCGTTGATAACCTTGGAGATATACGCGTCAGATACCTTCATGGCGGCAAGAGATTTTGCAGAATTGACTCTTACATACCAGGTCTTAGAAGTAAGCGCTCTGATAAGTACTTGTATGACGTTTTCAAAGTCATAAGACACAAGCGATGAAGCGGCGACCGCGGCAGGTTCCCAGTTTTCACTGTTATAGTTGTTTTCCAGCACTTTCAGGATGGCTTCACCATTTTGAGCGCTGTAAAATTTTGAGAGCAGCCTGATGATACAGCACACAATGTCTGTGGAAGTATCACTGCCATCAAGCATGCTTCTGAATTGAGCATCGTAATTATGGTTTTCCGTGTATCTCAGAAAGTTTATCACAGCCACTTTGAAACAATTGCCGAGTTCGCTGAAAACGTCCATGAGTTCCTCTGCCAGTTTCGCTTGGTCTCCGGTGAATTTGAGCAGATCGTCTCCCAGAAGCTTTTCGCTGTGATAAATGTTGTTTTCGGACAGACTGACAAAAGCTTCGACGATTTTTTTCTCGTTTCCGAAGCTGAACAGTGCCAGAAGGGCATTTTCGCGCACATAAACAGAACCGTCCGGCAGATACCTCAGCATCAGATCATCAAAATACTGATGCTCTTCGGGTTTCCGCAGGTCAAAGCCCGCAAGCATATATGCAAAAAAGGCACGCATCGTATGGCCGCGCAATTTTGAGCCTAGCCCTGCTATTTGAACCCGGTTGTCATACAGAATCCTTTTGATATCCGGATTATCTTCACGAGCCTGATTGTAGGCATCGCTGAAAGCCGCAAGCATAGTCGCGTCTTTCAACTTTTTTATGAGACCTTTTCTCAGTAAATAGGTTCCTTCGTTTTTGCACTTACTGAATACGTCCAACCATAAATTTTTCTTTCTTGTGAGATCGTTTTCGTAATTTTTCATGAAGCGACGGATGAAAATGTGCGAAATAATAATTACCGCCACAACCGCTATGTACACCAGCAGCATCAACAAGATATTCAAATTTGACATATATTCACCAATATCGACTCTTTTGCCGAAAGACTCTGGTCTCTATCCCCCTTTTCAAATAAAATTTCTGTATTAAAAATTCATCTCATGAACTATATATATAACTATTAACATTAAAAATAATGTCTGAAAGTAATTTTTCAAGGAAATTATGAAGAAAACATGTAGATATTCCGCTTTTCCCGGTAAATATAGCCGTCGTCATCCTTAAAAGCGCGCCCAAGAGTTTATGGCGGCATCACAAAGAAAGAGAAGCACCTATTGGGTGCTTCTCTTTCTTTGGTGGACGCAACGGGACTCGAACCTGTGACCTCTCGCGTGTGAGGCGAACGCTCTAACCAGCTGAGCTATGCGTCCAAAAAAGTTTGCGCGATGCCGCGCAAACTCCTAACTGGTGACCCGGGCGAGAATCGAACTCGCGTTACCGCCGTGAAAGGGCGGTGTCTTAGCCGCTTGACCACCGGGCCGCATTGGTAGCGGCAATTGGATTCGAACCAACGACGCTTCGGGTATGAACCGAATGCTCTAGCCAACTGAGCTATGCCGCCATATTCCTCCGCTTTTTAACAGCGGAGCGTTACTTATTATAAACCATTTCAGCAAGGCTTGTCAATAAATTTGCAGAATTATTTTTAACAATTCAAACTCACATGGAAACGGAATAGTTCGGCGCTTCCTTCGTGATCTGAATATCGTGCGGGTGGCTCTCGCGCAGTCCGGCGCCCGTGATCTTGACAAACTTTGCCTTCGAATGCAGCTCGCCGATATTCGCACAACCCGTATACCCCATTCCGGAGCGCAGGCCGCCGACCATCTGGTAAACCGTTTCGGAAAGGGGCCCCTTGTACGGTACGCGGCCCTCGACGCCTTCCGGGACAAGCTTCTTGGAATCCTGCTGGAAATACCGGTCCTTACTGCCCTGCCCCATGGCGGCAAGGCTGCCCATGCCGCGGTACACCTTGAACTGGCGGCCCTGATACAGCTCGGTCTCCCCGGGCGATTCCTCGCAGCCGGCGACGAGCGACCCGACCATGACCACGCTGGCCCCCGCCGCCAGCGCCTTGACGATGTCGCCGGAGTATTTGATGCCGCCATCCGCGATGACCGGGATTCCGGCCTCCTGCGCGGCACAGGCCGCGTCGTAGATGGCTGTGATCTGCGGCACGCCGATACCGGCGACGATGCGCGTGGTACAGATGGAGCCCGGCCCGATGCCGACCTTCACGCAGTCTGCCCCGGCGTCGATGAGCGCCTTTGTGCCTTCCGCAGTGGCGACGTTTCCGGCAATGAGCTGCAGGTCGGGGTACGCCTTCTTGACATGTCTGACGGCCTCCAGGATGCCGCTGTTGTGCCCGTGTGCGGAATCCAGCACCACTACGTCCACCTGAGCCGCAACAAGCGCCGCCACGCGGTCGAGGACGTCCCTCGTCGCGCCGATGGCCGCGCCGCACAGAAGACGGCCGTTCGCATCCCTTGCGGAATTGGGGTACTGTACCGCCTTTTCGATATCCTTGATGGTGATGAGGCCTTTCAGTCTGCCCTCGGCGTCCACGATCGGCAGCTTCTCGATCCTGTGGCTGCGGAGGATCTCCTTCGCCTCCGCCAGAGTGGTCCCCACCGGCGCCGTGACCAGATGCTCCTTTGTCATGACCTGCGAGATCGGCTGGCTGAAGTCGGAGCCTTCCATGAACCGCAGGTCGCGGTTTGTGATGATGCCAACAAGGCGGCCCTCTTCGCAGATCGGCACTCCGGAGATGCGGTAGCGCGACATCAGTTCTTCCGCGTCGTGCACGGAATTTTCGGGCGAGAGGAAGAACGGGTTGACGATGACGCCGTTTTCCGAGCGTTTCACGCGGTCGACCATGTCGGCCTGCCGGTCGATCGGCATGTTTTTGTGGATGATGCCGATCCCCCCTTCCCGCGCGATGGCGATCGCCATCTTTGTCTCCGTGACCGTGTCCATCGCCGACGTCAACAGCGGCGTGTTCAGGTGGATTTTCGCCGTCAGCTGCGTGCCGATATCCACTTCCTTGGGCAGGACGCTCGATTCGCCGGGAATCAGCAGGACATCGTCAAATGTGAGGGCTTCCTTTACAAACTTTTCCGCGTAGTTCGTATTTAACATGCCGTTCCTCCAAATTCAGCCTCATTGCCGAATGGACGGGCTATCCGCCCGTCCATTTTTTAATTTATATTTAACAATTTTAGCATCTTCCGCCAAGGTTATCAAGTATTTCACGGAATTATACCCAACAGGTTTTCCTTTTTCCCTGTTTTCCGCAGTAAAATCCTCGATGTATAAACAATACCAAATTTTGCTGTATGTAAAATTTATTCCATGGGCCGGCTCTTCGCCTGCACCGACGCGGTAAAGCTGACTCCTCGCGGATTTTCTCCCCGGATCAGAAACTGCCCGTCGCTTTCTCCGGCAAAGATCGTCAGCTTGTCTCCCTCTTCGGTTTCCAGAAGGTAATTGATCTGCACCGTTCCGAGGGATTTCAGCACTGCTTCCGGCAGGCTGTCCGCCACCACGTCGCCATAGACGCAGTTGTTCATGTGGCCGTTCGCGTCGACGTCGGAACGAAAAACAGAACGCACGCCGATCCGCGGCAGGCTTTCGGGCGCGTGGAAACGCTCGATGCGTTCTTCCTTCGGGATCTCCGCGTCCGGGTAGTCCCAGAAGGTTTTGAGCGCCTGGGGCCGCTGAAGCTTGTGGGTCGAAGCATCCGCCAGCACGGAGGTCTGCATCACCTCGATCAAGAGCGAGCCGTTCGCGTCGTAAAATTCATAGTCCCGGTAAAACTGAACTCCGCAGCGCCCGCGCGGATGGGTCTTGATGGTCACGGCCTCGGCGTGCATGGGCAGGCGCCGCGCCTTTATCCGCGTGGAGATAATGAAAAAGACCAAATTCCCCCTGCCGCGCAGTTCTTCATAGCTGATATGCAGCAGCCGGAGGTGCTGCTCGCTTGTTTCCTGCACAAGACGCAGCACCGAGCCGAGCTTCAGCTTGTTCCCCCGCCCGACTTCGTAAACGGGCACCGTCAGGTTCCTTGTGTATTCGGCGACCAGTTCCTGAGGGATTTTCACTTTGATCACATCCTTATAACATCCATGCCGACATACTTGCGCAAAACCTCTGGAACGGTGACGCTTCCGTCGGCGTTCTGGTACTGCTCCACAATGGCGGGCATCACGCGGCTCGTCGCCAGGCCGGAGGCGTTCAGCGTATGCACGAACTGAGTCTTTCCGTCCTCCCCGCGGAACCTGACGTTCCCGCGGCGGGCCTGATAATCGCGCGCGTTCGAGGCGGAGCTTACTTCTTTATAGATTCCCATGCTCGGAATCCAGACTTCGATGTCGTAGGTGCGCGCCATGGAGAACGAGCAGTCGCCCGCGGCCAGTTTGCTGAGCCGGTAGTGAAGGCCCAGCTCCTGCACAAGGTGCTCCGCCTTGCCCACAAGCTCTTCGAAGGCCTTGTCCGACTCGTCCGGTTTCGTGTACTGCACCATTTCCACCTTGTTGAACTGGTGCCCGCGGATCATGCCGCGCTCTTCCGAGCGGTAGCTGCCCGCCTCGCGGCGGTAGCAGGGCGTGTAGGCGATGTATTTTCTCGGCAGCTCGTCGGGAGAAAGAATCTCGTCGCGGTGCAGGTTGACAAGCGCCGTCTCCGCCGTGGGGAGCAGGAACTTTTTCTCCGTGCTCGTCGGGTTGGCGATCCAGTAGACCTCGTCCCCAAATTTCGGGAACTGGCCCGCGACGTAGCCGCACTCGTAGTTCAGCATGTGCGGCACCAGCATCAGCTCGTACCCGTCGCGGATATGCTCGTCGATGAAGAAATTGAGCAGCGCCCATTCGAGGCGCGCTCCCATGCCGCAGTAGATCCACGATCCCGCGCCCGCCAGCTTTGCTCCGCGCTGGTAGTCGATAAGGTGCAGGCTCTCGCAGAGCTCCACATGGTTTTTCGGCGTGAAGCCCTCGAACTTCGGCTGTTCCCCGAAGTAGTGAAGCGGTTTGTTGTTTTCCTTGCCGCCCGCGGCGACGTCCGGGTCCGGCATATTCGGCAGGCTTAAGAGAAGCGCTTTCTGCTTTTCTTCGGTCTCGTCGAGCTGCGCCGTGCACTCCTTTACCTGGCTCGCCAGCGTCTTCATTCGGGCCATCAGTTCGGAGGCGTCGCCGCCCTGCTTCTTGATCTGTGGAATCTGCTTGCTTGCGGCGTTCTGCTCCGCGCGCATCGATTCGGCACGGGCCGTGATCTCCCTGCGCTGCGCGTCGATGGCAAGGATATCGCCCACGATGGCGTCTGCGTCGTAATTGCGTTTCTTCGCTCCTGCTTTGATGAGTTCCGGATTGTTTCGAATCAGTTTGATGTCTATCATTTTTCCCTGCTCCTCAGCTCCGCCGTGCGGCGGGAATATTTTTAGTATGCGCCGTTTTTCTTTCCGGCATGCCGGTCCTGCCCGCAGAAACGCTTCTATTCCCCGGAAATATGCTTTAAAAGCCGGGCGAGGTCCTCCTCGCCGTAAAACTCGATCTGCAGCGTGCCGCGGCGCTTCGTGCCGCTGACGTGCACCTTGCGGCCAAGCTGCTCCTTTAAAGCGAGCTCCGCCTCCTCGTAATAGCGGATATGGCTCCTTTTCTGCGGTGATTTCGGCTTTGCGTTGGCTTTCTGCGCCATTTTCTCGATCTCGCGCACGGAAGCGCCATCCGCCGCGGCTTTCGCCGCCGACCGCATACCCTCTGCGTCAGGGAAGCTCAAAAGCGCGCGCGCGTGGCCGGCCGAGATGGCTCCCTCGCCCACCAGTTTTACGATCTCCGGCGGAAGGTTCAAAAGCCTCAGCGCGTTTGCGACCGCCGGGCGCGATTTTCCTACGGTTTTCGCGACGTCGTCCTGCGTCATGCCGTAGGTGTCCATCAGCGATTGGAAGCCCTGCGCCTCCTCCATGGGGTTCAGATCCTCGCGCTGCAGGTTCTCGATAAGCGCATATTCCATGACCTGGCTGTCGGACATCTCGCGCACCATGGCGGGCACTTCCGAAAGCCCGGCCATTCTCGCCGCCCGCCAGCGCCGCTCCCCTGCCACGATCTGGTACCCTCCGCCCATCAGCGGACGCACCAGAAGCGGCTGAAGCACACCGTGCTGCGAGATGGAATCCGCCAGCTCCGACAAGGCCTGTTCATCAAAAGTGCGGCGCGGCTGCGCCCGGTTCGGCTCCAGCTCCGCCGTTTTCAGCAGCACGGCGGTGCGTTCGCCCTCCGTGTCGTTTTCAGCAAAGATCGCGTCGAGACCTTTGCCGAGTCCTCCCTTTTTTGCCGCCATTTCTCTATGCCTGCCTTCCGTTCAATCGCAAGATTTCATCCGCAAGCTCGTCGTACGCCTGCGCCCCGCGGCTGGTCCGGTCGAAATACTGGATCGGCTTGCCGAAGCTCGGCGCCTCGGACAACCGCACGGCCCGCGGGATGACCGAAGCGAACACCTTTCGGGGAAAATACTTTTTGACTTCCTCCACCACCTGCTGCGTCAGGTTCAGGCGCCCGTCGTACATGGTGAGCAGCACGCCCTCGACTTCAAGCCGCTCGTTGTACTGCCGCTTGACCCTGCGGACGGTGTTCATCAGCTGCGAAAGGCCCTCAAGCGCATAATATTCACACTGAATCGGCACCAGAAGCGAGTCTGCGGCAGTCAGGGCGTTTGTCGTGATGATGCCGAGGGACGGCGGGCAGTCGATGAATATGTAGTCGTACTCCGCCGCGACGGGCGCGAGGGCCGCTTTCAGCCTCGCCTCGCGGCGCTCCAGGTCCACAAGCTCGATCTCCGCCCCCGCCAGGTCCATGCTGGAGGGGATGAGGTCCAGACCGCCGAATTCCGTATGAATCCGCACGTCTTTTAAATTCGCGCCGCCGATCAGCACCTCGTAGACCGTTTTTTTGAGCTTTCTGCGGTCGATGCCGACGCCGCTGGAGGAATTGCCCTGCGGGTCGATATCGACAAGGAGCGTTTTGTGCCCCTTCAGCCCGAAGGCCGCGGAAAGATTTACCGCCGTGGTGGTTTTGCCCACGCCGCCCTTCTGGTTGGCGATCGCGATGATTTTTCCCAAACTCATTCCCCCTTCGCCCCGTTACGCCGGTGTCCGTTTTCCTTTTGAAATGGTTCTTTCATTATAGCACGACTCGCAGGCAAGATAAAGTATCTTTTGCCTGTTTTTCTTCCGGAAAAAGCCTTCCGAACCTTTGTTTTCCGCGCCGGTGCTGGATTTTCGCCCTATGTTTCACATGAAACACAGACGCGGTCCGCTTCGCCCCGCCGTGCGGGACGGAGAAAATTTCGGGTTTTTTCCGACGGATGAGTATGAGGAACCCCCCCGGCAAGCCGGGCCTCCGGCCACAGGCACCGGCCCGCCGGAAGATTGACGCAAAGTTAAAGCCCGATTTGGCGGGGACTGTACGGAGACGCGGCTGATTCAAGGGTATGTAACTTTTGTATCTTTCATTTCGGCCCAAATACCGACGGTGGTTTGCGCTCAGGCCGCGCGGGGCGAATTTAAAAACGGCGGGGCGAAACAGGCTCCGCCTGTGCCCTTGACTTTCTGGCAAAAAGCGGTATAATTCTCCTTGTAGGGCACAATAAAGAAGTGCAATGCAGAGACAGGTGTACCAGCACCTGCCCCCTGCATACGGAGCCAAGACTCCATACGCAACCGAAAAATCGGCACATTGCGGGAACTATTATACCTCCTTTTTCCCTTTTTGTACAGGGGGGTATGATTGTGTTTCGCGGTGTGTTCTTACGGCGTTGTATATGGATGAAGAATCCGTGTACGGCGCCTTTTTTGCGCCCTGCGGCAGGCGGCGGCGGACGGGCCTCCATCAGCTCACCTCGCCGCCCCTGTCTTAATTTGGTTGTGAAAAGAGTACTTAATAAAGCAACGCCGCCGGGAAGGGAAAATCGTTTCCTTCCCGGCGGCCCCGTTTTGCTGTTCTAATCCGGGCCAAAACGGACTGCGTCCGCAGGCTTTGCCTGCGCACAAAAGGGGCCGGATTTTTATCCGGCCCCTTTTGCGGGAAATGATATAGGGAAATAGGAGTAAAAACTTGTAAGCTGTTTCAGGCGGGTCTGCGTCCTCCCGCGGTGGCCTGCGTTTTGGGGATGCGCACGATGCACTCTATATATTCTTCCGTTTCGCTTTTCAGCGTCTGTGCGTTGATGCCGCTCTGCTTCATGGTCTGCACGGCGTGCGAAATGGTGTTAAGGAAAATCCTGACGTCTTTTACAATGGGAGTCTGATGCTGCCCGCGGGTGTCTTCGCCTGCGATCAGCTTCAGTATGTACTCGTCCGTCTGCCGAACGTTATACTGCCGGTCGATGATGACGGCAAGCGCCTTTGCGCGAATTTCCTCTTCATCTATACGAAGAAGCGCCCTCGCGTGCCGCTCCGTAAGGCCAGCGGTCACGATTTTCTCGCGTTCCTCGGCGGAAAAGCGCAGCAGACGCAGCTTGTTCGCGATGGCGGACTGACTTTTTCCCAGCCGGTACGCCGCCTCTTCCTGCGTGACGTGCCAGGACTCGATGAGCTTGCGGATGCCCTCGGCTTCTTCGAACATCTCGAGGTCCTGCCGCTGCATATTCTCCGTCATGGCCATGACGGCGCTCGCGTCGGCTGAACATTCGCTTATGATGCAGGAGACGGTCCGCATCCCGGCCATTTTGCACGCGCGCAGCCGCCGTTCCCCCGCTATGAGCTCATAGGCGCCCGCGGCGCGGCGCACAATCAAAGGCTGGATCAGCCCGTTGACACGGATGCTTTGCGAAAGGTTTTCGAGTTCCTGCTCGTCGAAAATGCGCCGGGGCTGAGCCGGGTTGGGCACGATCTCGTCGATTCCGATTTCAACGACCCTGTTTTTCTCATTCCGATGCAAATCGCCCGCCTCCCTCTCGATTTCAGGACAAGCATAACACCGGGCAATCAAAAAATTTGTAGAAATCGGTTCCCTCTCGCAAAAATATCAATCTTCTTTTAACCGTACGCCTTTCGACCGGATTTTTATCCCACAAGTCGCCGTTTTTTTTGCATTGGCGGGAAGATTTTCAACGATTTGCCGTGAATCTGTTGAAAACATTCACCGGGCAGCCGTCGCTCTTCCTGACATGAATACGGTCCGCTTCTGGCAACCGCTTGGTGCGGAGAAATTTGAACAGTCCTCTGGCGGGACAACTTTCGGCCGCTTCCGCGCTGCTGCGCTTCCATCAAAATACAGAAAAGCGGGACGGAGTTTTTCCGTCCCGCAGGATATCCGCGATGATTTTCAACTAAATCCCCACAAACTGTGGAAAATCAACTCAGCCGAGCGGCTGCTTCGAGATCTTCGAACCGTGCCGCGGGTATATCTCCGGGATCATCCCTGTGCGGCGAATCAGGTAAATGCTCCGCGCGTCACCCGCCGGCAGCGTGTAATCCTCCACCCGCTCGATGCGGCCGCCAAGAACAAATACGGCCTTTTTCGCGGAAGCGTCCTCCCCCGGCGAAATGCGGCCCTTCATCGCGGCGAAAACGCCCTCCGGCTTCAAAAACGGCAGGCAGTATTCGCACAGCACCGGCATCGCCGCCACCGCCCGCGCTGTGACGAACCCGAACCGCGCGCGGTATTGCTTCTGCCGCGCGGCTTCCTCGGCGCGCGCGTGAACAAGCTCTGCGGAAAGACCCAGTTCCTTTAACAGCGCATCAAGAAAAACAAGCCGTTTATTCAACGCGTCCAAAAGCGTCAGGTTCAGGTCGGGGCGCAGAAGCTTGAGCGGTACGCCCGGAAATCCGGCGCCGGTGCCGACATCCAGCACCGTGTCGCCCTGTGCGGGCGGATATGCCTTCAGCACGAGCGCACTGTCTAGAAAGTGCTTGGCTGCGATTCCCTCCGGATCGGTGATCGCAGTCAGGTTTATTTTTTCGTTCCACTCGGACAGCAGCCGTGCATAGATGCGGAACTTTTCCTCCTGCTCCACGGAAACTTCAATTCCATACTTTTCCGCATATTCCCGAAAAAGCGAGGCCGCATCGCTCATACGGCGGTCCCCTCCTCTTTTCTGTGGCTGAGCCAGATCAGCAGCACCGAGATATCCGCCGGACTGACGCCGGAAATTCTCGCCGCCTGCCCGATACTCGCGGGCCGGACCGACTGCAGCTTCTCCTGAGCTTCCTTCCGCAGCCCAACGATGCCCGCGTAATCCGCGTCCTTCGGAAGCAGACGGTTTTCCAGCCTGCGCATCTCCGCGATCTGCGCTTTCTGCCGGATGATGTAGCCCTCGTACTTGATCTCAATCTCCGCGTTTTCGAATACGGAGCCGGGGTAATCCGGTCTGCCGGTGTCCAGTGGAGTCAGAATCCCGTAGTCGAGCTGCGGCCTGCGGATGAGCTCCGCCAGCTTCACGCCTGTCGTCACGGGCGATGTTCCATGTGAAACAAGCAGGTCGTTCAGTTCCCGCGACGGCGGAAGGACCGTGGTCTCCACCCGCCGGAGCTCGCGCTTTTTGCGGTCCTCTTTTTCGAGAAAGCGCTCCCAGCGTTCGTCCGAAATAAGGCCGATCTCCCGTCCTACGGGGGTCAGGCGCTCATCGGCGTTGTCCTGCCGGAGGACGAGGCGGTATTCGCTTCGCGACGTCATCATGCGGTAAGGCTCTTCCGTGCCTTTCGTAATCAGGTCGTCGACAAGCGTACCGATGTAGCTGCCCGCCCGGTCAAGGATCATCGGCTCGCGCCCGAGGATCCTCAGAGCGGCGTTGACACCCGCGATAAAGCCCTGCGCCGCGGCCTCCTCGTAGCCGGAGCTTCCGTTGAACTGACCCGCCCCGTAAAGGCCGGGATAATCCTTGAATTCCAGCGTCGAATCCATCTGCCGCGGGTCGGCGCAGTCGTACTCGATGGCGTAGGCCGCCCGCATGATCTCGGCATGCTCGAGGCCGGGAATGGTGCGGTAGAACTCGACCTGCACCTCCTCCGGGAGCGACGTGCTCATGCCCTGCAGGTACATTTCCTCGGTATCGAGGCCGCACGGCTCGATGAAAAGCTGGTGCCGCTTTTTGTCGGCGAAGCGGATGATCTTCGTTTCGATGCTGGGACAGTACCTCGGTCCGACACCCGTGATGCCTCCGGTAAAAAGCTGGGAGCGCTCCAGGTTTTTCAGGATGATCTCTTTTGTTTTGTCGTTCGTCCAGGAAACGTAGCATTCCGCACGGTTGACGCCGGGCGTCAGAGTGTCGTAGGAGAACGGCACGACGGGGTCGTCGCCGCGCTGCACCTCCAGCCCGCTGAAATCGATGCTGGAACGCAGTACGCGCGCGGGCGTGCCGGTCTTGAACCGGCGCAGGCGGATACCGAGCTTCCGAAACGAATCCGCGAGGAACGCCGCGGGAAACATCCCGTCCGGGCCGGAGCCATAGGAAATTTCGCCTACAAAGATTTTTCCGGTCAGATACGTCCCCGTGGCGACGACGACGGCCCCAGCCTCATACACGGCTCCGAAACGCGTAGTCAAAAGCCAGCTTCCGTTTTTCGCGCGCTCCAGGGCCGTAACCTCCGCCTGCTTGAGGAGCAGATTCGGCTGCAGCTCCAGCTTGTGCTTCATGATCTTGCCGTATTCCCGCCGGTCAATCTGTGCGCGCAGGGAATGGACGGCCGGGCCCTTGCCGCGGTTGAGCATCCGGCTCTGGATAAAGCATTCGTCCGTGGTGCGGCCCATCTCGCCGCCGAGCGCGTCGATCTCGCGGA
>JAEZRH010000134.1 GCA_023412845.1 Bacillota bacterium
CCTATGTATCGCGGCGCGCTTACTGTAAGCGATAAAGACAGCGGAGACAAAAAGCGCAGGGCGCTTTTTGTGAAGCCCCCTGCATTTTCATACCCCGGAACGCTGGTTATGGATTCTTTTTGACGACCGGGTGACGCAGCACCGTTTTCATCTTTTCCGGAGCCGTCCGGCGCGGATCGCTTAAATAGATCTCATGATGCCTGCCGGTCTGCCCGGACGGCAGGGGGGCGGAAACGGCATCCCCATACCCGTTCTCCGTGATGAAATTTTCCAGTCTCCGGTAAGACGCTGGCTCGCCGTCATAGGGGCCGACATGCAGCAGCTGGGCGCAAAGCCCCTCTTTCAGGGTTTCCAGACGCGCCTTCCCAACGGGCAGGCCCGGCTTTTTCTGTTTCAGTTCCGAGGCCGCCCAAGAAAACACCTCCGGCGTTACGAAATCCGGCTGACGGAGCATGGAGGTCCAGCAAAATTTTGATTTGTCCTTAAGCTGTGTGAGATCGAAGGCTTCGTTTCCAAACCACCACAGCCCTTCCAGCGGCGGGACTACGTACTCGAAATATCCGTCCGGCTGCCGGCCGTTCATTTTGCTCATTTTCACCGTAAATGAAAGACCGTACAGAATTTCCACGGCATCCCTGTATTCCTGTGAAGTGTTGGGGTCGCCTTTTCCATCTACCATGAAGAAGTTGATCGCAGACACTTCGACGAGCGACGGCTCCTGTTTCGGCAGATACAAATCCTTGTAAGCTTTTTTGAAATCCAGGCCGTATTTTCCCCGGAACCGCACGGATATTACGGCGGCCGGTGCAAACTCCCTGATTTCCACCTGATAATTCATTGACCCTGCCTTCTTTTCCTGTGATTGGAGGTGGAGGCCGATCCTGGCGATCAGGTCTTTTTCCTGCCGGATGTGAGCCGCGATCATGGCCTGCTTCTCGGAAAGATAATAGGGCAGGTCTTCCGGGCTCTGACAGTTCTCCGTGATTTCCCGGATCTCCGCAATCGAAAAATCAAGACTGCGCAGAAGCGCGACCATGACCGCCTTCCGAAAATCGGCGTCGCTGTAAAAGCGGTATTTATTCTCTCCGCGAAGAGACGGCCGAAGAATCCCCTGTTCGTCGTAGTACCGCAGCGCCTTCACCGTAAGATTGGTGATCTTGGAAAACTCACTGATTCGATACAAAGCCCTCACTCCAGTAAGAAGGATACACCTTCCCGCGCGGGGGAAAGTCAAGTGGTCTTTCAAAATATCTTTTGAGAGCAGTGTAGCATATCAATTTTCGAAGTTCAAGATTGGTCCGCGGAATCCGGAGTTTCCGTGCAGAGGCTGTCTGTGACCGGAATGAAAGAACCGGCAGGGGATAGAATGGACTCCCGTGCCGGCTCCTGAACTCTTCGAACGATTCCTGCGTTCCCTTATGATCTCGTCATGATCCCGTCGATGATGCCGTAGGCTTTGGCGTCTTCGGCGGTCATATAAAAATCGCGTTCCATATCGCGTTCCAGCGTTTCGATCGGCTGACCGGTCAGTTCGCTGAAAATCCGGTGCAGCTTTCGCTTCGTATGGTCCAGCCAGTCGCTCTGTATTTTGATGTCCGTCGCCTGCCCCTGCAGCCCGCCTCCGATGGAGGGCTGGTGAATCAGAATTTCGCTGTTCGGCAGGGCAAACCGCTTGCCGTGCGTCCCGGCCAACAGCAGGAGAGAGGCCGCGCTTGCGGCAAACCCGGTGCAGATGGTCGAAACGTCGCATTTGATATAGTTCATGGTGTCGTAAACGGCAAATGCCGCCGTGACGGAACCACCCGGGCTGTTGATATAAAACTGGATATCCCTGCTGCTGTCCGCGGATTCCAGAAACAGCAGCTGCGCGACGATCAGGCTTGCGGATTCGTCGGTCACCTGGTCGCTCAGCATAATGATGCGGTCGTCCAGAAGCCGTGAAAAAATATCGTAGGAACGTTCGCCTCGGTCGGTCTGCTGAATGACTACCGGTACAAGATTGCTCACAATGTCCTCCTGAAACTAAGCCGCCATATCCATGATCTGCCGGCCGAAAGATACGGAAAGCGAAGCCGTGCGGCAGGGTTCCCGCTTTGCGGAAATGCGGCGGAATTGGCCGGGGGTTATGCCGTAAATCCTTTTGAAAGCCCTCGAAAAGGATTCCTGGGAGCCATATTGGTATTTCAGCGCGATGTCGAGGATCGCCGCGTCCGTGCCGGCCAGTTCCGCCGCCGCCTTTTCCATCCGTCTCCTGCTGACGTATCGGATCACGGAATCGCCCGCAATTTTGTGGAAGAGCCGATGATAATGGTATTTTGACAGATGCGCCCTTTTCGCAAGGTCGGCAAGCTCTATCCGGCAGTCCAGATGATCTTCGATATACAGCACGGTTTCCCGGACTTTCGCTTCATGGTCCATAGACAGCACACCCCGCTTTGAATTGATACCCCCATTATACACGCTTGTGCCAAGGATTTCCTGACAGCCGTTGCTATCTCGAAAAAATATATTGCGTATTGACAGACGAACAAGAATGCTTTATAATGACTATAAAGTCAGTGATTAAGAGGTCATAGAATGAAGAAGACAACCCGTCAGCTGCAAAGGGAGCAGACGAAGCAGTCCCTGCTGAAAACCGCGTACGAATACTTTTCCGGACACGGCATTTTGAATACGCGCATGTCCGACATCGCGCAGGCCGCAGGCGTTTCCCACGGGACCGTGTTTCTGCATTTCAAAACGCAGGAAGCGCTTGTCACGGAGGTCGTTGAAACCTATTGCGGCAGGATCGCCATGCGGACGCATGAATTGACGGACCCGGCCGCTTCCCTTGGTGAACTTCTTGCCGCGCATCTGGACGGTATCCGGGAATACGAGCCGTTTTATGCGAAACTTGTGATCGAAAACCGGTTTTTGCCGGAACCGGCGAGAGACGCGTGGATCAACGTGCAGTCCGCCGTGTCCTTCCACTTTTCTCAGGCCGCCGAACGGGAGTCCCGTTTGGGCGCGATCCGGGAAATACCCGCCTACCTGCTTTTCAACATGTGGATCGGACTGGTCCATTACTATCTTGCGAACGGCGATCTCTTTGCGCCGGATGGAAAAGTGATCGAGCGGTACGGGGATACTTTGATCGCGGCTTACATGAAAATGATTCGCTGTGAAAAGGAGGCGGAAAAGATGCCCGAAAGGCCGCTGGACCTCTGATTCCCGCGCCGTATGCTTATGAACGACAAAAATTGAAAGGATGATTTTTATGAAAACCTGTATCGCCTGCGGCATGCCGATGACGAAGCCGTCCGATTATCCGTTGGAAGATGAAAGCAAAGATTACTGCAAGTACTGTGCAAGGCCGGACGGCTCCATGCAGTCGTACGCGGAAAAGCTGGAAGGCACCACGGATTTCCTGGTCCGCACACAGGGACTGGATCGGGAAGCGGCGCATCGGCTTGCGGTCCGCACCATGGCGAAACTCCCTGCCTGGAAAGACGCCGAAATCGGGCCGCAAATTTAGCGGATCGGCTGCCCTGCAACATCCAAAAGCAATGCAGCACTGCAAAAGAACGCCGGCTTTCATCAAGCCGGCGTTCTTTTGCAGACATGCTCATTTCTTTCGCAGACCGGGCGGCCGTTGCGGCACCCGCTAAAACAATCATCCGGCATGCGGAGCACGCTGCATTTGCAGCGACAGGCTTTTCAATTCCCGCGCCGCCGCCGGAATATCCCGCGCGGCGATCAGTGCGGAAACGACCGCGATTCCGTCGATGCCGAAACCCTCAAAAAGCGGAATCGTTTTTTGATTGATGCCCCCGATGACGACGATCGGAAGATCAACCGCCGCCCTAATCTTTTTCAGCTCTTCCATGGAAACAAGCCCGGCGTCGGTTTTGGTCCCGGTGGCAAACATCGCGCCGACGCCGAGATAATCGGCGCCGTCCTCCCGGGCCTTCACGGCTTCACCGAGGGAGGACGCGGAAACGCCCAGAATTTTTTCTTTGCCGATCATGGACCGGACAACCTTTGCCGGCAGGTCGCTTTGCCCGATATGGACCCCGAAAGCGTCCGCCGCCAGCGCGATATCGGCGCGGTCGTTGATGATGAGCGGGATATGATGCAGATCGGTGATCCGTTTGATACGGACCGCCGTGCGGTAGAATTCTAGGGAGGAAGCCGCCTTTTCCCGAAGCTGGATCAGGGTCGCGCCGCCCGCGATGGATTGCTCCACCGCTTCTTCCAGCGTCGGGGTGCTCATTAGCCCGCGGTCTGTTACAAGATAAAGACTGCAGTCGATTTCAGGCTTCATAAATTTTTGCCCTTTCCATCAAAATTCTGGCGCCCATTCTGCCGACGGCGTCGAGGATCGCCGCGTGAAAGCTTCCGCAGCCTGCTTCGCCCGCTTTTTCCGCCGCAATCTCCCCCGCGATGCTCATGGTGAGCACGCCGCCGATCGCCGAGACCAGATCTTCCTTCGACGCGCCGCAGAAGGAACCAATGAGCGAAGTGCACATGCAGCCTGTGCCTGTGATGCCGGAGAGCAGGCTGCTGCCGTTCTTCAGGAAAACGGTCCGCACTCCGTCCGACAGGACGTCGGTCGCTCCGGTGACCGACGTCACGCAGCCGATTTTTTTTGACACCGCCTCGGCGGCGGCGCGTCCCGCTTCCGGCCCTCTTCTCAGGTCCGCGCCGGATGCGTCCACCCCTTTGGTACTGGAGTCGAGCCCCGCGACAAATCGGATCTCGGACAGGTTCCCGCGCAGAATGCTGATCCTTACTTCCTCCAGAATCTTTTGCGTCGTCCGGTTCCGCAGGCCCGACGCGCCGGCTCCGACAGGGTCGAACACGACCGGGATTCCCTTTTCGTTGGCCTTTTTCCCGGCGGCGAGCATGGAGCGGACCGTCCGTTCGTTCAGCGTGCCGATGTTCAGCACCAGCGCGGAGGAAATCGAGACGATGCTCTCTACTTCTCCGATATCGTCCGCCATGATGGGGGAGGCGCCGACGGCCAGCGTGATGTTGGCGCAGTCGTTGACCGTGACGTAATTTGTGATGTGGTGGATCAGCGGTTTCTTCGCCCGCACCGCTTCCAGAGCAGCGGCGGCTGCCTGAATCAATTCCTTTTCCATTTTTCATTCCTCTTTCAATTTTTTGTGGCGTTCAGTTCTACGTCCAGTCCGTCCAGAATCCGGTTCATGGTGCGCACCGCGCACATTTTACCGCACATCGAGCAGCTGTGCCGGTCTTCCGGCGGAACGCTTTCAAAATAGGTCTTTGCCTTTTCCCCGTCGAGCGAGTTCCTGAAAATATCCTCCCAATCGAGTTTCCTCCGGGCTTCGCTGATGCGGAAGTCGGCGTCTCTCGCACCTTTTACGCCCTTGGCGATGTCCGCCGCGTGGGCCGCGATCTTGGACGCGATGATCCCTTCCTTTACATCGCCGAGGTCGGGCAGCCGCAAGTGTTCGGCGGGGGTGACATAGCACAGAAAATCCGCGCCGTTCGCCGCCGCGATGGCTCCGCCGATCGCCGAGGTGATGTGGTCGTATCCGGGAGCGATGTCCGTGACGAGCGGCCCCAGCACATAGAACGGCGCGCCGTGGCACAGGCGCTTTTCCAGCTTCATGTTGGCCGCGATCTCATCCATCGCCATGTGCCCCGGGCCCTCCACCAGAACCTGAACGTCCCGTTCCCAGGCCCGCCGGGCCAGACTGCCGATCTCCGTCAGTTCCGCGATCTGCGAGGCGTCCGTCGCATCCGCGATGCTTCCGGGCCGGAGCGCGTCCCCAAGGCTGACGGTCACGTCGTATTCCCTCAGAATTTCGAGCAGCTCGTCGTAATGCTCATAAAACGGGTTTTCGTTGCCGGTCATCTTCATCCAGGCGAACAGCAGGGAGCCGCCGCGCGACACGATGTTCATCTGCCGGCGCTCCCGCAGAAAGATGTCGACGGCGCGGCGGTTGAGGCCGGCGTGGATTGTCATGAAGTCGACGCCCTCTTCCGCGTGGAAACGCACGACCTTCAGAAAATCCTGCGCCGTGATCTCCTTAAGATCCTTCTCAAGGTATCCGATGGCGTCGTAGACGGGCACGGTGCCGATCATCGCGGGGGAAGTTTCGATCAGCATCCGGCGGAAGTCCCGCGTCTTGCCGTAATTGCTCAGGTCCATGATCGCTTCAGCGCCGAATTTTTCCGCAAGCCGGACTTTTTCCATCTCCGCGCGGTAATCGGCGCAGTCGCCGGATATCCCGAGGTTGACGTTGATCTTCGTCCGCAGCCCTTTGCCGATCCCGGAGGGGTGGAGGGATTTGTGGCGGATATTTGCCGGGACCGCCGCCCGGCCGGAAGCAACGAGCTGCAAAAGCTCCTGTTCCGGCATCCCTTCCTCCCTTGCCACCTGCGCAAGCTGTGCGGTAACGATTCCTTTTCTGGCGGCTTCCATCTGTGTGCTATATTTCATCTGGCTTGTCTCCTTTCGACAGTCCGTTAAGGTAAAGGTCGTAAAAATGATGGGTGGGCCCGCAGCCTTTTCCGATGGGCAGAGAATGCCGGATGGCCGTGGTGACGTAATCCTTCGCCCGCTTTACCGCTTCCGGGAGCGGAAGCCCGAGAGCGAGGTTCGCGGCGATCGCGGAGGAATAGGTGCAGCCCGTTCCGTGGGTGTTTTTGGTGTGGATTCGCTCTGCGCGGAACCGGTAAAACCGCCTGCCGTCAAATAAAATGTCAAGCGCGTCCCCGGCGGCGTGACCGCCCTTTACCAGCACATTTTTCGCACCCAGGGCGGCGATGCGGCATGCGGCGTTTTCCATATCCGCCGGGGAGCCGATCGCCGTCCCGGTTATTCTTTCGGCTTCCGGGATGTTCGGGGTCAGCAGGTCGGCCAGCGGAAGGATTTCCCGGATAAGGGTGCCCGTGGAATCCGGCTGCATGAGAGCGCAGCCGTTTTTTGCCATCATCACGGGATCGACCACGACATTCCGCGGCCGATACGCCTTTAGCCTGTCCGCCACGGCTTCCATGCAGGCGGATTGGGAAAGCATGCCGACCTTGACCGCATCCGCGCCGATATCCTGGAACACGGCGTCGATCTGGTCTTTGATGATACCGGGCGTCATGTCCTGCACGCTTATCACGCGGGACGTGTTTTCCGCGACCACGGAGACGACGACGCTCATCCCGTATACGCCGTGGGCCGCGAAGGTTTTCAGATCGGCCTGGATGCCTGCGCCTCCGCTGCAGTCGGACCCGGCAATGGATAAAACTTTTTTCATGTTTTTCACCTCGTTTTGCAAAAAAAAATGCCTGCCGGATTGGGCAAACATCTTTCACATCGATTTTTGCTTCCCTGCGTCAGTGTTGGCTGACAGGTTCAAAGGGTCAGGTTTTGCCTTCTCAACTCGAAAGAGGTCCCCCGCAACGGTATTCAGTTGTTGAAAAAACAGGTGCTCTCCTGTAGGGAAAGCACCTGTTCATAATCCGTGGAATCGGATCGCTTCCCTGCGCCAGTATTAACTGACAGGTTCAAAGGGTCAGGTTTTGCCTTCTCAACTCGTGCGGGCCGCAGCCCGTTTGAGTCCCCCCGCAAACATCTATACCTTATCACTCACCGGCGGCCGTGTCAATACCGTCCATGGGGAAATGCGCCTCCCTGTAAGGCTTCAAGATTGTTTATCGCCGTGCCCAAATCGTCTGCCGGCTGCGGCAAAGCAGAAACGGATGCCATGCTTTGTGTAAATTGTACGAAAAAGTACCGGTAAGTTTTGCGGAAACGAATTAAAACTATTGGTTAAATTATTGACAAACGAAGAGGAACCCTCTATAGTAGTAACCGGGGGTAGCAACTAACGAATTCCATGATCCAGGTCTGTCGTATGCAGCTTCAAAAACACTTGAATCGGATACATCAACGGATTAAAATGAAGAAAACAATTTGGAGATGTATTATGTGGAACAATTGATTCAGGTGTTGAGAAAGTTCGATTACACGGAGTCGGAAGCTAAAATTTATATCTGCCTTTTGCAGTTTGGCCCTCAAACCGGTTATGAAGTCAGCAAGCGTTCCGGCGTCCCGCGCAGTAAAGTCTACAATGCGCTGGAATCCCTTACAGGCCGGGGCGTGGTTGCGACGGCGCCCGGTGCAAAAACGATTTTATACCGGGCGGAACCGATCCAAAGGCTTGCGGATCTGCAGCGGGCCTCTGTGGAACAGGAAATTGAGGAACTGCAGCAGGGGGCGAAGGATTTCAGCGGCTGGCGCGACGATGAGCAGGTCTGGAAGCTGTCCGGGTACCAGAGCATCCTTGATAAATGCAGGGAAATGATCAGCCACGCCGGGAAAAAACTGCTGATCCAGATCTGGTCCGAAGAGCTGCCGGCTCTGGAGCCTTTGCTGCTGAAAAAGCAGCAAAAGCTTGATTTGCTGGTGATCCTGTACGACAGAGAGGAAAAATATCTTACCCGCCTGAAACAGATCTACAGGCACGGATTTGAGAAGGACCGGATAAGAGAGACCGGGTTCCGGTGGATTACGGTCGCCGCGGATAACAGGGAAATGCTGCACGCGACGATACGCAGCGGCAATACGGCGGAAGCGATTTATACCCGAAACGCAAGCATGGTATATTTCGCGGAAGAATACGTGCGGCACGACGCGTATTGCCTGCGGATCATCAATGCACTGCCGGAAGAGGTGCGCAGAATATTCGGCGACAACATGGAAGGAGTTCGTGATGTGTTTACCGTCCAATAAAAATTTTGCAGTGGAGGGTTTTTCATGGTCGTCAAAATTCTTCTTACCCTTGTTGTGCTCGTAAACGGCGCTTTCGCAGTCATCTTCATACGGGACCTGGCGAGGCATTGGAAAGAAACATTTCAGGAGGCAGGCAACCCGGTCGCCGTAGCGATTTCTTCGCTGGTGATTTTTTTCCTTTCAACGTTCGGAATATCCGATTTTGCGATCAGCGCGTCTCTTTATCCCAAAACGAAATGGGTCAGCGATAAAAAATTGCCGGGTACCATGAATACGCAGTGCGTGATCCCGGTCGCGGTCATGGCGCTCGCCTATATCTCGACGATCAATGTAGACCTTGCGACGCTCATCATCGCCATTGCCGCGCAGGTGATCGGCGCTTACATAAGCCCGCGCTTTGTAGCCAAGGCGCCGGTGAATACCATCAAGAAATTCGTCATAACGGGGCTGTTTATCGCCGCCGCCCTGATCATTGCCGGCAAGATCGGAATCTATCCCGCCGGGGGGACCGCTTCGGGACTGACCGGTTTCAAGCTGGTGGCGCTGGGCGTTCTGTCCCTGATCTTCGGCGCCCTGAATAATATCGGCATCGGCTCTTACGCCCTGACTATGGCTACCGTTTATGCGCTGGGACTGAATCCGACCATCGCTTTCCCGATCATGATGGGCGCCTGCACCTTCTCGGTTCCTGTGGGAAGCATGCAGTTTATCAAGCTCAACGACTATTCCAGAAAGATCACGCTCGCTACTTCCACATTCGGTGTTCTCGGCGTGTTGGTCGCCGTCTTTATTGTCAAGAGCCTTAATGTCAGCGTCCTTCAGTGGATCGTTGTGGCGATCATTGTTTACAGCGCCGTTACGATGCTGTTGAGCCTGAAAAAAACGGCGCCGAAGGAAGCGGCCGATTGACCGACCGATATCCGTCACCTTTTCGTTTGTGGAAAGATTTATGAATACATGTTGAACTGAAAAAGGGCGGAAACAAGCCTGCTCTTTTTCAGCCGGTGAATCAAGGAGAGAATCAATTATGAAAATAGCAATCCTGAAACAGGCAGACATGAAAAAAGTCTTCAGCATGAAGGACGCCGTTCAGGCGGACAAAGATGCCCTGGAGCTGTACTCGTCCGGCAGAAGCGATATCCCGCTGCGCGTCAATCTGGATGTTCCCGAGCATCAGGGGCAAAGCTTGTATATGCCGGGGTATGCCGCGGCGGCAAACGCGCTTGGTGTGAAAATAGTTTCCGTCTACCCCAAAAACATTGAAAAGGGGCTGACGAGCGTTCCTGCAACCATGGTGCTGGTCAACAACGAAACAGGCGAAGTCTGCAGCCTGATGGACGGTACTTTTCTGACCCGCATCCGCACCGGCGCCGTTTCCGGCGCCGCCGCCGATGTCCTTGCACGGAAAGACAGCAGGGTATTTGCCCTGTTTGGCACGGGCGGCCAGGCGGAGACCCAGCTGGAGGCCGTATTGACTGTCCGTCCCATTCAGATCGTAAAAGTCTTCGATATCAGCGCGGAGCGGGCCGAAAATTTTGCGGAGCGCATGTCAAAAGCTTTCGGCGAAAAGTTTCATGTCAGGATTGTCGCGGCAAAATCGTCCGACGAAGCGATTGAAGACGCCGATATCATCACCTGCGTAACAACGACCAAAACTCCCGTATTCGATGGAAGAAAGGTGAAGAAGGGCTGCCACATCAACGGCGTCGGGTCCTATACGCCGGAAATGCATGAAATTGACGAATACAGCGTCACACACGCGGATAAGGTTTATGTCGATACCCGCGACGGGGTCCTGAATGAATCCGGAGATTTGATTATTCCGATTAAAAACGGAACTTTCAAGCCGGAGAACGTGACCGGCGAACTTGGTGAAGTGATTTCCGGAAAAGTGCCGGGACGGACCTCCGAAGATGAGATCACAATTTTCAAGACTACGGGGAGCGCCGTACTGGATATCGTGACCGCGCGGCGGATCTATGAAAGCGCCTTGGAAAAGGGGATCGGTACGTTTATCGAATTCTGAACCGGGCACAGAACTTCCTGTTTTCCCTGAATAGTCCGCGTCTTTTTTCTCACAATGCGTATGAGAACGGGCGGGCTCCCCAAGCGGGAGGGCGCCC
>JAEZRH010000156.1 GCA_023412845.1 Bacillota bacterium
ACCCGGTCCACGGGGTAGGAGTTGAATGAATTTTTTACGTCCGTCAGCGCCCGGATCAGGCCGGGCCGGCCCACGGCGTAGCCGACGCGCATGCCGGCCAGCGAATGCGCCTTGCTGAACGTGCGGATGACCAGCAGATTCGGGTAATCTCTGATCAGAGGCACCACGCTTTGCCCGCCGAAAGCGATGTAGGCTTCGTCGACGGTGACGACGAAGCCGGTGTGATATTCCAGCAGGCGCCGGATGCCGTCGGGCGAAAGGAAAATCCCTGTCGGCGCGTTCGGGTTCGGAAAAATCACGCCGCCGGCCGGCCGGAAATAATCCTCCACGCGGATGCGGTAATTTTCATCCAGCGGCACTTCTTCCGTCGGAATCCCGTAGAATTGTGCGAATACCGGATAGAAGCTGTAGGTGACGTCGGGAAAAAGCAGGGGAAGCCGGTCGTCGAAAAAGGCGTAAAAGCAAAGCGAGATTACTTCGTCGCTGCCGTTGCCGCAATAAACACAGTCCGGTTCCACCCCTTCGTTTTCCGCGATCGCGTGCCGCAGGTTTTCCGCGTCGGCGTTGGGGTAAAGGGGAAGACTTTTCACGGCTTCCCCGATGGCCGCGAAGACGCCCGGCGAGGGCGGGTAGGGGTTTTCGTTCGTGTTCAGCTTGATGAATCGGGCATTTTTCGGCTGTTCGCCCGCCGTGTAGGGCGTCAGCCGTTCCGCGCGCCGCGCTATATATCCCATTCCCATTATTCCTTTCTGTTTTGCGTTGCTACCAGTATACCACAAAAAAGCGGCCGTGTCAGGGGCTTTGGGCATTTACGGGAGTCTTGCGGCGCTGTCTCCCGCGGGGAGGCGCTTCCAGCAATGTGGGCCTTTTTCAGGCCTGTTCGCTCTGACGGATGCTGCCGAAACAGAAACAGGAGGCAAGAAAGGCGAGAAGGCCGATGCCGGCAAGAACGCCGAGAGCGAGGGAAGGGCTGAAATCGGTTTTCGCGCCGTAAGCGAGGCCGTCAAAAGCCTGCATGGCGTGCGTCGCGGGAAAAATCATCCCGGCGCGGCGGAACGTGGCCGGAAGCATGGAAGCGGGGAACATGATGCCGCTGAGCATCACGGTCGGGAAAAATACGAGCATGGAAAGCATGCTTGCCGCCGATTGGCCCGGGGCCGCCGTGCCGATCAGAAGCCCGATGCCGATCGAGGTGAGCAGCAGCAGGAACAGCACCCCGGCGTAAGCGAGGGGGAATTGCGGGACCTGCGAGTGCAGGAGATACGGCGAAACCAGATAGATGACGGCGGAGACGACGGCCAGATGCAGAAATGCGCTTACGCCCTGTACGACGAGGAATACCGCGTCGGGGATTCCGTTTACCCGGAAGGCGCGCAGGGTGCCGGATTCTCTCGCCTTCACGATGGGAATGGGCGAGCCCATCACCGCGCCCATGGTGACGGCAAAAATGCTCATGGAGGCGGCAAGGGTCGGCTTCATCAGCGGGTTGATGGAGGAAAAGACCGAGCCGATGACGGCGAAGAACAAAAGCGGTACGAGGTAATAGGTCATGAGGATGCCGCGGTCGCGCAGATCCGTTTTGAACTGGATTCCGAGAAATTTAAAAAAGGGTTTCATTTCGTTTACGCTCCTTCCATCAGTTCGAGAAAACGCTCTTCCAGGGAAGGCCGCTCGACCCGGAGGTCCTCGACCGTGTCTCCCGACTCTCTTACGCGGTTCAGAATATCGATCACCGCGCCGGCGGCGTCCGGGCAGCTCCATTCCAGGTACCCGTCTTTTTCCTGCACGAATCCGGCTCCGCCGATCCCGTATCCCGGCAGCAGGGCGCCGTTTGCCGTGCGCAGGCGGACGCGGGTGCCCCGGTCTCCGGCGGAGGTGATTTCCTCCGGCGTGCCGCAGGCCGCGATCTTTCCATGCACCAGAATGGCGATGCGGTCGCAAAGGGTTTCCGCCTCGGCCATGTCGTGCGTGGCGAGCAGCACCGTGACGCCCCGCGCTTTTACGGCCCGGATCTGTTCGTGCAGCTCGGCGCGGCTCTGCACGTCCAGCCCGGCCGTTGGCTCGTCGAGCACCAGCACCTGCGGGCGGTTGCAGAGCGCCAGCACCAGATGCACCCGCCGCTTCTGACCCGTCGAAAGCTGGCGGTACTGCTTTTTGAACAGCTCCGTCACGTGAAAGGCCCGCGCCGTCTCCTCCGGGAACGGGACACCCTGCCACGCGCAGACGAGCTCGATGGCTTCGTCCGTGCGGATACAGCCCGGCAGCGAAGAGGACTGGAGCTGCACGCCCAGCCTTTTGCGCAGAGCCGCGGCGTCCTTTCCCGGGTCGCAGCCGGCGATGCGTATTTCGCCTCCGTCGAAGCGGCGCAGCCCCTCCAGACACTCGAACGTCGTGGTCTTTCCCGCTCCGTTCGCGCCCAGCAGCGCGAAGACCTCGCCGCACCGGACTTCCAGATCGATTCCGTTCAACGCCGTCAAAGAGCCGTAGCGTTTCACAAGGCCTTTGACGGACACTGCGATTTCACTCATGCTTCTCACCCTCCAGCTTTTCCACATTGATCCTGTTGCGTACGAAATAACGGTTCAGCGCGGGCCCAAGAAACTCCTGCATAATTTTCCGGATGGGCTCCGCCTGTTTGGGCCAGCGGTCCATGTCCCTGCCGGAAGAAATCAGCGTGCCCAGCATGCCGGGGTCGCCGGCTGCGAATTCCTGAACCATTTCCCACCAGCGTTTTGCAAGCAGCTGTCCCTCCGGACCTTCCGGGTCGGCCCTGCGGCGGTACAGTTCTTCCACCTGCGCGAAGATGCCGGAATTGTGCTCCATAAACGAACGGTAGGCTTCCGGCGAATGAAACCGCTCCGCCATGCTCTGAAACTGCTCGTCGTTAAAATAGCGAAGAATAAACGTATACGGATTGCCTTCTTTCATCAGATCGAGAATGGCCATCAGCCTTTCAAGGCTGACTTCCCTGTTTTTCTGCGTCTCGGTGATGATGATGTCGAGTGCGCCGATCATTTTCCGCAGGTGCTCCATCTGCTGCGTCAGGATCTCCCGCTGCTGCGAGAACACGGTTCCCAGCCCTTCGGCGTCCTGCTCTTTGAGAAGATAGCCGCCGATCTGTTCGAGGGGGAATCCGAGGGATTTTAAAAACAGGATCTGCTGCAGCCGGATCACGTCGGCTTTGCCGTACATGCGCCGTCCGCCCTCCGTATAGGAGGCGCGCAGCAGACCGTTCCGGTCGTAATATTGCAGGGTTCTTACGGTCACGCCGCACAGGCGTGCAAGCTCTCCGATGGAAGACAGGGAGCGGCTGGTTTCTTCCATTGTTCATTGCCTCCGGTTTTCCCGGCGCGGCATGGCCGCACGCCGGGGTTGGTTATTTCCATGTCGTGCTGTCTCTCGAGGGACTGTCATCATTTTAATACATTACGTAACGTAACATGCAAGAGGAAATTGAAAATATTTTTATGAGGCTGCCCGGCAGATTTGCATCGCGCAAAAACGCCTGCCCGAACAAGTTCTCTCGTTCGGGCAGGCGTTTTGAAAATGGATGTTTTAAATATCTCCCGCGTCCTTCGCCGGCGGGAAAGAAGGACCGCGTCGGGATATTTTTCTAGGGCTCTTCGTCCCTCCCGGCAAAGGAGGCCGAATAGCCGGCTTTTTCAACAGCCGACAGCAACGCCTTTTCCGGAAGCCTCTCTTTCATGAGCACCCTGGACGTTTTGGAATCCAGATCGACCGTCGCATAAACGCCGTCCATGCTGTTCAGGGCGTTCTGCACCCGTATTGCGCAGTTTTTGCAGTGCATCCCGCGAATATTCAGCCGTTCCGCGTATTGGTAATGTGCCGGGTCGCGGTCGCTTACCCGCATTTTGTGCACGGATTCGCCGCTTCCTCCGCAGCATCCGCTCACCAGATGCTGCCGCAGGGTGCGCAGGCCCAAAAGGAAAAAACATGCCAGAATGATACTGATCAGAATTGTTGCCGCCATAGGTTACCTCCCGAAGTCTCATCCGCCGTGACGCTTATACGGGCGTTTTCTTTCCGGCCGGCGCATTCGCTGCCTTCATCTTCTGCTCCTGTGCGTAGTACTGGCAGCCGCGGCAGTTCCCGCCGCAGGCGGATGCGGACGGCTTACGGTCCTCCTGCGGCTTTTTCCTGCAGGCCCCCCGCATCTCGCAGGCGGCGCAGGGGCCGTTTTTCACAAGATACCGCACGGCAAGGAGCAGCAGCGCTGCGATTGCGGCGGCGATCAGAATGGTTGCGGCATTCATAAGTTGGAACCTCCTTTGATTCCGGCGGCGTGGTGAGAACCGGTTCCCGGCTACGCGCTCGCTCCAGCGCGCTGCAGTCGTCCTTCGCGTCCCGATGCGGGGCGGACCAGCAGAAAGACGGCGAACAGGACCAGAAGGCCCGCCACAACCTGGCCGGCGCCGAACGGCAGCCCGAAGAACAGCGCGCCGCCGAGTTGATAGGCGACAAACGCAAGACCGTAGCCCAGAGCGGCCTGATATCCGATGGCGATGGCCGTCCATTTGCGGTCTGCCATTTCACGTGCCGTGGTGGCCATGGCCACCACGCAGGGCGGGTCGAACAGAATCAGCAGCATGAACGAAAAAGCGGCGATGGGAGTGAACATGGAAGCAATGCCCTGCATGACTGCGGCATCGCTGCCGGAATCCGCAACGCCGTTGAGGACGGCCAGCGTTCCGATTGCCTGCTCCTTCGCCATTTCCGCGCTGATAACGGCGACCGCGCCTCTCCAGTTCCCAAAACCGAGCGGCGCGAAGAACCACGCGACGGCGCCGCCGATGCCGGCGAGCATGCTTTTCTCAATATCGGCATCCAGAAACTGCAGATTCCAGCTGAATTTGGAAAGGAACCAGATCACGGCGCAGGCGGTGAAAATAATGGTGCCGGCCTTAATGATAAAGGCGCGCGAACGTTCCCACATGTGGATGAGCACGCCTTTCAGAGACGGAATGTGGTACGGCGGCAGCTCCATGACGAAGGGAGCGGGATCTCCGCCGAAATACCGGGTCTTTTTCAACCCGATGCCCGAGAGGACGATGACGGCGATGCCGAGAAAATACATGGCCGGCGCCATCAGCACGGAATGCGGGAAAAAGGTCGCGGTGATCATGCCGATAATGACGGTTTTCGCGGTGCACGGCATGAAGGTAGTCAGCATGATGGTCATGCGCCGGTCCTTTTCATTCTCGATCGTCCTCGTCGCCATAATGGCGGGCACGCCGCATCCGGTCCCGATTAGGATGGGAATGAAGGATTTGCCGGAAAGGCCGAATTTGCGGAAGATGCGGTCCATGATAAAGGCGACGCGCGCCATATAGCCGGAATCCTCCAGCACGGCAAGAAAGAAGAAGATCAGCAGCATCTGCGGCACGAAGCCCAGCACGGTTCCGACGCCGCCGATGATGCCGTCGATCATAAGGCTTTGCAGCCAGCCGGCCGCCCCGACCGCGGCAAGGCCCGCGGTTGCGGCGTTTGTCAGCCAATCGCCGAACAGCGTGTCGTTGACCCAGCCGGTCGCAAGGCTGCCGAGAGTCGTAACCGAGATATAATACATCAGGGTCATGACGGCAAAAAAGATCGGCAGGGCGAGAATCCGGTTCGTCACGACGCGGTCGATCCTGTCGGAAGCGGAAAGCCTTCCGGCGCTTTTGCGCAGGCAGCTCTCGGTCAGCCGGGAGATGTAATCGTACCGCCCGTTTGTGATGATGGTTTCGCTGTCGTCCTCCAACGCCGTCTCCACGGGCGCGACGATCGCTTCCAGCCGTTCCCTTTCCTTGACCGTCAGCTGCATGGATTCGAGGACCTTGGCGTCGCGCTCAAAGAGTTTGACCGCGTACCAGCGCTCCGGGCCGCGGTCG
>JAEZRH010000175.1 GCA_023412845.1 Bacillota bacterium
ATCCGGGCGACAGTCTTCTAAGCGGCAGTTTCCTTGTCAGCGGCGGCTGCCATGCCAGAGTCGAACATATCGGCAAACAGAACTACGCCGCTAAAATCGCCGCCAGCGCCAAATACATGAAGAGACCGGTCTCCGAGATCATGTGGTGGACAAACCGGGTCATCAAGGCGATCGGCTTCGCGATTCTTCCCGTCGGCGCGGCGCTCTTTTACAAGCAGGCCGTGATCTCCGGCAGGGCAACCGGCCCCGCAGTGGTCAGCACCGTGGCGGCCCTGATCGGCATGATCCCCGAAGGGCTCGTCCTTCTGACCAGCGTGGTGCTTGCCGTCGGGATCATCCGCCTCTCCCGGCGGAAAGCTCTGGTTCAGGAACTTTTTTCCATAGAAACGCTTGCACATGTTGACACCCTGTGTCTAGACAAAACCGGAACCATCACCGAAGGCAGCATGCAGGTGGATTCCCTTGTGCCGTTTTCCGAAGAACTCGACAGAGGGGAAATGGAAAATACCCTCGCGGCGCTCGCCGGCGCGCTGAACGACGGCACACCGACCATGAAAGCCATCGGCGAAGCCTTTCCGTCCAGCGGCCGGTGGCGGTGCACGCAGCAGGTTCCGTTTTCCTCCGCGCGCAAATGGAGCGGAGCTGTGTTCGATGGGGAAGGCGCCTATGTGCTCGGCGCGGGGGAATTCATCCTGAAAGACCGTTTCGAGGAGATCCGCGGGCAGACGGAAAAATACGCGCGGCGCGGCCAGCGGGTTCTGCTGCTTGCACGGGCCGGAGCGATCAGCGCGGAGGGCCTCGACCCGGACGGCGTCACGCCGCTCCTGCTTGTCCTTCTGAGCGACAGGATCCGCCAAAACGCCAGAAAGACGCTGGAATACTTTTCCGCCCAGGGCGTTGAACTGAAGGTCATATCCGGCGATAACCCGGCTACCGTGGCAAACATCGCCAAAAAAGCGGGGCTGAAGGACGCGGACCGGTATATCGATGCCACGCGCCTGAAAAGCTACGAAGATATTAAGGCCGCCTCGGAGCAATACACGGTCTTCGGCCGCGTAACGCCCCAGCAGAAGCTGGAGCTCGTAAAAGCGCTGAAAGAAAAGAAACATACGGTCGCCATGACGGGCGACGGCGTCAACGACGTGCCCGCCCTGAAAGAAAGCGACTGCAGCATCGCAATGGCTTCCGGCAGCGGCGCGGCGCGGACGGTCTCGCAGGTCGTGCTGCTGGATTCCGATTTCGCAAGCATGCCGCACATTGTGAACGAGGGCCGCCGCTGCATCAACAATCTGCAGCGCTCGGCATCTCTGTTCATGGTAAAGGCCATATTTTCCGTCATCATCGCGGTGATGTTCATTTTTTTGAAATGTAATTACCCGTTCCAGCCGATCCAGTTCACGCTCATCAACGCCGTTACCATCGGCATCCCGTCGTTCTTCCTCGCGCTGGAGCCGAACCGCGAGCGCCTTCGCGGAAAATTCGGCGTCAACGTCATGCAGCGGTCGCTGCCCGGCGCCCTGACCATGGCGCTGAACATAGGCCTGCTTGCCGCCGTCTCGCTGTTCTTCGGCTTCACCGACCGGCAGATTTCCACGCTGGCCGTCATCGTCACCGGCTACACCGGGCTGCTTGTCCTGTTCAAGGTCTGTATACCGTTTGGCGCCTGGCACACGATTTTATTCTCAATTCTGGCCGCCGGATTCGTTCTGGCCCTTGTATTCTACCCTTCCCTGTTCGAGGTCGTGCCGGTGACTTTGCCGATGCTCCTGGTGCTGGTGCTGATGGTTCTGCTTGCGTCGTCGCTCCTGCTTGTCACATACCGCCTGGTCGACAATTTTTCTTCCGCCGGCGGGCGGAACGATCGGGCCCCGCGCCGCCGCGCACGCCGGATCAGGTGACGCCGATCCTCCGGAAATATTCGTTGCTGCCGATCCCCGACGGCCTCAGAAATCTGCCGAGGCCGTAGAGGCATTCCGGATCCCTCGTGATGACGTTGATCTTGCTCTGGCAGACCATGCTCGCCCGGAATCCGATTTTTTTGACGACCGGAATGGATTCCTTGCTGATTGCTCCGAACGGATAGACGAACGCGGTCGGCTCATAGCCGGTATGTTCTTTCATTTCGTTCTGCATTTTCCGCAGGTCGCGTTCCAGAAGCGCGGTGTACGCGGCGGTACTCTCTCCCGCGCGCTTGCTCGCCCCCAGCCGGCCGGCCGAGGCGTGCAGATTATAGCTGTGGTTCTGAATCTCCACAAAGCCGGAGTCGATCATCTCCGAGATTTCGTTCCACGTGAGATACGAATAGCTGGGATGGTCGGCGTCGCCGTCGGTGAAAAGGTCGGTGTAGCGGCCGACCGGGGAAATTACGACCTTTTCGCCGTATTTCTTCGCAAGCGGATACACATAGGAATAATTGTTGTAATAGCCGTCGTCGAACGTCAGCATGACCGGCTTTTTCGGCAGGGGCTTGCCCTGGTCCACATAATCCAGAAGATTCTGGACCGTGACGGTGCTGTAGTCGTTCGCCTTGAGATAGCGCATGTCGTTTTCGATGGTGTCCGGCGAAACAACGTATTTGCCCAGCCGCTTTTCGTCTTTCAGCACGCTGTGGTACATGATGATGGGAAGCCTGACGCCGTCTTGCGTACCGGCCTGCAGAGCTTCAAACGAATTGGCCGCCGCAAAGCAGGCGGCGGCAGCCGCGGCAACCGCCGCGGCAATCAGCAGGGAAAGCAGAAAACGGCCCGTCCGGAAGCAAACAAACATAAGCATACCCGCCCTCATCACCTATTCATATGGTGCGGGCGGGTATTTCATGCCTGCGGCGTGTGGCGTATCGCCGCAGCCAAGCCACGTCGTTTTGTCTGGCGAAAAAATAAGCTTGCTTTGACAGGAGAGTCCCGAAACTGTTCCCGCGGTTTTCCCTCACTTGCGGCCTGCCCGGGCGATCTTCCGACCGTCCGGGCAAAGAAAACTTTTCATTTTCACCGGGGTTGTACGCCCGGCCGCGGAAGCGGCGTCACTCCCTCCAGATCGAACGCGGGGATGTAATCCTGGCTTGCCGAAGAGCGCTCCTGAACAAATCCGTCGAGTCCCAGGGAGAACAGATGGTCCTGCACTTTCTCATATTCCCTGCGCGTGACGCGGCGGCCCATCTCCGGAAACTCCCCCGCCCGCCCGCAGGGCACATACTGCGCCATCAGGCTAACTGGAACGCCGGAGGGAAAATTCGCAGCCAGCCAGTCCAGAACGGCGATGGAATTTCTGGTATGACCCGGAAGGATCAGGTGCCGCACCGCCGTGCCGCTGCGCAGCATCCCGTCTTCCCCGTAAACGGCCGGACCGGTCTGGCGCGCCATTTCCAGGATCGCCGCTTTTGCGGTCTCCGGGTAATCCGGCGCGCCGGAAAGCGCCGAAGCAAGAACAGCGTTCATATATTTGAAGTCCGGCAGAAAAATATCGACATACCCTTTCAGCATTCTCACAGTCTCCGGCGTTTCATAGCCGCCGCAGTTGTAAACGACCGGCACGGACGGCCTGTGCATCGAAAGGGCCTCCAGAATGGCGGGGACGAAATGCGTCGGGGTCACGAGATTGATATTGTGGGCGCCCTGAGCCTCCAGCCGTTCGAAAATTTCCGCAAGCTGGGAAGAAGAAACCCGCTTCCCAGCTTTCCGCTCCGCGCTGATCTCATAATTCTGGCAGTAAACGCATCCGAGCGGGCAGCCGGTGAAAAAAACCGCGCCGGAGCCCTTTGTTCCGCTGATACAAGGCTCTTCCCAGAAGTGCAGCGCGGCCCTCGCAACGACGGCATCCGCCCCCATCCGGCAGCGGCCGGTCCCATAGGCCGGCTCCCGGAGGGCGCCGCACCTGCGCGGGCAAAGCGTGCAGCACTCAATGCGCATCTGCTTCACCCTCCCCGCGCAGCGCCATGAAAGCGGCAAGGCTGCCGCGCCTTCCCCCCGTCGCCCGGTGGGAAAACAGCCAGTCGGAATTGCAGTCTGTGCAAATGCCGGAAACAGTGATGCCGCTTTCCGGGACGCCCGCCTGCATGAGGATACGGCGGTTTGCTTCCCACAGGTCGATGTGATATTTTCCCCCTCCATCTTCGCGGATGAACTCCGCCGGGCGCAGCTCCGCGAGCTTTGCGAACTCGTCGCGCACGGGGGCGTCCACCTCGAAACAGCACGGGCCGATCGACGGGCCGATGCCCGCGATGACATCCGCGGGATCCGTGCCGAACTCACGCCGCATGGCGGCCGCGGCGATGCCGGCGATCTTCGCCGCCGTACCGCGCCAGCCGGCATGCACAAGGCCGACCGCTCTTCGTTTTGTATCCAGCAAAAAGACCGGCACGCAGTCCGCGTAATGCGTCACCAGCGTGACGCCGGGCTCGTCCGTGATCAGCCCGTCGACGCTGACCATATCCCGCGGCCGGAAAACACCGGTGCCGAGGTTGCTCCTGCCGACCCTGCGGATAAACGTGTGGTGGTCCTGCGAAGAGGCTACAAGGGTGGAGTAGTCGAACCCCGCCGCCGCGCAGAACAGGCGGTAATTTTCGAGCACATTTTCTCTTAAGTCTCCGCAGCTCAGGCCCAGGTTCATGGACGAAAACTGGTTTTTGCTCACTCCGCCGAAGCGTGTGGAAAAGGCGTGCCGCACAAACGGATATTTTTCAAACGAGGGGAAAGTCAGATAGCAGATTTCCCCGTTTCTGTGGAACAACATATTCTTCGCGTCCGGATTCATAAGGCGCCTCCGCTGTCTGTTTTGGTTCTGATTGTATCACAGGCTTCTCCGCAGTGCAACCGCGTCAGGCTGTCGAAAAAGTCGCGCAACCGCAAAATTGCAAAGCAAATTTTGCTCTCCGCGTCGGCGCGCCTGCAAATTTCGGTCACATACACGAAGTATGCTCCCCCATTTGCAGGTTTGCCAACCCTTTTGCCGTAAACAGCATTTCCCCTGATAGGGAAATCAGGATCCGCGCGATTTCTCGACGCCTGATCTCTTTCCGGCAGCCAAAAATCTCAGCGAAAAATGGTGACGAATTTAATGGTGTAGAAATCGCAGACAAGAAGATCGTCCGTCATGGCTTCCTGCAGAATGATGTAGTTGGCGCCGACGTCCAGAAGCTTGCCGGCTTTGTCAAGAAAAGAATTCGTGCCGATGAGGAAAGAGACCCTGACCCGCTGCCCGATCTGTGTGCGCAGAAACCCGTTGAGATACTCGGTGCTTTCCAGCGTCAGGGGCGCCGGCTGGGTGGTAGCCGTAATCGGCGCCGTCTGTGAGCGGCCGGAAACCTGTCCGGCCGGCGAAGCCGCCATGTCCGTCTGCCCCGCTGCGGGAGCCGCGACGATCTGACCGGGAAATGCCGTGACTGCCTGCTGCTGGCCGCAGGTCAGGCATCCGGACGACGCGGTGGCCGCGTCTATCTCCTGTATTTTTTGAAAATTCATCTGAAAGATTCCCCCTTACGTTGTTGCATATTTTGCCGTGGGAATATAGAAACAATGGTTACGAATGCGCGTTTGGATCACTCCGACCCCGCCGGGCGGGAAATAAGGAATGCAGGTGGGCTTGTAGGGATTGAAGTAAAACAGCGAATTCAAGACTTCCCCAAGCGTGCTGCCGGCGAGGGCCCAGTCGGCGATCTGGTAGTGTATCTCCTGCGGATTCATGTTGAAGACGTTCTGTGGGTTGTAGACCCCGCCTACCGTCTCCATCATGCAGGTGAACTGACCGGACTGCTGCATGATGGCACGCACGTCACCCCCGTTGCTCACGCGGAAAAACTCCCCGTAGGGCACGTTCGTACGATTCATGATCACCGACGCGACGGCCTGCATTCCCACGTCTCCTTCGCCGTCCGCCTCGCACTGCAGCAGCCTCGCGAGAAGCTCCCGATCCGTAAATGGCATATGACATCCCCGCTTTGTTCTGGAATAATCTTCCTAAACAGTATATGCGGGCGGCGTGTCGCCGCTCCCATGGCCGGGCGTATATCCCGGTGGAAATTAAAGGTTTTCTTTGCCCGGACGGTCCGTGGCGGCTCCGGCGGACGCACAGCGCCTTTCGCGCCTGCGGCTTTCACGGCTTCGGCACACGACAAAAGGGAGCGTACCCACACACAGGGTACGCTCCCTTTTCATTACGACGGAGTATGCCGGACTAAAAAGCGGGAGCATCTTACAATTCTACCGCCAAAGCAAATTTTATTTTTCCGACGGGCCTGACGGCTGGGATTGATCGCGGAGGCACTCCGAAACGATCCTGCTGACCACGGCGCCGTCGGCCTTCCCGCGCAGACGGGTCATGGCCTCTTTCATGATGCGTCCCTTATCCTTCGGCTCGGGCTGCCGGATACCGAGCTCTTCAAGAATGGCGCGTACGCTGCCGCGCACCTCGTCGTCGCTCAGCTCCTTCGGAGCGAACTCCTTAAGGACGGAAAGCGCGAAACGGCTTTGTTCCAGAATATCCGTGCGTTCCTTCGGCGCCGTCTCCAGGGTCTCCTTCGTCTGCTTGATCTCTTTGCGGACGACTTCATTTTCCTCTTCCTGCGTCAGATCGGCGTGCTTGTCCACCCATTTGGCCTTCAGGGCCGAAAGAAGAAGCGACAGCACGTCCTTGCGCGCCTTGTCGCCGCTTTTCATGGCTTTTACCATTTCCCCGCGGATTTCTTCAATTTTAGACATTGGAATCCTCCTTGATCGTTACGGGCTTCAACCGCCTGTATTTTTCTGGGTGACATTCATGTTCACCATATAAGTTCCGTAGGCCCACGAACTGTGTGCGTTGCTGATGGAAATCGTCGCGGGCATCTCCGTATGGCCGGTGAAATTCGTTTTGCCGGACATATCCACCTGTGCGGTAAGGTTGCTGTCCGTCAGCTTTGAGACCTCGCTCTCGGGTCCGACGACCGTCACCATCAGATTTTTGGTATAGACGGAGGCTGTTTTGTCGGCTGCCAGATTCCTTACGCTGAAATTGGAGACGGAGATCTGCCGCGTAACCATGCCGGCAAGGTTGACGGTCACCTTTGCCGTCCAGTTGTTGCTGAGGTTCCGGCATGTGGAAGGCAGGCTGATGTTTGCGTCGAAGGAATTGTTCGAAGGACTGATCTGCGAAAAATCGATGGGGTCGAGGCTGATTCCGGTCATGCCCGCCAGCACATCCTTGGGGCCCGCGACCTCGATGCTACCGGGCGAAACCGTCACCTGTCCGCTCTGCAGCGCAAAACCGTCCGGCTTGCCGGTAAACGTTGCCTCTATGGGAAGGACCTGACGCGGCAGAACGGGGATGGTCACATCCACCTTGTCGGGAGAGACCGTCAGGTCGCCTTTTTCGATCCGGTTGCCGTTCGCGTCATAAAGCACCAAAGACTCCGTAAATTTGAGGGTATCGGTCAGGGTATTGCCGATTTCATATTCATAAGCCACGCGGTTGACCTGCACGACCTGTTTTTCCGGGCCGGAAATGGTCACCGTGTCGCTGCTGAGCGTGGGTTCGCCCACAAAATAGGAGGGGTCGGATTTATATCCGTTTTTATAGGTGATGCCGCTTTGGATCGTGAAAATCTTTTCCTTGTAGCGGTCGACGGTCACGAGCACCTGCTGCGGAGAAATGGAATCGACCGTATAGTCGTAGTTGTTGAGCGAGTTTTTATTCTGTACGGAAAGGGCGAGCGTATAGCTGCCCGGCGTGGTGATGTTGGAGGCCAGCGGCGCCACGACTTCAAGATCGGAAGGCTTGATCTGGTTGACAAGCAGACTGTTGCCCTTGAGATAGACCGTCGCCTTCGCATCCGTCTGTTTGAACACCTTCATCCCGTCCGACTGCGCGGAGTCGGAAAGAACGATATTGACCGGCACGTTGAAAATGGCGCGGGCGTGGTCCTGCGTGTCCAGCGACGCCATGACCACCCAAAGGATAACGGAGACGAGGACCGAGAAAACAACCGCGAATTTATTGCTGTTGAACGGCCTGCTCCAGTTGAGTTTTTTATGAAAATTAATCCTCATGATTTTTTCCCCTTCTGAGCGAGGAAATCCAGTTTTGTTTTTTGCCGCCCGTCTCTCCGCCGGAAAGCAGCACATGCGACTCCAATTCGCTGCGGAGCGTTTCCCTTGTGTAGTTGCGCGAAATGACGCCGTTTACCACAAGCGAGATCTGCCCCGTCTCTTCCGAGACGACGACAACGACCGCGTCGGAATTTTCGCTCATGCCGATGGCCGCCCTGTGGCGGGTGCCAAGCTCGATGCTGACCCTGTCGTTCTTGGTCAGGGGAAGAATGCACCCGGCGGCATAGACCATCCCGTCGCGTATGATCATGGCGCCGTCATGAAGCGGCGCCTTGTTGAAAAACACATTGCAGATGAGCGGTACGCTCGGGACCGCGTTGACCACCGTACCGGTATCGATGATGTCGCCCAGCTTTGTGAGCATCTCAAAAACGATGAGCGCGCCGGTCTTCTGCTTCGACATCTGGGCAGCCGACTCCACGACGGCGTTGACGGCCCTGCGGTTCCGGCGAAGCCTCTCGTCCGCCTCGCCCGCCAGGCCAAACGACCAGTCCCGTTTGCCGATTCCGCTGCGGCCGAGCTGCTCCAGCGCGCGCCGGATCTCCGGTTGGAAAACGATCATCAGGGCAACGAGGGAGAACTGGAAGAAATAGTTGAGCAGCGTTTCCATCATATACAGCCGAAGCGCGTAGGAAAGACCCCACAGCACAAGCAGCATCACGATTCCCTTGACCAGCTGGCCGGCCCGCGTCTCGCGCACCAGCTTGATCGCGTTGTAGATGATAAAGGAAACCAGAACGATATCAAACGCATCGGACAGCCGGAACTGACGGATCAGCTGCAGGAACATATTCCATGTGTTGATAATTCCTTCCATACTTTACCCTCTCATCATGTTTTAAACAGTCCAAATTTATTGTACCATATCTCAGGGCACTTTCAATCCTCAGATTCGTAATTTTTATCGAGAATTTTTTTAACAGCCCGCACCATGCCGGAAATATCCCCCTGTGTCGAAAAAACGCTGGGGCAGATCCGAACGGCGCCGTTTTCCAGCGTACCCATCAGCCTGTGGGCGGAAGGCGCGCAGTGCAGGCCCGCACGCACCGCCACGCCGAGTTTTCCGAGCTCCCTGCCAACGACCTCGCTCGGCAGTCCGTCGACCGTAAACGACAGCACGGGCGCGAAATACCGCAGATCCGGTTCCTGAGTGTAAAGGCGTACGCGGGGGAGCTGCGACAGCTCCCCGTACGCGGAGCGGACCAGCCCCATCTCGTGCTGCGCGATCCTCTCCGTCCCGCGGCCGCGGACAAACTCGATGCCCGCATGCAGCCCGGCGATGCCCGGCATGTTCTGCGTGCCGCTTTCCATGCGTTCCGGCATGAGGGAGGGCTGCTGCGGATTCTCGGATTCCGTGCCGGTGCCGCCTTCTATGACGGTCGCAAGGTTGGCTCCGTCCGCCGTGATCAGCATGCCGGTCCCCATGGGGCCGTAAAGGCCCTTGTGGCCCGCCGCGCACAGATAGTCGATACCGCTGTCGGCGAGGTCGATCGGAAGAACGCCGGCGGACTGGGCCGAATCCACGGCCAGCGGGATACCGTAAGTGTGTGCCAGCGCGGCGATGCGTTCCACAGGCAGCCGGATGCCCCATACGTTCGAGGCGTGCGTGCAGACGATCAGCCTTGTGTTCTGCCGGATCGCCGAGCGGAAGCCTTCCAGCGTCGCGTCGTTGTCACCGGGGGTAACCGCCGCTTCGGTCACCTGCACGCCCTTCTGCGCCAAAGCGTACAGCGGGCGGACCACGGCATTATGTTCCAGACAGGATATGACAACGTGATCGCCCGGTTTGAGAATTCCTTTCAACACATAATTCACCGCGTGCGTGCAGTTGAGCGTAAAGGCGACGCACTCCGGCCCGAGCGCATGGAAAAATTCCGCCGCGGCGCTGCGGCAGCGATAAATCTCTTCCGAAGCGGCGATCGACATGCTGTGGCCCGCGCGCCCCGGGTTCGCCCCGTAGCGGACAAGCGCATCCGAAACGGCACGCCGTACGGATTCCGGCTTTGGGTAGGTCGTGGCTGCATTGTCCAGATAGATCATCTGTCGCGCCCCCCCAACTGTACGCGCCCGGTCACGGGAATCCCGGCCGAACGCAGAATCCTTTCCGCTTCATCTGTCCCTTCAGGAACATAAATACCATATCCGCAGCCGCGTGCATCCTGGCTGTGGGGAACGCGCTCCACGCTTGCGCGGATCCCCCTGCGCCCCAGAATATCGCGGCCTTTCATTGCAAAAGTGATCGAACCGACCACAATCAAAGGCTTGCCCAAAGTAATCCCTCCTTATATGGTACAGGATATGCCGCGGGCGCAGCGTTTGACCGTTCGAACATATTTGCGGTTCTGCCCTTCCTCGGCCCGAAATCAGCGATTTTCCAGCAGACAGACCGCATGCGCGGCAATGCCTTCGCCGGAACCGGTGAAGCCGAGCCCCTCTTCCGTCGTGGCCTTGACGTTCACGCAGTCCCTCGGGATGCCGCAGGTCTGCGAGAGTTTTTCGCACATTTGGCCGAGATGGGGCTTCAGCTTCGGAGCCTGCGCGAGGACGGTCGCGTCGATATTTAGGATGCGGAACGCCTTTTCACGCAGCAGGCGGCAGACTTCGGCAAGCAGCTTCAGGCTGTCGGCCCCAAGGTAAGCCGCGTCGGTGTCGGGGAACAGGCCGCCGATATCTCCCAGGGCGGCGGCGCCGAGCAGCGCGTCCATCACTGCGTGCGTCAGCACATCCGCGTCCGAGTGGCCGAGAAGCCCCTTCGGGTAGGGAATGTCCACCCCGCCGAGGACGAGCCTTCTGCCCTCCTCCAGCCTGTGGACGTCGTACCCGTGACCGATTCTCATTCCGTATCCCCTCCTGCGCAGAGCCGCCTCGGCGACGGGAACGTCACCGGAGGTCGTCAGCTTGATGTTGTTGTAGCTGCCGGGGTAAAGATGCACCCGCAAGCCCATATGTTCCAGCAACTGGCAGTCGTCCGTATAATCCTTCCCGTCCGATTCCGCCTGCCTGAGGGCGCGCTCGTAGGCGGCGCGCTCAAAAACCTGCGGCGTCTGCACCGCGCGCAGCTGTCCGCGCGGCGGAGTGGAAACGACGAAACCAGCCTCGTCCGTCACTTTCAGCGTGTCCTTGACCGGCACGCAAAGCGCGGACGCGCCGTATTCCCGCGCGTCGCGGATGCAGCCGTCGATCTCCTGCGGAGTGACGAGCGGACGCGCGCCGTCGTGGATCGCCAGCCAGCCCGCTTCCCGCGGGACGGCGGCGATTCCTGCCGCAACGGAACGCTGCCTAGTTTCTCCTCCTGGTATAAAAGTCGAAGCTTTATGCAGTCCGTACTTTTCCGCAAGCGACCGCATGCGCTCGCAGTCCTCCCCGCGGCAGACCACCACACAGGTCTGCACTTCCTGCGCGGCTTCGAACGCACGCAGCGTATGCACGATCACCGGGACGCCGCACAGGGGCAAAAACTGTTTGGAATCCTCTCCCCCCATTCTGCGGGAAAAGCCTGCCGCCACAATGACGGCACAGCACAGGTCCTGATATTTCAAAACGGCAGATCCTCTTTTTCTAAAGATTTCGTTAACGAATTCACAAATTGTTTCCCGCCGCTTGCTATTCTCCGGCGGACGTAATATAGTTATAGTACAAACCGGAAAGAGGTGACCAAATGAACGAACTCGCATTAAAACATGTATCCGATTCCGAAGTGTACCAGGTGCAGACCGTTTTCGTTTCGCATCTGAACGCACAGGGACGCCTGTTCGGCGGACAGCTTGTCGCATGGATCGACATCGTCGCCGGAGTGGTGGCACGCCGCCACAGCAACCGCAGCGTGACGACGGCGGAAATCGACAATCTGCAGTTCAAATCCCCCATATTTGCCGACAACGTGGTCGTTCTGCACGGCAGGCTCACCTACGTCGGCCGCACTTCGATGGAAGTCCGCGTAGACAGCTATGTCGAAGCGAGAAGCGGTGAAAGAAAGCTTGTCAACACCGCGTATCTTGTGCTGGTGGCGTTGGATGAGAACGGGAAGCCGATACCCGTACCCGGCCTTGCGTGCGACACGCCGGAAGAAAAAGCGGAATGGGAAGCGGGGCTCAAACGCCGTCAGCTGAGGCAGCAGAGACGAGCCGAATCCTTTTAGGATATTTTCGCATTTCTCAATTTAAACCGCGCCCTTTGGAGCGCATTGTCCGCCGCTTTGGGAGTGACGGACAATTTTTTTGCGATCTCGCCGTAGCTGCGGCCGCTGAGGTACAGGCGAAGGACGTTCCGTTCCAGCGGGGTCAGCAGGCTGGAAATGGTTCGCCAGATATTCTCGAAGCCTTCCCGCTCGGTCAGAAGCGCCTCCGGGTCCGCGGAGTTGTCCTCGACTTCAAGCTGTTCCGCGCCGTCTTCGCTCAGCGAGACAAAATCACTCAGCGGGTCGTGCTTTTTCCCCGCCGAGGAGCGATACGCCATGATCACGCGGTTGGAAATGCACACCCCGGCGTAGGTCCGGAACGACGCCCTTCCGGAAGGGTCGTAGGTCCTAGCGGCGTTCAGCAGGCCGAGCAGGCCCTCCTGGCAAAGATCCTCCCGCTCCGCGCGGCCGAAGCTGAACGGAGAGACTTTCGTGCGGATGACGGACATATACCGTTCCGTCAGTTCCGCAAACGCTTCCGAATCCCCTTGTCTGACAAGTTCCGCGAGACGGCCGTCCGACAGGCCGCCGCGCGGGAACCGGATGGTATCGTCCAAAGCAAACACCTCGCGGCCTGATTTTTCAAAGTACCTACATCATATCGTAACGCCCGCAGGAAGTCAACCGGCAGCGTAAACGCTGCATCAACGGCCGGAAGGCGGGCTAAGCCTGCACGCAATTTTTTCACATAGCCAATCGAGAGCGTCCCCGGGCAAGGTGTGAGAAGCCGCCCTGCGGAGAGCCATAGGTGCGGTTCGCAGTAGGCGCGAACGGCATTTTATGCCCCCGGACAGTTTTGGGGGGCAGCCCGGAACCTCCATGCCACTCAGCGGCGTGGCCTGACAGCGGGGGCATCCCGCACGGGGGCTTGACCGCGCAGGCACTGCGCGTATAATGGTCTTATGACAAATTCGGGAGGGAAACAGGATGGTTTCACAGGTATACAGCATGGGGCTGTACGGTATGGAGGCTTTTCCGGTCCGGGTGGAAGCGGACCTTTCGTCGGGTCTGCCGGCTTTTGAAGTCGTGGGGCTGCCGGACGCAGCCGTCAAGGAATCGCGGGACCGCGTGCGGTCCGCCCTGAAAAACTGCGGCTGCGACTTTCCGGTCAGCCGCATCACGGTGAACCTTGCCCCGGCTGACAAGCGCAAGGAAGGGCCCCTGTACGATCTGCCGATCCTGATCGCATTGCTTCGGGCGAGCGGCCAACTTTCCGCCGATCTTGAAGGCAGCGTTTTCGCCGGGGAGCTTTCCCTGACCGGGGAGGCGAGGCCGGTGCGTGGAGTGCTGCCGATGGCGATCGCCGCGAGGGAAAACGGCTTCGAAAAGCTCTACGTCCCCGCGCAGAACGCGGTGGAAGGGGCAGTGGTGGAAGGGCTGACGGTTTACCCGGTGGAAAGCGTAGACGCGCTGCTGCGCCATCTGAAAGGAGAATCCCCGATCGGCCCCGCGGACCGAGGCGACGCGAGGGAGGAAGCGCCCGCGCCGGCGCCGGATTTCTCGGAGGTGCGCGGCCAGGCGCAGGCAAAGCGCGCGCTCGAGATCGCCGCTGCGGGGGGGCACAACGTTCTTCTTCTCGGCCCTCCCGGTTCCGGCAAAAGCATGCTGGCAAAACGCCTGCCGTCCATCCTGCCGGACATGACGTTCGAAGAGATCATTGAGACGACCAAGATCCATTCTATCGCGGGTACGCTGCCGCCCGGAGCGCCGCTGATCCGTACGAGGCCGTTCCGGGCGCCGCATCACACCGTCTCCCCCGCAGGGCTTTCAGGCGGCGGAAGCGTCCCGCGTCCCGGCGAAATCTCCCTCGCGCACAACGGCGTTCTGTTTCTGGACGAGCTGCCGGAATTCTCCCGCTCGGCCATGGAAGTCCTGCGTCAGCCGATCGAAAACGGCCGGGTCACGATCTCCCGCGCGGGCGGCACCGTTTCGTACCCCTGCTCCGCCATGTTCGTCGCGGCGATGAACCCGTGCCCGTGCGGATATTTCGGTCACCCGAAGCGCCGCTGCACCTGCACGCCGCAGGCGGTCTCGCGCTATCTTTCCCGCGTTTCCGGGCCGCTGCTGGACCGGCTCGACCTGCATATAGAAGTCCCTCCCGTCGAATTTGACGAGCTCTCTTCCGAAACCGGAGCGGAAAGTTCCGCCTCCATCCGCAAGCGCGTCAACGCCGCCCGGGAAATCCAGAACGAGCGCTTCCGCGGCACGGGCATCACCTGCAACGCGCGGATCACGCCCGACCTGCTGCACGGCTACTGTGTGATGAGCGAAAAAGCGCGCGGCCTTTTAAAAACCGCCTTCGACCGTCTCAGCCTTTCGGCCCGCGCCTACGACCGGGTGCTGAAGGTCTGCCGCACCATTGCGGACCTGGACGGCAGCGAAACGATCGAACCGCGCCACGTCGCCGAAGCGGTACAGTACCGTACGCTCGACCGCAAATACTGGATGAAGGAACTGTAACGGCAGGCCGAACACCGCGCAGACCCGTACAAAGCCAACCCCTGTTCTTGACAGATTCGAGAGACAGAATCTTCTAACGCCGGATAATCTTCAGCCGTCTGTCCGCAAGGCAGAAAACGCAGCGGCCCAGAGTGAGGCTCATTTCACCCGCATTCGGATTCCGGATCAGCCGGTAAAGGACGACCGCTCCCGAAAGGAAAAAGGCCGTGCGCACCCACGCAAGCGGCTCCAGAAAAAATACCGCCGCGCCGGAAGCGCAGACGCTGACGACAAAGCCGGCGGAATCCGGCCGGACAACGGCCGCAAATTTGAACAGCACCGTAAAGAATACCAGGATCGCGATTGCCTTGCTGACCGGCCAGAGCGCAAGCATAGCCCCGAAAAGGGTGGAGATTCCCCCCTTAAAGCGTAGGAAAGGCGAAAAGGCATGACCCAGCACGGGCGCGGCCACCGCGGGAACGAGCCAAAGGCCGTCCGCACCGAGATATGCTAGGGACAGCCGAACCGGGATATACGCCTTGAGCACGTCCAGAGCGATGCAGAACAGGCCCATCCCCGTCCCGGCCGCGCGCATGGCGTTGATGCCGCCCGGGTTCCCGTCCGAAGACGCCGCGCGGACGTCGATGTTTTTGAAGGCTTTCGGCAGCAGGAGGGAGTACATGACCGAGCCGGACAGGAAACCGGCGGCCGTAAACAGCACGCAGCTGAAAAGCATTCCCTCGTTCATCCCCGTCACTCTTTTCTCTCCGCCGATGCGGACACAGGGTCCTTGCGCGATGATCTTAATTTATATTCCATTCTCCGATGTTTTAGCCTTGTTTTAAATCAGGAGTCTTGTCCGTTCCGGCTGAAATTGCGTCATATGGCCCGCATGCCTCAAGGCCCGGGACCGGAAAAGCAAGACGAAAAAAGCGTGAGGCGCCGTGCGGAGGGGATTCCGCACAGCGCCTCGTATTTTTGAGATTTTCTGTTTTCAGCTCAGCGACGAAGCGGAGTTTGGATAGTGATAGCCGTATTTGTTGTACCGCAGGGCATCGTAATCGTTATAATTGTAGACGTTGGTCTCGCCCAGCCGACGGTAGAAGAGGCCGGAATAGAACTTGCCGCCCGCCTGGTTCCAGCGGATAAGTTCGGAGCCGAACGCATAAGCGTTGGTGTAATTCAGGTCATGGACAAGCTGAGACGAATTGCTCAGATTTACATACCCGGAATTGACCCAGCCGGTCTGCCCGTTCGACAGCCGGACCTCGTACCAGCCGTCCTTTTTATCCGAAAAATTGTAATCCGTTACCTGGAGCTGCGTCCCGGCGGTGATCTGGCTGACGACCGATGCGGATTCGCTGCAGCTGCTCAAAACGGCGGTGTCCTCCGTCGCCGCCGCGTCGATGTCCGACCCCGCCGGGATGGATGGCGGAACCACGGCGTTCTTCATGATGCGGCGGAAATCCGACTCGGTTGAACTGTTGAAATATCCGGAGCCGACATTGTAGGCGAAGCTGATGAGGCAGTCCGCCTGGTTCTGACTCATGAGGAACCCGTTGTTTGCGGTCATTTTATTCAGCTCCGTCGTATAGGAGGAATGATTGACCTTATTGACAAGCTGGGACCACGCTTCGGTTTCGCTCAGATTGTTGTAGAATTGGGAGTTTGTACCGAGGGTGCAGCCGTAGCCGATGGTGGCGATACTGTTGGAAGCAAGCTGGTCCGCATAGACACTCGCGCTGTACCCTTCCCATTTGGCGATGAGCGACAGCATTTTATCGCTGATGCGGCGCGTCTCGCTCGTCGTCACGGTATAGTCGGACTGCGTGGAAACCATGGTATCGGACTGAAAGCCCGTGCCGCTATACACGCCGTTCTCGGAAGAATAGGCGGTGAAGGAATAAACGCCCGGCGTGGAAAACGTGGTCGAGCCGGACCATACCTTTGTGACGGTGCCGGACGTTGTTACCTGCTGGCTGCTGCCAGCCGTGACTTTGGCAAGGCTGCCGTCTGCCTGCGTGATCGCAAAATAGACGCCGTCGCGCGACGCGTCCGTGACCGCGGTGAAGGTGACCGTTTGCCCCGGGGCCGCGATATTCGGCGAAGCGTAAGCGGTACGCACCGGCTCCGCATCCGTGACCGTCACGCTGCAGGCCGCGCTGCCCGACCCGGACGATGCGGTGATCTGCGCCGTGCCCTCGGAAGCCGCGTAGACGTAGCCGTTCGAAACGGACGCGACGGAAGAATTGCTGCTGCTCCAGGTAACCGCGGCGCCGGAGGGATTCGTGCTGGCCTGCAGATACAGCGTCTTGCCCTGCGGCACGGTCTGTGATGACGATGAAAGAGAAACGGCCGCGTTCGAGCTGGGAGTCTGGCCGGAGGTGGAACCGTCGGCATAGGTCAAAGTCACGTACTGTGAGCTTACATACCCGGTCTTACCGTCGGCAGTCTGCACTTTTATCCAGCCGGAAACCGACGTGTCAAGCACTTTCAGAACGGTGCCGTAAGGTAGGTTGGCGAGGATCGCGCCCGACGTGTCGGCAGACTGCCGCAGGCGCAGAAGGTCCGCCGTAACGGTCGCGCCGGTCACTGCGGAAGAACCGGAACCCGTGCCGGACTGCCCGGAGGAAGCCCCCCCCGTTCCGGAACCTGAAGAGCTTGCCGCGGAGGACACGGCCGCGGAGGAGCTGGAAACCGCCGAGCTTGCCGGCGGCTGCGAAGAAGAGCCGGAGATCGTCAGGTACTGTCTGCTGCACCAGCCCTGGGTGCCGTTCTGCGTGCCGACCCTGACCCATCCGGAATTGGAATTATCCAGCACGGAGGCCGTCACGCCCTTGCCGAGGGTCAGGATGACGCCGTAACCCGTTCCGGCCCCCGAGCGTAGGTTCAGGTAATCCGTCGTCGTCGCGGTCTGCCCGGAAGATGTTTGAGACGAGGAGCCGGAAGACGTCTGGGACGGCGAGCCGGAGATCTTCAGGTAGCTTTTATAGCACCAGCCCTGCACGCCGCTCTGGGTCTGCACCTTTGCCCAGGAGGAATTTGAATTGTCCAGCACCTTGACCGTGCCGCCCTTCGACAGGATCAGAAGGATCCCGCTGCTGAGCGACGAGCCCGAACGCAGGTTCAGGTTTTGCAGCACCGCCGCCATCGCACCGCCGGAAGAAGCGGCGGATGTCCCCGAACCCGTCTGGGACGAAGAGGAGAAACTGAGATACTGCTTGGAGCAGTATCCGGTTTTACCGCTCTGCGTTTCGACCTTTGCCCAGTTCGCGTTGGAGTTGTCGAGCACGGTGACGGATACGTTTTTCCCCAGGGTAAGAAGCACGGCGGTGCTGGCGCCCATCCCCTGCCGAAGGTTGAGGTAATCCGTCGTTCTGGCTGTCACGGTGGAAGCATAGCTTCCGTATGAAAAAGCGGACGCGGCGACCCCGGCCGCGCACACGGTGGCAAATACGGTCTTCCGCAATCTGGCAAGTGTTTTCCGCAAGGCAATTCACTCCATTTATCGCATTCGATCTTCATGAAAGGACATGATATTTGTAAAAGTTTCGTCCAGATTTTGTCTTTCCAGATAATATAGTAAATTATAGAACAAATTGCGACATTTCGCAACCCCGCGGGCCATTTGTTCGTCTCTTTCGCCGTTGCAAATTATTTTTCCTTGGTTTCGCGGTCGCGGCAGCGATCGCAATTTTGCTAACCAAAAGAAGGATGAAAAAACGGACCCGGGAAAGAGGCCGGAGTCCGCGTCCGGCCTCAGCTGAACCGCTGATTCGACCGGGACGTTTCAGCAAATCCCAATCGGCCCGTTGCACAAAGAAGCGGCGC
>JAEZRH010000020.1 GCA_023412845.1 Bacillota bacterium
GGCAATGAGATGAGCGATGTTCTGGATGAGTTCACAAAATTGATAGACCCGAAATCCGGACGGCCGATGACCGACCGCACCGTGCTGATCGCCAACACGAGCAACATGCCTGTGGCGGCGCGCGAAGCTTCCATTTACACGGGTATCACGCTCGGCGAATATTACCGTGACATGGGCTACCATGTGGCTCTGATGGCAGACTCGACATCACGCTGGGCGGAAGCTCTGCGTGAAATTTCGGGACGCCTGGAAGAAATGCCCGCCGAAGAAGGATTCCCCGCGTATCTGCCCAGCCGCCTTTCCGAATTTTACGAGCGCGCGGGCATGGTGGAAAACCTGAACGGCACCGACGGCTCCGTAACCATTATAGGCGCCGTCTCCCCGCAGGGCTCCGATTTCTCGGAACCCGTCACGCAGAACACCAAACGTTTTACCCGGTGCTTCTGGGCTCTTGACAAAGCCCTCGCCTATGCGAGACATTACCCCGCAATCAACTGGACGCAGAGCTACAGCGAATATTTCTCCGACCTCGACCCCTGGTATTCGGAGCACGAGGGCGACGATTTCATCAAATACAGAAGACAGATCAACAAGATCCTGCAGCAGGAAAATCAGCTGCTGGAAATTGTAAAGCTGATCGGTTCGGACGTGCTGCCGGACGACCAGAAGCTGATTATCGAGATTTCGAGGGTCATCCGTGTGGGATTCCTCCAACAGGACGCCATGCATCCACAGGATACCTACGTGCCGCTTGACAAACAAAAACTGATGATGAAAACGATTCTGCACCTTTACGGGAAGGCGAAGAGCCTGATTTCAGCCGGCATACCGATTTCCGGCATCCTGCGTTCCGGACTGTTCGATAAGGTCGCAAGGATGAAGAACGAAATTCCCAACGACAAGCCGGAAATGTTCGACAGCTATCTGAAAGAAATCGATCAAACCCTCTCTGCCATCGTTACGGCCTGACGGCCGCGGCGGCAGAACCGTTTTGAAAATCATTCATTTGAAAGGCGGTCACACATGATTCTTGATTATATTGGAGTAAAAGATGTCAACGGTCCTTTGATTGTCCTCGACAATATTGAAAACGCCTCGTTTGAGGAAGTCGTCGACATCCGCCTGGATGACGGAACCATGCGCCATGGCAGAATTGTTCAGATGGATGGAAAACGCATCGTTGTTCAGGTGTTCGAGGGGACGCGCGGCATCTCTCTTACAAATACCCGCACGAGGCTTCTGGGGCGTCCGCTCGAGATGCCGCTTTCCCCCGAAATTCTGGGACGCGTCTTCGACGGCTCCGGCCGCCCGATCGACGGTCTCGGCGATATTTTTCCTGTAAAAAAAGCGAACGTCAACGGGACCCCGATCAACCCGGTTTCAAGGCTGTACCCGAAGAACTATATCAGTACCGGGATTTCAACCATTGACACACTGATGACGCTGATCCGCGGGCAGAAGCTCCCGATTTTCTCAGGCTCCGGCATGAAGCATAACGAGCTGGCTGTACAGATCGCAAGGCAGGCAAAAATCAGCGACGAGGAAGGCTCAAACTTCGCCATCGTCTTCGCCGCGATGGGCGTCAAGAGCGATGTTGCGGAATATTTCCGCCGTTCGTTCGACGACTCCGGCATCCTGCAAAGGGTCGTCATGTTCCTGAATCTCGCCAACGACCCGATCATCGAGAGAATCCTGACGCCACGCTGCGCGCTTACCGTTGCGGAGTATCTTGCGTTCGAGCTCGGAATGCACATCCTCGTTATCCTGACTGATATGACTTCCTACGCTGAGGCTCTGCGCGAATTCAGCTCTTCCAAGGGCGAAATTCCGGGCAGAAAGGGATTCCCCGGCTATCTGTATTCGGACCTCGCCTCCATCTACGAACGCGCCGGAATGATCCGCGGCAAAAAGGGCTCCGTTACGCAGATCCCGATCCTCACCATGCCGAACGACGACGTCACCCACCCGGTCCCGGACCTTACGGGTTATATCACGGAAGGCCAGATCGTTCTGGACCGCTCGCTCGACGCTTCTGGCACATACCCTCCGGTTTCCGTGCTTCCTTCCCTCTCCCGTCTGATGAAGGACGGCATCGGCAAAGGATTCACACGCGAAGACCATGCTCCGCTTTCCAACCAGCTGTTTGCTTCTTATGCAAAAGTGATGGACGCACGTTCCCTCGCTTCCGTAATCGGCGAAGAAGAGCTTTCGCCGGAAGATAAAAAATACCTGGAATTCGGCAAACAGTTCGAAGCAAAATTTGTCAACCAGGGGACTTCCGAAAACCGCAGCATTGAGCAAAGCCTTGATCTTGGCTGGGAACTGCTGACGACGCTGCCGCGCGAAACCCTTGACCGTCTGAACGACGAAATGCTGGATAAATACTATGAACCCGCCAAAAAGCGTGTGGCGGACGCTGCGGCCTCCCAGAAAGATCCCGGCGTAAACGATTCCGGAAAAGCAGGGCCCGGTCCGGGTGAAAGCGGGGTCGACGAAATTGAGTGATCAGGTCGTCCCAACCAAAGGCAATCTGCTCGCGACAAAAAAATCTCTCGAACTTTCCCGCACCGGCTTTGACCTGCTCGACCGGAAAAGGAATATCCTGATCCGTGAAATGATGGCGCTGATCGACCGCGCCACACAGATTCAGAGCAAAATCGACAAGGCTTACGCCGAGGCCTATGCAATGCTTCAGCGGGCGAATATCTCGCTCGGCATCTGCAGGGAATTCGCCGAAACCGTACCGATCGAAAACGGCCTGAATATAGCGTACCGCAGCGTCATGGGCGTCGAAATCCCCATGGTCTCCCTGGAGGAATCAAAGGCGCCCACCGCTCCGTTCGGTCTGTACTCCTCCAATATTCTGCTGGATGAAGCCTATCAGAAATTCATGGAGGTCAAACGCCTTACCGCAGAGCTCGCTGAAGTTGAGAACAGCGTTTACCGTCTGGCCGATTCGGTGAAAAAGACGCAGAAACGCGCCAACGCCCTGAAGAACATTATGATCCCGAAATTCGAGGCAAATGTAAGATTCATCACCAATGCTTTGGAAGAAAAAGATCGTGAGGAGTTTTCCCGCCTCAAAATCATCAAGCGTCAGAAAGCCGAAAAGCTGGCGTAAGTTAAAAACAATACCCCTTGCCATCTGTTCATTGCAGATACGCAAGGGGTATTTTGTTATATTGACAAATAGGGCAGAGCATTGTATGATGATTCAAGCTATTCTTTTCAATGCCGCAATAAGCTCAGCGCTTGCCGGTTGCCACTGCCAACGGAAGATTGGATGGGTTTACAGGATGAACTTTCTTGAGAAATTCCGTAATAAGCTGGTCCATTTTTTATTTCCATTTATAGAGCGTTTTTTTCTGGTTATAGCTTTGGTCCTGATGGTATCGATTTGGTTTGCCTGGTCCGTCCCCCAGCCCCATTCGCAAACCAGAGCGGTTTTAGTCTGGCTCACGCTTGTATACAGTCAAATCTATCGGGCGGGCGTTACGGAACGCGACTGTCTTCCCTTACAGCCCGGAAGCGGCCCTCTTTACCGTAGTTATCGGTTTATTGATCGGGTTTTCTTCCTCTTTTTCCTCATTTGGCTGCTCCTGCTGCTAATTCCGGTACCGCTGTGGGTGTCGGGTACTTTTGCCGGCGCATTCGTTGCGGCCGTGATTCTTCGCACGATCGGAGACCTGAAATATCGCCCGAAGAAGCCGGAAGAATAAATATCAAAAGAAAATGGATTTTCCGCTGGTGTTTTCGCTGGGAGCCACAAACAACTGAAAGTCCCTGTCCTGTCTGAACCCGTTCAGATTCAGGGAGCAGAGCGACGTTTGGTAAGCAAGCTCCGGCGTGTTGTTCTCAGCGCTCAGATGGGCAAGCAAGAAGCGCGTGGTTCCGCTCTTTACAAGCCTGCAGAGCTCCTCGGCACAATCCGCATTGGAAAGGTGCCCAATGTTGGACAGGATCCGCCGTTTGAGCGGATACGGATACGGCCCATTTTTCAGCATTCCAACATCATGGTTGGATTCCAGCACCACAAAATCCGCGCCCGCAAGGCCCAGCCTGACTTCTTCCGAAAGACAGCCCAGATCGGTGGAAAGCGCGACAGTCCTGCCGTCTTTCGTGAGGATGCGGTATCCGACACATTCTGCGCTGTCATGCGAAAGAGGAAACGGTTGGATCTTCATGCCGGCGCATTCCATCCCCGCATCGCCGATGATGTAGTATGGGAATTTTTCAGACAGGCAGCCCATTCCGCCCAGGGCAGAAAGGGTGCCTGCCGACGCATAGACGGGCAGATGGTAACGCGACGCAAAAACACGCAGTCCTGCAATATGGTCTGCGTGTTCATGCGTAATAAAAATTGCTTTTACCGCATCGAGAGAAATGCCGCATTGTTCCAGCCTTCCCTTGGTCTGCTTTGCAGAGCGGCCGATATCGACCAGAATTCCCTCTTCGGCGGAGCCTATGTAATAACCGTTCCCGCTGCTTCCGCTGAAGAGCGGACAAAGTCTTGCCATTTCCGGTTCCTTTCCCTATGCAAAAGGGGACGGCAACCGCCGGTCCCCAAAATAATTATCAAATCGCCTGTGCCGTCTCCTGCTCGGGAATCGGAACACGCCGTATGTCTGCGCCAAGGGCTTTGAGTTTTCTGTCGATATTTTCATATCCGCGTTCGATTTGCCGGATATTTTCAATCTGTGTCAGACCACGCGCACAAAGCGCCGCAATCACGAGGGCTGCCCCCGCACGCAGATCGGTAGCCTTTACCGGAGCCGCATCCAGATGATCGACCCCTTCCACGACGGCCAGTTTACCGTCGACCGAAATCTGCGCGCCCATCCGCTTCAATTCCTCGACATAACGGAAACGGTTGTCCCAGACGCTTTCGTTGATAATGCTGGTACCCTGAGCCAGCGACAGCAGCACTGCGATCTGCGGCTGCATATCGGTCGGAAACCCCGGATGAGGCATTGTTTTTATATTGCATTTGTTCAGCTTTTCATTCCGCACGACACGGATGGCATCGTCAAACTCGGACAACTCCACGCCCATTTCTTCCAGTTTTGCGGAAATGGATTCCAGGTGCTTCGGGATCACATTCTTGATCAAGACATCGCCGCCGGTCGCAGCGGCAGCCACCATATAGGTACCGGCCTCGATCGGATCCGGAATAATGGAATAGTTTGTACCGTTGAGATGTTGGACGCCGTAGATCTTGATGACATCCGTACCGGCACCGCGGATATCAGCCCCCATGGAATTCAAAAAGTTCGCCAAGTCAACAATATGCGGCTCTTTCGCGGCGTTCTCGATGACCGTCGTGCCCTCGGCCTTCACCGCGGCCAAAATGATATTGGCGGTCGCGCCGACCGAAACAACATCAAGATAGATATGGCTGCCAACAAGCCTGTCCGCATAAACATCCACCATACCGCCTTCCAGACGGTGTTTGGCGCCAAGGGCGGCAAACCCTTTCAGGTGCTGATCGATCGGCCTGACGCCGAAATCGCAGCCGCCGGGCATCGTAACGACCGCATGATGGAACCTGCCCAGGAGTGCGCCAAGCAGATAATAGGAACCGCGCATATGACGCGCAAGCTCTTCCGACGCAACATACGTCTTGATGGACGACGGGTCGATTTCAATCGTGGACCGATTGATGTTTCGGATCTTTGCCCCCATGTCATACAGGATTCTGGTGATGGAAATCACGTCGGTTATGTCGGGTACATTTTCGATTCTGCAAACGCCGTCGGACAAAATAGCCGCCGGTATAATTGCAATCGCAGCGTTTTTTGCACCGCTGATACTGACCTCGCCCTTCAGGCGGCAACCGCCCTTAATTACAAATTTGTCCAATGCGGTACGCTCCATTTCTAAAAATCAGGCATTACTATTATAACAAATTTTTGCGAAATATTTAGCGCCGCAGGCAGGAAAACGGGTTGAAATTACTTGCAAAAAACGAAGGAAAAATAGGCAATAAAATAACATACGGCAAACGCTTATGCTTGGCATAGTGCAGTATCCGTATTAATCTTCATAAAGAATCGTAATAAAGAAATAAACCCAGCCGACACACCTGAAAACATCCTGTGCCACCGGGCAAAAAATCCGCTTTCCCTACTGTTCTTCAACGCTCTTATTGATAATAATACACATGAAAGCAAAAGTCAACCTTAATCAAAAGGTCAATTGCTTTTTGTTGAATAATTTGTAATTTTTTTTATATTCCAGGAAAATATTCTATTATGACACATATAAAAGCGGATTCACTTTCGTATTATTTTTAATCACCTCAAAATGACAATGGGGGCCTGTGGCGTTCCCGGTGCTCCCCACCCGGCCGATCGCCTGCCCTTTGGATACGCTCTGCCCTTCCGAAACAAGGATTTTGCTGCAATGGCCATAGAGCGTACAGTACCCATTGCCATGATCGATAATGATGCAGTTGCCGTATCCATCGTTCGGGCCGGCCATGGTGACGACTCCGCCGTCTGCGGCGACGATCGTCCTGCCGGTTGCGTCGGAACCCGAGATGTCGATGCCGGTATGGAACACGCCCCACCGCCAGGTAAAATAGGTCGTGATGGTATGGAGCGACGGAACCGGCCACATGAATGTGCCGCTTGCCACACCGGCCTCATTCTGCGGCTTCTTTTTTGTTCCCGTCAGGACCACTTTGGTCACCGGCTGTTGAAGCACCGTGGCGGAAATATTCACCCGGGAAGTTTCCACGCCGTTTACGGTGTGGATCTGGTCGGTCATGTGCTGTTTTCCGTTTACGCCTTCCGTAATCACTTTGGTATAGTCCGTGTATTGCGTACTATCTTCGCGGGTCACCGTGGGATAGGAAATAGCGACGTCATAGGTCACCGTCTTTACGAGCTCCACTTCCAGAGTGGGCACCGCCAGTTCCAGATTGATGAGGTCTCCCGGATGCAGCATGTCTCCCAGCTGATTATGATTGATCTTATTGAGCTCCGCAACTGTGGTATGGTTCGCGTTCGCGATGGAGGTGGCCGTATCTCCCTGACGGACCGTATAGGTGGTGGTGGCCTTTGAAGTCCCGTCCACGAGTTTTTTCATGGAATCCGTACCCACAATAGACATGGTTGGGAAAAGGCCGTTTACGATCTCTACATTCTTCGTGAACTGGACTTTGGCGGATGTGTCGCTGCCGCGCGCCGAATTGAGAACGCCGTCAAGGATGTACCGAAGATCGGCGCCGCTTTTCACGGCTCCCAGCAGCCTGCCGTCCACATAAAGGCCGCTGGCCTCTTCAATGATGCCGTTCGACTGTTTGATGAGCAGATCGCAGACCGCATTGGGAGTGAGATAGCCGGTGGAATCCGCAGTCAGCCGGAAACTCGGCGCGAACTTGATTCCCGACGATTCCTGCGCCGTGTCGTGGACCATGCGCTGATTCACCATTTCCGTGGCTTTTTCGTAAACGCTTTCATTCTGGATTGCGGCTATCTGCTGGCCGCTGTTCGTGAGGATCAGCCCGAAATTCATCGCGTTCCAGTGATGTACGGTGATGACCAGAAAAATAACCGACGCAACGGGAACCGTAAAATTGATTACGGAAGACAGGAATTCCCGGTGAACCCGGATTCCGCGGTGCGTGAAGCGGAAATATTCCTCCAATGCCTGCAGAAGGCCCGTGTGACGGGTATGGGAAAAAACGACGCGCAAATTGGAAAAGCCCGTCCGGATGGAGCGAAGTTCCAGCCGCAGTCCGCGCAGCTGCTTTCCGACCGTTATGGAGCAGAACCGCCCTGCGGCAGTGGCCGCCGGGCGCAAAGCGGATACCGTGCGCTTTTTCAGCCGCTTGCCGATTCGAACTGTCTGGATCCCCTCAACATATAAAAAGCGGCACCCACGGATATAAAAAACAGCACAAAAATCCGCTGAGTGTCGCAATATTGATTTGAACGGAACAACGTGCCGCTGCATTGCAAAAGACCTTCCTGAAGGAATTGCAAAGTATTACAGAATTGTAATATTGCTTGTCATATCATATAACAAACGGAGCGATTTTGCAACCCTCAGTCAGGATATTTCCCGGCACAATTCACAGAGGTTCAGGACTGATACTTCAGTTTTTCACCGTTCCAGTTCTCGATCACGGGGAGAAAGTTTTTCGCTTCCTGAACAGCGCCCTGCAGGTCATGCTCCAGATAATTCCCGCACTCTGCCGCCGCCGCCCCCGGGATGGGCCCGGTGTACTCCGTAATCTGCCGGAAAATACGGATGATCAGCTGTACGGCCTCTTCCCTGTCAACATCGCGGAGCAGAAAGTAAAAACCTGTACGGCACCCCATGGGGCCGAAATAGATTACGCGGTCCTCGTATTCCGAATTGCGCGCAAACGTGGCAAACAGATGCTCGATGGTATGCAGCGCGGGGTTCGAAAGATAAGGCGGCGTATTGGGTTTGCGCATCCTTATGTCGTAGGTGATGATGTCGCCGTCGATGCGCGAAAGATAGATGCCGGGGGTCAGTTTGTTGTGGTTGACGCTGAAACTGGCAATTCGTTTCATGCTGATCTTCACTCCTTATGAAAATGGAATATGGCTGGTAAAAGGATCGAAGGATTCGACTGAAAAAAAACGATTTATAAAATCCAGGCTTTCCGACGCGGACCGCCGGTAAAGGTCAAGATAGGTTTCACAATGAGGCTTTGGGTCCAGGGGAGGCCACGACCAAGGGGCGCCTGATACATTTGCATAGTCGTAATCATCGTTCTCCATCAGCCCGTGAAAGAAACAGGAGACGTAGTACTTCCCAAGACGCTTCTCCGTTCTCTCGAAAAACGCTTTTTTATAGCCCGTGCGGTCGTTCTGAAGGCCGCAGACAAACCGGCAGTTACGCATCGCGGAAAGAATGTCCGACCGCTCTACGGTCTTGCGGTACAGGGTGCGTAAAAGATACGCATAAAGCGCGGCGATCTGCGACTGAGTCTCCGGGTCTTTGGGAACGGTTTTTTTCAGATCGAAAGAGGTCGGCAGTTCCCCGTTTTCAAAGCGCAGGGTGATATTGTCAAGGGCGGTCTCGATCTGACTGTGAAGAAAGACGCCGGGACGCTCCGGGTAGATTTTTTTCAGCTCGCGTATCTCGGCATAGACATACGGATGGACCGTGCGGTCCAGACTGTAATGGCATAAAAAACCGAGCACATAAGACCTGACGGCGTCGCTCTTGGCCTGGTCCGTGCAATAACTGCGCATCGCGGAAAAAAGCTGGACGGGATCGCCTTTATGCATCCGGCTTCCCAGCACCGAGAGATCCTGGCGCTTCCCCAGCGGATGGTAACCATAAAAAAGAAAATCCGGCCCCTGCGCACCCCAGCAAAAAGCGGAATAGCAAACGGGTGCGCCGCCGGATTTTTTATACTCTTTCAGCACTCGATTGGCCAAAAGATAATGAGAAATGGCTGCAGCCAACAATAAACACCCCGGTTCGCCTGAAACAGGTTGATGCCTTTCTTTATAGTAACACGGCTGCAACCGGAATTAAAGTACTTTTGATAAAAAGTCCTGAAGTCTCGGATTCTGAGGATGGTCGAAGAATTCCGCCGGTTTCGCTTCCTCCAGGATCTGCCCGTCCGCCATGAACAGCACTCTGGTCGCTACTTCACGCGCAAATCCCATTTCATGCGTCACCACGATCATCGTCATCCCGTCGTCGGCAAGCTCTTTCATGACTTCAAGCACCTCGCCGACCATCTCCGGGTCGAGGGCGCTGGTGGGTTCGTCGAACAGCATCATGTCCGGCTCCATCGCGAGGGCGCGTACAATGGCAATGCGCTGCTTCTGCCCCCCGGAGAGCTGCCCCGGGTAGGCATCGGCTTTATCCGCAAGGCCGATGCGCGTCAACAGCTGCCGAGCCTGCTCGTTGGCATCCTGCTGCGTTTTCAGCTTCAGGCAAACCGGCGCAAGGGTGATGTTCTGCCGGACGGTCAGATGCGGAAAAAGGTTGAAATGCTGGAACACCATGCCCATTTTACGGCGCAGCGCGTCGATATCGCATTTTGGCGTGTTGATCTGCTGCCCCTCGAACCAGATTTCTCCCCCGGAAGGCTCTTCCAGAAGGTTCAGACAGCGCAGGAAGGTACTCTTGCCGGAACCGGAAGGACCGACCACAACAACCTTTTCGCCCTTTTCGATCTCCTGATTGATCCCTTTCAGGACTTCGATATCACCGTCGAGCGTATGGAAGCTCTTTCTCAGATTTTTAACGGTAATCACTCCTGCGCAGCCTCCTTTCAAACTTCGTAAGAAGCGCGGTCAGACCGATCACGATGACAAGGTACACCAAGGCCGTCGTCAACAGCGGGGTAAACGCAAGGTATGTGATGCTGCGGATGATATCTCCGCCTTTCGTCAGGTCCTGTATCCCGATGTAACCGGCCACGGATGTCTCTTTCAGCAGTGCTATGAATTCATTGCCAACGGCGGGAAGCACGTTTTTGAGCGCCTGCGGGAATACGATCTTGATCATCGTCGTGCGCTGGCTGAGGCCCAGAGAACGTCCGGCCTCCACCTGCCCGTGGTCCACGGAAAGGATGCCGCTGCGGATCACTTCCGCGACATATGCGCCGGAATTGATGCCGAAAGCAAGAATCGCCGCCACGATCTTATCGAGATTGGCGGAGCTGAGAATGACATAATACATAATCATCAGCTGCACCACGACAGGCGTCCCGCGGATGACCGTAAGGTAAAACGTGCAGATGCCGTTCGCTATGCGCAGTTTATGCGGATTGTTCGCGTGAGCGACCTTGACGAGCGCCACGATCGCTCCCAGAAGGACGCCGAGCAAAACGGCAAAAACCGTAATGATCAGCGTATTCTGCAGACCGATCAGGATATATTCGTACCTGTGTCTTTCGATCAGGGATTGGTAGACTTCGCGCCCAATCTCCTGAAAAAAGGCCGTCGGCAGCGCGGCAAAAAGCGGGTTCATTCCGATCCTCCCTTGCGGGGTGCCCCCGCCGTCAAGCCGCGCCGTTCACCAAGAGAAAATTCCGGACAGCAACTGGCGCGAAAATCAGGGGAAACTCCCGAAAATACATTTTTCTCTGCGGGAGCCTTGTCTTAGACTGTCCGGGCAAAGAAAGCTTTTATTCCACCGGGGCTATACGCCCGACCGTGGGAACGGACACAGTCCGCTCAGCCGTTTTCCAGTGTGGACTTATATTTCTGAATGATTGTGTTGAGCTGTCCGCTGGATTTCAGTTCCTTCAAAACAATGTTTACGTCGTTCAGAAGCTGGGTATTTCCTTTTTTGACGGCAATGGCATAATGTTCCACGGTGAGGGCGTCGCTCAGCTTCTGGAGTTTATCTGAATGCATGGATACAAATTTCTGTGCCGGGAAGTCGTCGATGACGACCGCGTCGAGCTTACCGTTCAGAAGGTCCGTGATCGCATCGGCACCCTTATTGAAGCGCTGCACGCCTTTCACCTTGATATCGCTGGAACCGTCTTCATTGGTGCAGAAAGTATCGCCTGTGGTGCCCTGCTGGACTCCGACTGTCTTTCCGTTGAGATCGGTGCGCGATTTGATGGAACTGCCTTTCGGAACGATGATGGACTGCGTGGCGTCAAAATACGGATCGGAGAAATCGACGTTTTCTTTTCTGTCGTCCGTGACCGTCATGCCTGCCGCGACGAAATCGCACTTGTTGCTCTTCAGTTCCATAATCAGCGAATCAAAATCGACGTCGTTGATGCTGAGCTGGGCATTGAGCTTCTTGGCGATGGCATTCGCGATGTCAACGTCGATACCGACGATCTGGTTGTTGTCCTTCGACTCGAATGGCGGGAATTCCGCGTTGGTGGACATAACGATCTTGCCGCTGGACTTGATATTATCCGGAATCACGACCGCATCGGCCGAACCGGATGCCGCTTCGGACGAAACTGCGGCGGAACTTTCCGCAGCGCTGCTTGCTGCGGCGCTGCTTGCTGCTTCACTCGAAGCGGTGGCGCTTCCCCCGGCACATGCCGCAAACGGAACCATCATGGCAACCGCAAGAAGTGCGGCAACTGTTTTTTTCATGCTCTGCATAAAAATCTGCCCCTTCATAATAATTCGTTTTTCTGTTTGGTATGTCTGTATTATACCGCATATTTATGCATTTTTCAAGGGTAAAATGCAGATTTTATGAAATTTTATTCATTCAATCCTGAGACTGACGACACGATGGTCTTCATATCCTCTGGCAGCGCACAGCGAAATTTCACTATTTTCCCGGAAACCGGATGGCGAAATCTTATCTGCGCACAATGCAAAGCCTGGCGCGCCATCTGCCGCCGGGTCCCGCCATACATGTCGTCGCCCGCAAGGGGATGGCCGCAGTCGGAAAAATGCACGCGTATCTGGTGCGTTCTGCCGGTGCGGATACGCACGGCAAGCAGACTGTAATTTTCATTGCAGGCCAGACATCGCCAAAATGTCACCGCCTCCGCACCGTTCGGGGTAACGGCCCGCTGAATGGTGTGCCCGGGCATGAGGCCGATGGGCCCGTCGATTTTTCCGCAGCCGGGAAGTTTTCCCTCGCAGACGGCAAGGTAGAGTTTTTGAACACGTCCCGCCAGCCGGAAAGCGGCAAAGGAATTCTTCGCAAGCACGACGATTCCGGTCGTATCTTTATCCAGCCGGTAAACCGGCCGGAACGAGAACTGCCGGCCGGAAAGCATCCAGTGATAGGACACGGCGTTGGCAAAACTGTCGCAGTCGTGCCCCGGGGTCGGATACATCGGCATTCCGGAGGGTTTCTCCGCGACAAGGATGTCTTCATCCTCATAGATCGGAGCAAACGGCAGCGGAACCGGTGCCTGGAATTTTTCATCGTCGGGAAACGTGACACGGATTTTATCGCCGGCACGCAGAAGATCCGGCGCAATCGCGGGAAGTCCGTTGCGCAGAACGCCGCCCGGAAAGCGCTTCAGCCTTGCAAACTGCCGGACGGAAAGCCCGCAGAAACCGTGAAGGAGTCCCTTCAGCCTGACCCCGTCATATTCCGGAGGCACGGAAAAATCCAGTATCCGCACAGCATCACCCTTCGTATATCCGCCGATGCAACCGGCATCTGATAAGACCCCGCAAGGAAAAAAGCACGGACATAAAACGCACCCGCAAGCCTGTAGCGCGAATCGTCAGCAGCGGCCCGCCGCCAAATCAGCCAAAAGGGAGTATACCATTTTCCGCCCGTTATTTCAAGGTGGGCAGAAGGACTGCGGCTGCCGCCGCAGTCAGGCAGGATTCCGCAGGCCTTTGGGATATTTGTTCTTCAGTCTCCCGCTTGAGCATTTGCCGAAACCGACCGTTACGCCTTCGACGGAAACCCCCGCATATCCCTGCATGCCGCCCGTTTCGACGGCCAGTTCTTCCCCGCGGAGAAATGCGCGGATTTCAGCGGAATCGCCCGAGAAGTCAACGCCGCGGTTAAATTCCTGAGGTTTTGACGCCATGAAGAGAGCATGTTCTGGCTCCACGCGGCCGGGGCGGAACCTGCCCAGCAGAACGCCGGCCCGCAGGACGTTAAGCCCGTCGAGTTCCGGCAGAACGTCCGGAAGCAGGAAAAATGATTCGTGCCGTTCCTCGATCCGGCGATCAGGTCCGGAACGGAAAATCTGCCTGTAAAGCTCTTCCGCCATGCCGGCATTTCGGCCTGCCAAAGGCCCATACTCCGCCACTGCGCAGGGATTTGCGGAATTTCTACGCAGCACCGCGACGAAATGCCCCTCGCCGCCGTCCATGGGGAAAACGCGGCGCGCCTGAGGCAGGAGAGCGGGCCGTCCGAAAGCAAGGCCGCTGTCCGCAAGCTCAAAATCGCCCCGCGCTTTAAGAAAAGCCGAAACGACGCCCTCGTTCTCCTCTTCGGAAAAGGTACAGGTGGAATAGACCAGAATGCCGTTTTCTCTTACGGCGAGGCTGGCGCTCTGCAAAATGGCAAGCTGGCGCACCGCGCAGGAAGCGACATGCTCCGGGCTCCAGGCGCGCACCGCTGCTTCGCTTTTGCGGAACATGCCCTCCCCGGAGCAGGGCGCGTCCACAAGGACGCGGTCAAACCAGCCCGAAAGCGCGCAGCACAGCTTCTCCGGCTGACAGCAGGAGACGACGGCGTTCGCAATGCCCATTCGTTCCAGATTGGAGAGCAGGATATCCGCCCGGCTGCGGACGACCTCGTTCGACCAGAGCAGCCCGCGGCCTCCGAGAAGCGCCCCGATCTGGGTGGATTTCCCTCCCGGAGCGGCGCAGAGGTCCAGAATTTTTTCACCCGGCTGCGGGTCCAGCGCCGTCACTGCGGATGAGGCGGACGGTTCCTGCACATAGAAAGCCCCAGCGTGATGCAGCGGCATCAGCCCCACTTTTTCCGCATCCCGCGGCAGATAGTACTCCAGCGGAGAGAACGGCGCAGGGGTCAGCGTAAAAGCGCAAGCATGGCATAAAGTCTGAAAATCGCATTTCAGCGTATTGAGGTGGATGCCGCGGAAAGCCGGAAGACCGCAGCCGGCTTCGAAGGCCGGAAATTCTTTGCCGAGAAGACGTTCCATCCGGGACAGAAACTCACGCGGCAGCCGGTCCATTCCCATCATCTCCAAAAAAATGGTATAATCTTCTACACCCCTACAAACACTAAGCCACAAAGGGGGTGAGTACGTTTGGACAGCAAACAATCCCAAAACAAAAAGAACAATTCAGGCAGACAGGATAGCGGTTCGAAAAAGGGAGGCTCTTCCTACGGCAGCGAAGCTCAGAGCAGAAAAGACGCTTCGCAGTGCAGCGATTCCGTTGACTCAAAAAACTGCAAAGACTGATTTTAGAAAACAGGCGGTCCTTCGCTCACGCGGGGAACCGCCTGTTTTCAGCTTTTTCTCTTGTTTGCCTGCACCAGCTGTTTCAGGGTTTTGTCGTTCTGCTGGATGGCG
>JAEZRH010000035.1 GCA_023412845.1 Bacillota bacterium
GTCTTTTTTCAGCACCGTTTTGGCAAGGAAGCGCACCAAGCATATCGACCTGGCGCATCATCCAATCGTTTTTGAAATACATGAAGGCACTCCCCTTTACACCGCGTCCGCCGTACCGAATTCCGAAACGGCAAGGCCCTTGTTATGCTCCAGCGCCCAGTTGATGCTCCAGCTGTTGCAGAACAGCAGGAGGCTGTGGCCGCGGAAGTCCTGCACGAGGCGCGTGTCGGAAGTCAGGTCGAGCGATTTCAGCTCCTGGCCGGCTTTTGCGATCCAGCGGATCTCCTCATAAGGAAGCTGGGTCAGGCGGATGTCCACGTTGTATTCGTTTTTCAGGCGGTATTGCAGCACGTCGAACTGCAGCGTGCCGACGACGCCGACGATGACCTCCTCCATGCCGGAGTCCGGCTCCTGGAAGATCTGGATCGCGCCTTCCTGCGCGATCTGCGTCATGCCCTTGACGAACTGCTTGCGCTTCATGGTATCCACCTGCTCCACGCGGGCGAAATGCTCCGGCGCGAAAGTCGGAATGCCTGCAAAGCGGAACGGCTTGTCGGCTGAGCAAAGCGTGTCGCCGATGGAAAAGATGCCGGGGTCGAACAGGCCGATGATGTCGCCCGCGTAGGCTTCCTCGATAATCTCCCGGTCCTGTGCCATCAGGTGCTGCGGCTGTGCGAGTTTGACCTTCCGGCCGCCCTGCACGTGCTCCACCTCCATGCCCTTCTCGAATTTTCCCGAACAAATCCGGATGAACGCGATGCGGTCGCGGTGCGCCTTGTTCATGTTGGCCTGAATCTTGAAGACGAACGCCGAAAAATCCGGGTCGAACGGATCGACGATCCCGGCGTCCGACTCACGCGGCAGCGGGGCCGTGGTCATGTGCAGAAATTCCCTGAGGAACGGTTCGACGCCGAAATTCGTCAGCGCGGAGCCGAAAAAAACCGGCGACAGCTTGCCGTTCCGCACGGCTTCCATATCCAGATTGTCGCCTGCGCCGTCCAGCAGCTCCACGTCGCCTGAAAGGCGCGACAGGAAGTCTTCGCCCAGAAGCTCCTCCGCCTGCGGGTCGTCCAGCCCGACGACCGTGGCCTTGACTTCCTTCTGCTCGAAAACAGCGTCGCTGTTCGCGTGGAACGCAAGAATCTTTTTGCTTTCGCGGTCGTAGACGCCCTTGAACTCCTTGCCGGAGCCGATGGGCCAGTTGACCGGGCAGGTGCGGATGCCGAGCAGGTTCTCGATCTCCTCCATCAGGTCGAACGGGTCGCGCGCGTCGCGGTCCATCTTGTTGATGAACGTGAAGATCGGGATGTGCCGCAGCGTGCAGACCTTGAACAGCTTGCGCGTCTGGCGCTCGACGCCCTTCGAGGCGTCCAGCACCATCACCGCGGAATCCGCCGCCATCAGCGTGCGGTAGGTATCTTCCGAAAAATCCTCGTGGCCCGGCGTGTCCAGGATGTTGATGCAGTAGCCGCCGTAGTTGAACTGCATAACGGACGACGTGACCGAAATGCCGCGCTGCTTTTCGATCTCCATCCAGTCGGAAACCGCGTGGCGCTGCGCCTTTTTGCCCTTGACCGAGCCCGCCAGCGCGATGGCCCCGCCGTAGAGCAGCAGTTTTTCCGTCAGCGTGGTTTTGCCCGCGTCCGGGTGGGATATAATCGCAAAGGTCCTTCTTTTTTCTATTTCGGTCTGTAAATCCGCCACTGTCGTTCCTCCAAGCCGGGCACAGCCCGTTTCGGTCGTACAGGCTGAGCCTGCACGCAATTTTACATACGGCCAATCGAGTGCGTTCCCGATGCAAAGTGCGAGAAGGCACACTGCCGAAAGCCGTAGGCACGCCGCAGTATTTTATTATATGACTTCCCGCGCAAAGAATCAATCCGCGGCGCGCAGAAATTTCACATCAGCGAATCCACAAGCAGATAAATGTTCAGCACCGTAACGGCGAGGCCCGTCCCCCAAAGCATGACGCTGTGCGCCGGGCTGTTCCTGTACTTCCCCATGACCCTGGCCGACGAGGTCAGGTAAAGCTGCAGGAACACCGTGACGGGAAGCTGGAAGCTGAGCAGCATCTGTGACACAAGAAGCCCGTCGAACGGATTCGAGATGAACAGGATCGCCACGAACGCCGCCGCGACGGTAGCGAAAATGCCGAGCCGCGTGTGCCGGTCGGCGGCGGCATACGGCTCGCCGTACATTCCGGCTGAAATAATTCCGCCCGTCATGCCGGCCGTGACAGACGAGGAAATGCCGGAAAACAGGAGTGCGACGGCGAAAATCACGGCGGAGCCTTTCCCCAGGATCGGGGTAAGAAGGCTATGCGCCTGTGAAAGCTCCGTGACCTGCGTGCCGGTTTTGAAGAAGGTCGCCGCCGCGAGCAGCACCATCGCGCTGTTGATGGCCCAGCCGATGCCCATCGAAAGCAGCGTGTCGGTGAATTCGTATTTCAGCTGGCGGTTCAGCACGGACTCGTCCTTCAGGTTGAACTGCCGGCTCTGGATGACCTCCGAATGCAGGAACAGATTGTGCGGCATGACCACGGCGCCGAGCACGCTGAGAATGATGAACGGCGAGCCCTGCGGGAACGAGGGCGTGACCCATCCGCGGGCGGCCTGATCCCAGCCGACCGTAACGACCGCCAATTCGTACAGGAACGAAAAACCGATGACGGAAACAAAACCGATGATGATCTTTTCGATGCGGTGGTACGAATTGCCCAGCAGAAGGGCCAGCGTGGTGGCGGCCATGATCGCCGAGCCGAGCTTTACCGGCACGTCGAACAGCATCTGCAGGGCGATGGCCCCGCCCAAGAGCTCCGCCAGCGCCGTCGAAACGCACGCGAGCAGCGCGCTGACAAGGATGGGCACGCTGGCCTTCCTCGTCAGATGCTTCGTCGCCGCCTCGGCCAGACAGTCGCCCGTCACGATGCCGAGATGCGCCACATTGTGCTGCAGCAGAATCAGCATAAGGGTCGAAAGCGTGACGACCCAAAGCAGCTTATAACCGAACTGTGAGCCCGCCGCGATATTGGTCGCCCAGTTGCCCGGGTCGATGAATCCAACCGTCACAAGCAGTCCGGGCCCTATGTACTGGAAGATGCTGAACTTCACATCCGGCCTTTCGCGGTCCGGCCGGAACCATGCGGCTATTTTCTCAAAGGCAGATATCATATTTCCCTCCGCTGCGATCATCTTTCCGTGTTTCCTTTCCCATATTGTACCACAGCAAAGAGTGGTTTGAAAACCCGAACGGCGCGGAGCCTTAAGGCGATTGAAAAGAAATCCGCGCCGTGATAAAATAAATGGAATAGGAAGCCGGACTGCCGGCGACGCCCCGAAATTGGAGGAATTGTAAATGATGCCACAGCAGATCAACATCTCTGCCGACAGCACCTGCGACCTTTCGCCCATGCTGCTGGACCGGTACGGAATCCCCGTGACGCCGCTTTACATCAATATGGGCGGCAAGGCGTACCGCGACGGAGTCGACATGAGGCAGGAAGATATTTATAGTTACGTGCGCAAAACGGGGGAACTCCCCAAAACGTCCGCTGTTACCGTTCAGGATTACCTGGATTTTTTCTCTCCCGCCGTCAGGAGCGGAAAAGCCGTGATTCATTTTACCATAAGCCGCGGTATGTCGAGCTGCTACCAGAACGCGGTCGCCGCCGCAAAAGAGGTCGGCAACGTGTATGTTGTAGATTCGCAGAATCTTTCAACCGGCATCGGCCTTCTCGTCATCAAGGCGGCGGAGCTTGCCGCGCTCGGAGCGGAGGCCGGCGAGATTCTCCGCATCGTAAACGACCTGATCCCGAAGGTGGAGTCAAGCTTCGTCATCGACGCGCTGCGCTACCTGCACAAGGGCGGCCGGTGCTCTTCCGTCGCCGCGCTGGGCGCAAACCTGCTTTCGCTCAAGCCGTGCATCGAGGTGAAGAACGGCGCGATGGAAGTCGGTAAAAAGTACCGCGGCACCCTGCAGAAATGCCTTGAAAATTACGTGACCGATCGTCTGAAGGGCCGCGCCGACCTCGACCTTACGCGCGTCTTCATCACGCACTCCGCCATGCCGGAAGGCTTCTGCGAAGAAGTTGCGGACCTTGTCTCACGCCTCGCACCTTTTCAGGAGATTTTCGACACCGACGCGGGCTGCACCGTCTGCAACCACTGTGGCCCCGGGACGCTCGGCGTCCTGTTCCTGCGGAAATAAAAACAGCCCGGAAAGCTGCTCGGGATGCTTTCCGGGCTGTTTTTATTTTGACTGGCCTTCCAGCTTTTTGCAGATGCTCTGCATAGTATCGTCGTCTTTTGCCGTGAATGCGACGGTTCCGTCGGTGATCGGTGCTTCAACCTCCGAACTGTTCAAAAGATCGTTCCCGGCCCAAATGGAAACGGTGTTGCCCAACAGCTTTGTTGTTTCTTCCGCGAACTTCTTTCTGCCGGCCTCCGTCAGTTCGAACGCGATCTCATAAGAATGATTGAACTTTGTATATTTGGTGTGGAAGCCGACGATATCACCGCTTGACAGCACTACCCTGCCGCCGCTCGTCGTTCCCTCGCGAAAGGTAACGTCCGGGGCCGCTTTAAGCAATTGGGCTTCGGAGCCTATGCTCGAAACCGCTGTCCGACTGCCTGCCGCACTTGCGGTTTGATCGGGAGCAGACAGCCCCGAGCAGGCGGTCAAAACAAGTATCAAAACACAGGCAAACACCGGAATCTGTAATTTGCTCATGGATCGGCTGCCTCCCTCAAATCCGATACCGCTATTTTAAATCTTTCGGAGAGAAAAGGCAAGGACCGCCTCCGGCGTTACCGGCCCGCTGCGCGCACCGCGTCCTTGAGCGAGCGGACGAACTCCGCGACATACGGCACGGCGTCTTTTCCGTATTGCTCAACGAGCCTGACGATCGCGCTGCCGACGATGGCTCCGTCACAGTAGGAAGCCATCGTCTTCGCCTGTTCCGGGTTCGAGATGCCGAACCCCACGGCGCATGGGATTTCCGCGTACTTCCGGACGGTCCCGAAGAACGAATCGAAATCCGTTGTGAAGCTCGATCGGGTGCCGGTCACGCCCGTGGAGGAAACGCAGTACAGAAAGCCCTTCGCGCCGGAGGCGATCATGCGCACGCGGTCATGGGAGGTCGGTGCGACCAGGCGGATGGGGATGACGCCGAACCGGTCCGCGACGGACTGAATCTCCTCTTTTTCCTCGTACGGCATATCCGGAACGATGACGCCGTCCACACCATTTTCGGCGCAGAGGGAAAAGAACTTCTCCTTGCCGAAACGGAAAATGCTGTTGAGGTACAGCATCAAAAGGAGCGGCGCGTCCGTCTTTTGGCGCAGGCGGCCGACAAGGCCGAAGATGCCCGCGAGTGTCGCGCCCCCGTCGAGCGCGCGCCGGCTGGCCTTCTGGATGGTCGGGCCCTCCGCCACGGGGTCGGAGAACGGCACGCCGATCTCGACAAGGTCCGCTCCGGCGTCGATCATGGCGAGGACCAGCTTTTCCGTCGTTCCAAAATCCGGGTCGCCCGCCGTGACAAACGGGATCAGCACCTTGTGCGCGCGGCGGGGGGTG
>JAEZRH010000056.1 GCA_023412845.1 Bacillota bacterium
ACGACGACCGGAAAAGGGATCACGACCATAAGCGACAAGTACTTTGTGATCCTTGCGGCGCCGGGAGAGAGCGACCGCCCGGAGCATCCGCGCCCGGACTGGGAGCGCGGCAAATGGCTGAGCCTCAACGGCTGGTGGGGTTTTGCATATGACAAAGACGCCGTCGGCACGGATGAAGAGTGGTACACCGAAGGCAACAAGCAGTACGACCTGCAGATCAATGTGCCGTTCCCGTGGGAATCCCCCAAGAGCGGCATCGGCGACGACTCCTATCTCGGCCAGGCATGGTATCACAGAACGATGGATCTTGACGATACGTGGCTGGGCGACAACAAAACGATCTTCATGAAGTTCGGCGCGGTCGACTGGAACTGCACGCTTTATGTGAACGGCCGGACGGTCGGAGACCATACCGGCGGCTACGATGCGTTTGAATTCGATATCACGGACTACGTCCATACCGGAACAAACGATATTGCCCTGCGCGTGCTGGACAACGCGACGTCCGGCGGAAGTGTCCCCGCTCTGATCGGCAAGCAGGGCCACGACGCACCGTGTGGCTACACGCAGACGAGCGGCATCTGGCAGTCGGTTTACATCGAAGGCAGGACCAAGACCTATCTCGACTATGCACATGCAAACCCGAACGTAACGGACAACACTGTAACATATGACCTCGGCGTCGTCAGCGGCACGGCTCAGGATGTCACGGTCTCCTATGATTTCACAGGCAAGAAATGGGACGACGAAAAAGGTGAGGATATCGAGAACGGCTCCGGATTCCAGGGATCCCAGGCCATCAGTCTCTCGGAAGGCACGAGTGAGGTCAAGCTGGAGCCGATTTCTATCGACGCGCCAAAACTGTGGAATTTCGATGACCCAAACCTCTACTACGGCACCATGACCGTGACGGATTCCGCCGGCAATATGCTGGATCAGGTCAGCACGTACTTCGGCCTGCGCCAGGTTACCACGCAGAACTACGACGGCAGGGACTATCAGTATGTCGACGTGAACGGCAAGCCGGTGTTCCTCTCCGGCCTGCTGGATCAGGGCTTCTGGCCGCAGGGCATTTACACCGCTCCGAGCGAAGCGGCCATGAAGGACGATATCGAGGCTCTGAAAAAGCGCGGATTCAACATGATCCGCAAGCACATCAAGATCGAAGATCCGCTGGAGTATTACTGGTGCGACAAGCTCGGCTGCTTTGTGTGGCAGGATATCCCGTGGGGCACGCAGCTCAACGCCGCCAACGCGGGAGGCGACGCCGCCGGGCGCCAAGTCTACGAGCAGTGCATGGAAACGGCGATCAAACGCGATTACAACCATCCAAGCATTATCGCCATTATCCTGTTCAACGAGACGTGGGGCATCAACCACAGCGCGCCTGCCGCGGCGGACGGGATGACGACGAATCAGTGGATCCAGCATCTGTATGAGAAGGTGAAGAACCTCAATCCGAATTTGATGGTCGAGGATATGAGCGCGTGCAATAACGACCACATCCAGCCCACCGATCAGAATACCTGGCATTTCTACACGAACTGGCAGAATGGCTACAACGACATCCAAAGCCGGGACAAAAATACATACGCCGGCTCCACGAATAACTTTCTGAGCGGATTTAAGCAGAACGGCGCACCCTGGCTGAACAGCGAATACGGCGGCGTCGGCTGCGGTTCCGGAGACCTGGATGTCTCCTGGTGCTTCAAGTTTCTGACGGACGCCCTGCGCATGCACGATAAGCTGAACGGCTACGTCTATACGGAACCGTACGATATCGAGTATGAACGCAACGGCTTCCGCACCTACGACCGCCGTGACAAAATATTCGGCTATGATGAAATCGCCTACGGCGGGGATATGGGCATGGCCGACCTCAACCAGCCGGACTATGTGGGGGTCGATGTCAACCCGATTCTCAAGCTTGCCCCGGGCGCAACTTATTCCGCGAAAATCGCGGCGGTGAATTGGTCCGGCAGAAATTCCAGTAATGTCGTCGCGAAGTGGCGCTTCGACGCGACGGATGTCTACGGCAACAACATCTCGACGGGGCTGAGCGGAAGCAAAGGAATCTCCTATAAGGCCTATACGCGGGAAGACATCGACGTCAGCTTCAAGCTGCCCGATCAGAAATGCGTCGGCACTCTTACCGTGTGGCTCGAGGACAATGGCGTCAAGATCGCGAAGAACTTCGCCAATGTTGTTGTGACGGACGATCATGACAGCCCCACCTTCGAATACCTCGGTGAAAACAGCGTCGTGATGCGCGGCGCCGCCGCAGGCGCGACCTCCGTAAAAGGAACCGGCACGGTAACGTACGATTACCCTGTCAGCAAGCTGTTCGATGCCGACTCGCTCGACAGCATGCGGATTATCGCAGAACTGTCTTCCGTAAAGGGTTCGACCGTCAACCACGACGTTGCAAATTCCGACAAATCCCAGACCGTTGAAGGCGGCGAACGTCCTTCCAACGTGACCATCCTCGTGAACGGCGTTGAGATCGAGACCGTCTATATCCCCGACGATCCGAGGGATAGCCGCGGCACACTCGGCCTGCTGTCCGCTTACAACGGAGGAACCAGCGCGAAAGATTTCGGCTACCTGGTCAATATCAATGTGCCGTCCGAGAAGATCGAAGACGTCAGAAAGGCTATTGCAGTCAATAACGGAGAAATTGTGGTCTCCTATGCAGTAAAGCCGGACGCGGAAAATCAGAACGGCGTTCAGGTGTATTCAGACACCAGCGGACGTTATGCGGTCAATCCGACCGTCATTCTGAATCCGACCGACGTGACCTCTGTTTCCGCTATCGAACCGAAAGGCAGGAACTATAAGGCAGAGGCGACACTTGCAGCGGGGCAGAGTATTTCCGTCAGAGGCGGCAATGATGTCGTCAATTACGAAAACGGCAAGCTTGCATTGAGCAACGCTTCCGGCGAACTTGCCGAGACCGGCCTCGCTTCCGGTGCTCACCATGTGGCCGTTAAACTATTTGACGACCATATTCAGGTGTATACAGACGATAATCCTGTTCCTGTGATCGACCGGTACGACTATTCCCCATTTACTGCTTTGACTGCTGAGGCTACGGACGACGTCAAGCTGACCACTTCGGACGAAACCTATCAGGAGGATGCCGCGGAACAGGACATCACCAAAGACAAACTCAGCGAGATGGTCGACGGTGCAAAAAAGCTTTCGGAAAAAGATTATACCCCGGCCACATGGGAAAAACTTCAGGCTGCCCTTGCTGCGGCTGAATCTGCCGCAGGAAACGACGGCGCCACGACAGAAGACATCCAGATTGCTTACCATAATCTGCAGAACGCAATCGGCGCGCTGAAGCCCCAGGCAAACTACGACGCGCTGAATGCGGCTTATGCCGCGGCCGGAAAGGTCGTGGCGACAACGCCGGACGGTGCGGAAAAGGCCGCGCTTCAGGCGCAGGTCGCCGCCGCCAAGGCGATGCTCGACGTCAGGAGCGCTACTCAGGCGGAGGTCGACACCCTCGCCGCGGCACTGCGGAAGGCAACGGCGAAAGCCGCTCTGCGCAAAACGGTCGAGAACGCCAAGACGATGCTTTCAAGCCTGAAATCACAGAATTACACAAAGGACAGCTGGAGCCGCCTGGTCTTGGCGGAAACGGCGGCGGAAATAACGCTTGTGAAGGCGGATGCCGGCACGACCGAACTGCAGAATGCGGCGGATACACTGGTAAATGCCTGCAGCAGCCTCAAAGGGGTTCAGTCCAAAGGTGAAGGCGGGAGCAGTGTCCCGCCGCGCGGCCCGACCTACAGAAGCGACACGACGCTTGACTTCGGCGTAAACGGCAGGTATCTCTTCCGGATTACAAGTCTGGATGGGAGACAGCCTGCATTCGTGGTCGGCACTCCCGGCGTCTTCTCGGTGAAGCTTGTCGGGGTGGACGGAAACGATTATTACTATGAGATCACGGCCATCGGCCGGGCAGGCGACAAAGCCGGCATCTACATCAACGGCGGCGCGAAACTCCTGACCGCGACGATCGAGCCGCTCCTCTCCGGCGTCTGGTGCGACACGACCGGTCCGTTCACCGTCAAGGAGGGAAAGACGTATCAATTCAGGCTGAAAGCGGATGAAATGCCCGTTTTCGTCTGCGGTCACGGCTCGGCGTTCCGCGTGCGTTATGTAGGTTCGCAGGGAGACTATTATTTCTTCCAGGCGACGGCAATCGGAAAGGCCGGCGAAAGCGCGGGATTCTATATCAACCATGAGAAAAATCCACGCGCTGTGGCAACAATCGGATAACACGGCAGTCAGACAATCATTTTCGGAGGCAACAATTGAAAGGGCTTGTGATCTGCATAAAGCGGATGGCAAGCCCTTATCATCTGGGACTCCACGTCTTTGGACTGCGCCCGGAAATTCCGAAACTTTTGGGGCAGTACCAGGGCAGTGAGGCAGCTCAGCGATACGCTGTGCATCGAGAACGAAAAAGAAAGCATGCTCCCGGAAGCGCCCGCAAGGCGCGCAGCCACACAATTTATTGTGCGATCAAAGGGGATTGGGGGCACTGCCACCAACAAGCAAAAGGCCGGTTTCTATAGAAGCGGGAACCGGCCTTTTAGCTTTGTGGGTACCACAAAGCATTGCTTGCCATTTTACTTTATCCGGCCTCCGCCATTTCGAACTGTGAATTGTACAGGCTTGCGTAAAAACCGCCCACATCAAGCAGTTCCTCATGCCTGCCCTGTTCCACAATATCTCCGTTGTTCATCACAAGGATCAGATCCGCGTCCCGGATGGTAGAAAGCCGGTGGGCGATGACAAAACTCGTGCGGCCTTTCATCAGACGGTCCATGGCCTTTTGGATCAGCACTTCGGTGCGCGTATCGACCGAGCTGGTCGCTTCGTCTAGGATCAATATTTTCGGGTCGGCGAGGATCGCGCGGGCGATGGTCAAAAGCTGCTTCTGTCCCTGCGAAATGTTGGAAGCTTCTTCGTCGAGGACCATATTGTATCCGTCCGGCAGCGCTCGGATGAAGTTGTCGCAGTGCGCGGCCTTTGCAGCTTCAATCACTTCCTCATCGGTGGCGTCGAGCCGCCCGTAACGGATATTTTCCATGATTGTGCCGTTATAAAGCCAAGTGTCCTGCAGCACCATCCCGAATTTCGAGCGCAGCTCTTCACGGGTGAAATCCCTGCTGTCGTGTCCGTCGATCCGAATAGCGCCGCCGTTCAGCTCATAAAACCGCATCAGCAGTTTCACAATGGTGGTTTTTCCGGCACCCGTCGGGCCGACGATGGCTACCTTCTGGCCGGGCTTCACCGAAGCCGAAAAATCATTGATGATGATTTTATCGGGAGAATAGCCGAAGCGCACGTTCTTAAATTCCACCTGATTCGCCGGAGGCTGCGCAATGTCAACACGTCCGGCGTCGGGACTTTCCTCTTTTTCATCCAGAAATTCGAAGACCCGTTCGGCCGCGGCGGCGGTCTGCTGAATCGTGTTGGAGATGCCCGCCACCTGTGCCAATGGCTGGGTGAAGGAACGGACATACTGCACAAATGCCTGGATATCGCCGACCGTGATGGCCTTTTGCACAGCGAGCCAGCCGCCGAGGATGCACATCGCGACGAAGCCGATGTTGCCGATAAAGGTCATGGCGGGCATCATCAGGCCGGACAGAAACTGAGATTTCCACGCCGCGCGATAGAGCACCTTGTTCAGTTTGTCGAATTCTTCAACGCTTTTCTCCTCGCCGTTGAAGGCTTTCATCACCAGGTGCCCGCCGTACATCTCCTCAATGTGCCCGTTGACATGGCCGAGGTAATTTTGCTGCTGGACGAAGTATTTCTGCGAAAATTTTGTAACAGCCGCCACAAGAATCAATGACAGCGGAATCATCAGCAACGAGACAAGCGTCATCAGCCAGCTGATGGTGAGCATCATCACCAGCACACCAACCAGCGTCGTGACGGAGGAGATGATCTGGGAAATATTCTGGTGCAGAGTCTGGTTGACCGTATCCACATCGTTTGTGACCCGCGACAGCACCTCGCCCCGGCTGACGCCGTCGAAATATTTAAGCGGCAGACGGTTAATTTTCTCAGAGATATCCTTGCGGAACCGGTAGGAGATTTTAACGGAGACCCCCGCCATGATCCAGCTTTGAATGTATCCGAACAGCGCGCTCAGAACGTAAAGCAGCGCCAGCGTGAGCAGAATCCGCGCAATGGCTGAAAAATCGATACTCACACCGCTGCCCGCGATTTTTCCCATCGCACCCTCAAACAGCTTGGTGGTCGCCTGACCTAAAATCTTTGGCCCGACAATGGAAAAGACGGCGCTTGCGGCAGAAAAAACGAAGCAGAAAAGAATGGGGAACTTATAGGCCCCAAGATATTTGACAAGCCGCCGGATCGTCCCCTTGAAATCCGACGCTTTCTCCCCGGGCATCATCATGCCGTGGCCGCCGTGACCTCCGAACCCGCCTGGGCCGTGACCCGACGCACCCCGATTCGGCGCGTTTTGGTTTGTTTGTTCACTCATGCGAGTTCCTCCTTTGAGAGCTGGGACAGCGCAATCTCCCGGTAAGTTTCACAAGTCTCCATCAATTCGTCATGCCTGCCCTTCCCAACGATCCGGCCTTCCTCCAGCACGAGGATCTGGTCGGCGCCCATGATCGAAGAAATGCGCTGAGCAATCAGGATCACGGTGCTGTCTCCGGTTTGAGAACTCAGCGCCTTGCGGACAAGGGAATCCGTCTTGAAGTCGAGAGCGGAAAAGCTGTCGTCGAAAATCAGAATCTCCGGATTTTTCACGAGCGCGCGGGCAATCGAAAGCCTCTGCTTCTGGCCGCCCGAGACGTTTTTACCGCCCTGGGAAATCTCCGTATCGAAGCCTTCGGACTTCGATGCGATAAACTCCATAGACTGTGAGATTTCAGCGGCTTTTTGAAGAGTATCCCCCGATGCATTCTCATCCGCGTACTTCAGATTGCTTTCCACCGTCCCCTTGAAGAGAGACGATTTCTGCGGAACATACCCGATCCGGTCGCGCAGCGCATGCTGCGAAGCCTTGCGCACGTCGATTCCATCCACCAGGACTTCGCCCTCTGTCACGTCGTAAAAGCGCGGAATCAGATTGACCAGGGTGGTTTTGCCCGAACCCGCTGACCCGATGATGGCGGTCGTTTGGCTGGGCAGCGCGGTGAAGCTGATGTCGTTTAACGCATCCCGTTCCGCTCCGTGATAACGGAAATGGACATTTCTGAATTCGACCGTTCCTTTCTGAGACTCAGGAAACGCTTCAGGCTGCTTCGGGTCTTTGATGGAAAGGTCGGTGTCGATCACCTCGGAGATGCGCTGCGCCGAGACGGAAGCTCTCGGAAGCATAATAAACAGCATCGAAATCATGATGAAGGCCGAAAAAATCTGCATGGCGTACTGCATGAACGCCATCATATCGCCGACCTGCATGCCGGACTGTGCGATCTGGTGCCCGCCCACCCAGACGATCAGCAGGGACATTCCGTTCATGATCAGGGTAATGGCAGGCATGAGAGCCGCCATCGCCCGGCTGACAAACAGATTGGTCTTTGTAATGTCGGAATTGACGCCATCGAAACGCTTTTCCTCAAACTTCTGCGTATTGAAGGCGCGGATGACCAGCATGCCCAAAAGGCTTTCCCTTGTCACTAGGTTCAGTTTGTCGGTGAGCTTCTGCACAATCTTGAACTTCGGCAGGCAGAAGGAGAACAGCGTGAGGATCACGCCGACGAGGATAACTACTGCAATTGCGATCATCCAGGACATTGAGGTGCTCTTTTGCAGCGCCATGACAGCACCTCCAACGCCGATCAGCGGCGCATAGATCATCATCCGGATGACCATGAAAACCACCGTTTGAATCTGTGTGATGTCGTTGGTGGTGCGGGTGATCAGGGATGAGGTGGAGAACCGGTCGAATTCCCGGCTGGAAAAGCTCTCGACCTTGGTAAAGACCTGCCTGCGGAGATCCATCGAAAGACCGGCCGATACCTTCGCACCGATCAGACCCACCAGCACGGTGCAAGCGGCAGAGAGCAGGGCGAACAGCAACATCAGCAAACCGGTGCGGGTGATGGTTTCGCTTTGGATTTTGTCCGTGTCCATACCGATCGCCTGGTATTCCGACTTTACCAAACCAACGGCCGACTGGGTGATCATGGAGTCGGTCATGGCGTTGATTCTCTGATTCATCTGTGCCCGCATCGTTTCAAGCTGTGAAGCGGGCAGCTTTTGGAGCAGGCCGTACAGATCCATTCCCTTGGGGAGCGTCATGCCGCCCAGGTTCACCGGGCCGCTTGCGGTCTGCGCTGCAAGTTTGTCGACGAACGATACCGCCATGAAAGCCTTGCCCAAAACGGAATTGAGCTTGTCGTTTTCGGCATTGCCGATGGATTTCAGCTGATAGACGGGCTCTTTGGCAAGAGCGGGATACTGACTGATGTCCTTGGCGTATACGTCCTCGGAAAGCACGGCGCGGTCGAGCCGCGTATAGTCGGCGAGCACTTCGCTTTTCTCGTTTGCATTCATGAACAGGGTGAGCTTGTTCATTTCGCGTTGACGGATTGCCTGCGGGACCGCGTTGACAATTCCACCCTGCTGGATTCCCTGATTGACGATATCGGACATGTAATTCGGCAGGGAAAGATCGCAGACCACCTGAATGCCGAGCAGCACGACCGCAGCGAGGATCAGGGCGACATAGGGCTTCAAGTATTTAATAAGTTTCAGCACGGAGGAATCCTCCTTTTTGAATATTCCGACGCAGACGGCAAGTACAGAATCTTTTATTTTTCATAAATACCTCTTACTTATGCTTCTTGAAGCGGCCGTCCTGACCGCCGTGGAAGTCGTCAAAGCCGCCGTGCGGATCAAATCCCCGCATCATGAAGCCAGCATGCCGCATGGCAGCGAAACGTTCAAACATTTCATTCCCCATGCGTTCCCGTGCTTCGCGCGTCCACCACTCACGCTCGTCTTCATCCATTTCTTCTCCCAAATTGGCTTCGATCGAATTGATGACCCGATCCAGATATTCTCCGAAAGTTTTCTGCTCGCTCTCTGAGAGACAATCGAAAATTGCATTTGGATTCCATTCCTGCTGCTGTTCGCTTTTTCCCTTCTCGGTCAGTTTGACAAGCATCACACGCTTATCGGCTTCGGAAGGCTCGCGCTTAATGTAGTCGGCCTTTTCCATCTTGGACAACAGTTCGTTGAGGGAAGAAATGCGGATATCCAGCAGATAAGACAGATCCTTGGTGGAGATGCTGTCCTGCATTTTCAAAATCGCAATAATCCTTCCCTGCCCACGCGTGGGATCGGCCATGGGGCCTCTTTCCGCATATGCACGCAGATGGTGCTTGTGCAGCAGCCTCATCAGCCTTCCCAATTTTTCATATAGTTCTGTATTCGTCTCGTTCATCTAGAATATCTCCTTTTACTTTATGCTGGTACCTGTTCTACAGGTACCGTATGAATATATTATAATGGTACCTGCAGATAATGTCAAGACTTTATTTACAGGTACCGTAAATATTTTACGATGGCAGCTTTGGATATCCAAATCAAACGAGAAAATCCTCATGCCCCGGACAATATTTTAATCATCTTTCGAAAAGATAGCGTTTCCCTACAAGGCTTTTCGGATATGCTCACGCCCTTTTAACCAAATTCAATATTGTCCACTTCGTCTGTGGCAATACCTATCGGTGTGTGGACGCTTCGTGAATGCCCCATATGGGTATTAATAGACGACAAAAAAAACGCTGGGGAGCTGATG
>JAEZRH010000114.1 GCA_023412845.1 Bacillota bacterium
ATCCCGACGAGGTACCGCAGCAACCCCGTTGTTGATGAAGACGGCTCCGTCAAGGGATTTATTTCCCGGTACCATCTGCTCTCTTCGCGGAGAAAGCAGGTGATCCTGCTGGACCACAATGAAAAGATGCAGACGGTCGACGGAATCGACGAGGCGGAGATTCTGGAAATCATCGACCACCACAGGATCGGCGACATCCAGACTGTGAAGCCGATCCATTTCAAAAACGACATGGTCGGCAGTACGGCCACGCTGATCGCTTCCATGTACTTTGAAAACGGCATCCGCCCGGAAAAGAAAACGGCGGGGATTCTGTACTCCGCCATCGTGTCGGACACGCTGAATTTCAGTTCCCCGACGACAACCCGACTTGACCGCAACACGGCGGACCAGCTTGCCGAATACGCCGACCTCGACACGGAAAATTTTGCTTCCCAGATGTTCCAGGCCGGTTCCGTGCTGAAGGGGCTGAGCGTCCAGGAAATTCTGAATTACGATTTCAAGGAATACACCCTGAACGGCTGCAAGGTCGGGATCGGCCAGGTGAATTCTATGGACGCGTCGGAAACGGAACAGATGCGCGGGCCGCTGCTTCGTTATATCGGGCAGGCCCGGCAGGAAAAAGGCTACGGTCTGCTGCTTCTGATGATCACGGACGTCATAAAGAAGGGCTCCTACGTTCTGTACGCAGGCGAGAACGCTTCGCTTCCGCGCGTCGCTTTCAAAGAAACGGAATCTCCGGACGGTGCGGTCTTTCTGGACGGAGTGATTTCAAGGAAAAAGCAGGTGGTCCCGCTCATCAGCGACGCGACCCGCAGTCTGGCCATGGGCTAATCGATCGGATTTTCACCTGCCGCTGCTAAAATCAGGACAAACCCTCCCCGTGGCTTTCAGGCGGCCGGGAGGGCTTTTTTCATGCTCGGCGAATCTTTCCGAGCCGCTGTTCTTTTTTCTACCCCGGCCCGCGCACATATGGGGCCCCCACGTCGCCGGATCAAGGATTTTCGCCGCAACCGGGTGGAAATATATGTACCTTTTGCGCGGCCGCGGCATATTCTTCCATATGATAATTTCTACGGGGGAGATTCTTATGGGATATTATATTTCGGTAGAACCCAATGTGAGCGTATTTGTAGAAGACCTCAATCCTGCGAGCGACAAGACCATCCTTCTGATCCACGGCTGGCCCGGGAATCACAATTTGTTCGAATATCAGCTGAATCTTCTGCCAAAACTGGGATACCGCTGTGTCGCGATCGACTGCCGGGGGTTCGGTCTGTCCGACAAACCGTTTTTCGGATATGATTACGACCGGCTGGCGGACGACATCCGCATCGTTGTGGGCGCTTTGCGTCTCGACCATATCACGCTGGCCGGCCATTCCACCGGAGGGGCGATCGCAATCCGTTACATGGCGAGGCACGACGGTCACGGCGTGGCAAAGCTGGCGCTTTTTGCGGCGGCCGCACCCAGCCTGATCCAGCGCCCGGGCTTTCCCTACGGCATACAGCGGCAGGCGGTGCTGGACATCATTCAGGGCACCTACACGGACAGGCCGAAAATGCTGCGGGACTTCGGCAATACGATTTTCTACAATCCGGTCAGCGCAGCCTTCTCGGACTGGATCTTCCAGCTGGGCCTGCAGGCGGCAAGCTGGTCCACCGCAGCCATTGCCAATACGTGGCTGGATGAGGTCCTGTTCAACGACATGGCGAAAATCAACGTTCCGACGCTGATCCTGCACGGACTGAACGATCAGGTCTGCCTGTTTCCTCTGGCGACGGTGCAGAACAACGGCATTCGCGGGTCGAGGCTCGTCCCGTTCCGTCAGTGCGGCCATTTTCTGTTCTACGATCAGATGGAACAGTTTAACAAAGAGCTGATCGCGTTCCTGGAGGCAGACTGAACCTGCGCGAAGGCTCTGCGGCGGGGAAGTCGCAGAAATATTGGGAATTTTATTGCCACGCGGACCGTTTCCGCAATATAATGGAATCGCAACAGGGAAATGCAGGAGCCCGGGTCCGGGTTTACCGGCCTGAAAAAAACTGAGCGCACGTTTCAAAGGTTGCCGACCGTGGAAAGCATCAAGGAGGAAAAGAAGTTGAACAAGATCCTTTATCGGACTTACCTCACGATCCTGAAAAACGAGCTGATCCCGGCAACGGGCTGCACGGAACCGATTGCCATTGCCTATGCGGCGGCAAAGGGCCGGAGAGTTCTTGGTGACGAGCCGGACAAAATCGATATCTTCTGCAGCGGAAACATCATAAAGAACGTCAAAGGCGTCGTAGTCCCCAACTCGGGCGGATTGCGCGGCGTGGAGGTTGCTGCCGTTCTGGGCACATTGGGCGGGGATGCTTCACGGGCGCTGGAAGTCCTGCAAAGCGTTACGGAATCAACCCGCCAAAAGGCCGCCCGCCTCCTGAAAACCGACTACTGCACCTGCCATCTTGCCAAAGATGCGCCGAACCTTTATATTCTCGCGGCACTGATAAAGGATGAACACTCCGTCAAGGTCGAAATCCAAGATTCCCATACGAATATCACCAGAATAGAAAAAGACGGCGAGATTCTTTTCCGAAAGGCCGAAGGAGAAAAATCCGCTTCCCTGCAGGGACCGGACAAGTCTCTTCTGAACGTTGAAGACATTCTCCGGTTTGCCGAAGAAGTCAGTCTGCAGGACGTGAAGGACGTGCTCGACCGGCAGATCGAGATGAACCGCGCCATTTCGGAAGAAGGGATGAAACATCCTTACGGAGCCGAAGTCGGCCGGATGATGCTCAAATTCTACGGCGACGACGTGAAAGTCCGGGCCGTCGCAAAAGCCGCCGCTGGAAGCGACGCGCGGATGGGAGGCTGCCCGCTTCCGGTCGTCATCAACTCCGGCAGCGGCAACCAGGGAATGACCGTCTCCCTCCCCGTGATCGAGTATGCGGAGGAACTCAGGGTTCCAAAAGAAAAGCTTTACCGCGCGCTTATTGTAAGCAATCTTGTTGCGATACACCAAAAATATTATATCGGCAGCCTTTCCGCCTTCTGCGGGGCCGTCTCCGCCGCAAGCGGCTGCGGAGCCGGAATCGCCTATCTGTGCGGAGGCAGTCTGCCTGACATTTCCCGTACCATTGTAAACACGATCGCAACGGTCGGCGGGATGGTCTGCGACGGGGCCAAGGCGTCTTGCGCCGCAAAGATTGCGTCCGCAGTCAATGCCGCCGTAATGGCCCACTGCATGAGTGTTGAAAAAAAATGCTTTCAGCCGGGCGAAGGTCTCGTAAAAGAGGACGTAGAGAAAACCATTCAAAGCATCGGCCAGGTCGGAAGAGTGGGGATGCGGGAAACAGATACCGAAATTCTGAATATCATGATCAGCAAGGACTGATCCTCCGCCGCGGATCAGCCGGAATATATAGGTCGTTCAGGCGGTTCCACTTCTGCAAAAAAAAGATGGAACGAAAGCGCCGCCGGGCATCTGCCGCCCGACGGCGCTTTCGTTGTGGTTCTGATTCTTCTACCGCGGTTCCCCCGATTTTTCGAATTCCGCTCTCGCTTCTTTCAGAAGTTCCGGATTTCTGAAAAGCTCGCATGCCGAATATGCGAACGCTTTTGCTACTTTCATCAACTTGCCGTGGGCTTCCGCCGAATCGACAAATTTCAGGAAAGCTTCTTCATGTGTCCTTGCCTTCCCGTTCCCAACGCCGATATTTCCATAAAAAGTGGGAACGCGGTGGCTCACGTTGCCGATGTCCGTGGAACCGGTAAGCTCCGGTTCGGAGCTGAAATCATCAATGCCGCATTTGATGAGATTCCCGCGCATCAGGCGGCGCAGGGCGGGGTTGATCCGCAGGTCGTCGAAGCTGTTTTCAAACTGGCTGATCCTGACCCGCGCGCCGGTCATGAGGGCGGCGCCTGTGGCGCAGTTCCTGATTTTTTTTGACACTTCGTCCAGATACGCGCGGTCCGCGGCTCTGACATAAAATTTGCAGCTTGCATAACCGGGGATGATGTTGGGGGTCTCTCCCCCGTCGGAGACGATGCCGTGGACTCGCACATCCTGCCTTAATTGCTGGCGCAGCGCGTTGATGCCGGCAAAGGTGAGATTCACGGCGTCCAGCGCATTGATGCCGTTGAACGGTGATGCGGCTGCGTGGCTCGCCTTCCCGAAAAACTCGAATTTCCAAGAATCGATGGCCAGGGCGCTGGTGTCAAGGCTGGTGGCCTCGGCCAGATGCATCTGGAAGACCGCGTCGATATCGTCGAACGCCCCGGCGTTAAGCAGGTCTATCTTTCTGCCCACGGTCTCTTCCGCCGGAGTGCCGATGACAACCGCGCACCCGCCGGGCGGTTCCTTGAGCCTGGAAAGGATCAGCGCCGCGCCGACCGTCGAAGCCGCAATCCAGTTATGGCCGCAGGCATGGGCGGGCTTTTTCTGCGGCCCATAGCCCGGCAGCGCGTCGTATTCCGCCAGAAACGCCGTCTTCACGCCGGCCGGATCCCCGTATTCCGCGCGGAACGCCGTCTTCAGCCCTTTATAGGGGTATTGCACCCGAAAGCCGCTTTTGGCGAGAAGATCGGTCAGAAACGCGGAACCCGCAAATTCACTGTCCCCAAGCTCCGGATGACGAAAAAGATAATTGCTGATGTTTATAATCTCGTTTCCGATGTCTTCCGCTGCAGAATCGATCTCATGGTCCATCATTACCGCCGCCCGTCGCCGGGAGCCGGCCGTGCTCCGCCCTTCCGGGCTTTCCGGCCGCGCCCCCGTATTTCCGCTGGATTTCATTTCGCCCCGAAGGAATCAGGCCGCGGGCTGGTTCTTAATGGCCCAATCCATCAGTTTGGCACGGTCGTCTTCGCTGATGGGCGTCAGTTGCTTGTGGATAGCATG
>JAEZRH010000014.1 GCA_023412845.1 Bacillota bacterium
CACGATCATCAGCGCTTCGCAGACAAAGGTGTTCCGCCGCCCGGTAAACAGAGAGGCCAGCATGTACACGCCGTACACAGCGAAGGGCAGCTTCATCTGCCTCCGATTCGGCAGCGTCGCAAGGAACACCGCAAACGACGGCGTAAAAAACATTGAAAGGCGGCTGAGGACGAAAGGCACGTTTTTGTCTTCCGACTGCGTGAACGAACCCAGGTAGCCGTACCGCCGCACATCGAGGATCGTGTGAGCCAGCATGTAAAAGAATGCAATGGAGCTGATGAGCAGCACAACGACGCTGATCTGCCGGACAATGGGCACCAGTTCGCTCTGCCGCACGGCATCCCAGCCCTTTTCCCGCACGGCCTTTTCCCGTCTCAGAAACAGCGGCGCCGAAAGACGGTACGCAGTGTAAACGCACAGGAACGACAAAGTTACCGCAAAAAGCGCCGTATATAGATTCGGCAGGTTGTCCGCTTCCACATCGTACAAAAGATGGCTGTAGTCGCTCAGAAAGGCCACGTACACGCGGCCGAGCAGGAGCAGGTCGAACGCCCCGGCAAACACCAGAAACGCGAAATCGCGGCGAATGTTGGCGCAGAGGTCGCAGATCACGGCGACGTTCAGCGCCGCGTTCGCCGCAAACAAGGTGCACACGGCCGCTTCCGTATAATAGCCGCCGAACGCCGCAAGCAGAAGCGAAGTCAACAGCAGTACGCCCGCAAACCCGAAAAGCACGGTGTTCCGCAGGCAGTTGGTTACATGTAGACGTTCCGCAGTCATGGACAGACCTCCGATTCGACCGATCGATCAAATGAATTTCATTATATCACGATTTCCCCGATTTGCCAAAAGATTCCGGCCTCTTTCACCGCATCTTCATTTTCTCCGCGGCCTGCAGATCCGGCGCCGCAAATACGGTTTTAAAATCAACGTAGATCACCATACCCGGTTTTGCGCCCTGCGGCTTGCTGACATGGCGGACCTGCGTGTAGTCCACCGCAACGTTGGAGGAACCTCTCCCCCGGCTGTAACAGGCGGCAAGCATCGCCGCCTGCTCGACGGCCTCGCCGCTCGGGGCGCGCCCCTGCAGCGACAGCACCACATGCGAACCGGGGATGTTCTTCGTATGGAACCAAAGATCGTTCTTCTTGGCCTGCTTCAGCGTCAGGTAATCGTTCTCCCGGTTGTTGCGGCCGGCCAGAATCAGGAAACCGTCCGAGGACCGGAACTGCATGGGGCCGATGGAGGCATTCTGCTTTTTATAGCCCCTCTGCGCCCGGATGTACCCCTGCTCCGTCAGTTCCGCGCGAATCTCGGAAAGCTCCTTCTCATTGGAGGCGCGGCTCAGTTCCTCAAAGACCGTGTCGAGGTAGGCAAGCTCTTCTTCCGCCTGCCTTATCTGTACGTTAAGGATTTCTTCTGCCGTTTTCGCCTTTCTGTATTCTTTGTAATACTTCTGCGCATTCTGCGAGGGCGTCAGCGTGGGGTCCAGGCGAACGGCCACCGAAGGCTGTTTCTCGTCGTAAAAGTTCTGAAGCTCGACGGAGTTCTGCCCTTTCTGCAGCCGGTAGAGGTTCGCGCTCAGCAGGTCGCCACAGACGCGCCATTCGTCCCGCTTCGCGCATTTTTCAAGATCGCCGCGCTGCGCGTTGATCTTCCGGCTCAGCCGGTCGGAGGCGGTCGTCAGCACGCGCAGCAGGTCCTGCGACCGGACGCGCATCCGTTCGATACGGTCGCGCTCCCCGTAAAACCCGTCCAGAAGCTCCGAAAAGCTGCCGAAGCTGCGGATATCGGCGGCCCTTCCATACTGCTGAATGGGCATGAAGGAAAAGTCCAGAGGCTTTTTATCCGTATTCACCGCCATGGCAGGGGTCCCGTCGGCATTTTTGACGGTTTCCGCAAGCCTGCCGATAAAAAACAGCAGCCGTTCTTCCCTTTCGGGCGTCATGTCGCAGATTTTAAGGTCTACGCCGCGCCCAGTAAGATGCTGCAGCTCCCGACAGACGATGGGCGAGACGCCCTGCAAGCTGGAAAGCAGCGCTTTCGAAAGCTCTGTGCCCGCGGGCATGGACAGAACGCGGCCGACGATCTCTTCCCGTGACGCCGTCAGCAGGCAGAGCTTGTTCTGCGCCGGCGGGTAGCGGTAGAGAAGGCCGGGCAGCACAAGCCGCTCGGACGACATTTCGGCGTCTACGCGCCTGAGGGCGTCGACGATCTTCCCCTCGCCGTCGACCAGGATGATGTTGCTGTAACGGCCCATGATTTCTACGGCAAGCGTCAGCGTCACTTCGTCGCCCAGTTCGTTCACCGCCGTGAAATCAAGGCAGAGGAGACGTTCCAGCTCCGGCTGGCGGACCGCGGTCAGCCGCGCGCCGGAAAGCCGTTTGCGCAGCAGCATGCAGAGCATGGGCGGTTCCTTCGGGTTCTCCGGTACGAGCCGCGTGAAATTGATGCGGGCGCTGTTTGCGCGCGCGGAAAGCAGCAGCTTTCCCGACGCCTCGCGGGTGCGCAACGAAAGGACAAGCTCGTCGCGGTTCGGCTGGTAGATTTTGTCCACCCGCGCGCCGACGGCGGCTTCCTCGATTTCTTTTTTTAAATGGTGCAGAAAAGCCCCGTCAAGAGCCATTAGCGTTCCTCCCGGAAATTTGCAGATATTTGGCGGGCCGATGCGAACTCTGCGCGCGGGCGAACAAGACGTCCGGAAAGCGTTTTTGCAGCAGCTCCAGCAGCGGCCGTATCACGGCTTCCTCCGTGTCGTAATGCCCGGCGACGACAAGTGTGACGCCCAGGTTCGCGGCCTCGATCAGCTCATGGTGCTTGGCTTCTCCCGTCACGAACGCCTGACACCCTTTTTCGGCCGCGTCGCGCAGATAGTCGGACCCTGCCCCGCCGCAGAGGCCGACCGTCGAAACGGGCCTGTTGCCGTCCGCGTAAAACAGCCCGTCGCAGCCGAGTGCCTCCCCGGCCATGCGGGCGAACTCCTCCGGCGGATATTCCCGGCCCGTATCCCCCATCAGGGCCTCGGCAAGGCCGGAATCGCCGTATGCTTTCAGCGCGCGCACGTTTTCGAGGCCCAGCCGTTCCGCCAGGCAGCTGTTGACGCCGCCGGCCGCGACGTCCAGATTGGTATGCGCGCAGATCGCCGCAACGCCGTATCGGGCCAGCAGGTACGAAGCGGTTCCCGGCCGCAGGGAACGCAGCGGGTGAAAGATGACCGGATGGTGGCTGACCAAAAGCTGCGCCCCGTTCTCCGCCGCTTCCCGGACGACGCCGGGCGTGATGTCGAGGGCCAGCAGAGCCCTTTCTACCCGCGCGCCGCTTTCTCCGGCCAGCAGGCCGGCGTTGTCGAAATCCATCGCCAGACGGAACGGCGCGAAACCGTCGATAAATCCGTAAATATCCCCCACGGTCGTCATAAAAGCTCCCCCGCTTTCGGTTTATTCTTTCGCTTTTTCAAGCATTTTTGCAATCTGTCCCCGGATGCCGTCAAGCTCCGCCGCAGCGTCCGGTTCGCCCTGGATCCGCAGACCGTCGGCCTTTTTTTTCAGCGACGCCGCGCGTTTTTTAAGGTACAGACGGTTTTCCGGCGTATCGGCCGAAATACGGCCGGCGTATGGGTACAGCGCGCCCCTCATGCGGTTCGGCGGGTCGTATTCGCACAGCATGACCGTATAGACGTGCCCGTCTTCGCACGCGGCCTGTTCGCGCAGAACGGCGAACCCCTGCTCCGAAAGACAGCGCCTGAGGTCTTCGGCGGACGTCATGGGCTGCAGGATCAGGTGCTTTCGGGGGTCTTTGAGCCAAGGCGTCCGCAGCAGGATGCGCGAAACCAACAAGCCGCCCATTCCGGCAAAGACGATGTCGTCCGCCTCGTCCGGCGCCACAGCGTCGAGGCCGTCGGAAAGGCGCGCCGCGACGATATCTTCAACCCCGTACTTCCGGATGTTCTCTTCCGCGCGGGACAGCGGTCCGGGACGCACGTCCGCGGCGACCGCGCTTTCAACGCGTCCCTGCAGCGCAAGCCGGACGGGCAGATACGCGTGGTCGGTGCCGATATCCGCAAGGCGGCTGCCCGGCCGCACCATGGAAGCGCAGAGGGAAAGCCTTGCGCCGAGGGAAAACAGCGTTTTGTGCGGCATGCCCTTATCCCCTCCCGACTTCCGCAGCTGCGCGCAACGAAACGGCCGCCCGTCAGCCAGGCTGTCGGGCGACCGCTCTTCTCCTCGGACTATTCCTTGGACACGGGAACCGAAGCAAGATGCTCGTTCAGTTTCTGCACCATTTCTTCCGCATCGACTCCATGCACCATGCAGGCTTCCTCCAGCGTCTCTCCGCGCGAGGCGGGGCAGCCCAGACAATACATGCCCATGGCGAAAAAGAACGGCGCGCTGTCGGGATCAATATCGAGAATATCGCCGATCAAAGTATCCTTTGTAATGGTCGTCATATCAATAACCTCCGTTTCGGTTGTTGCTTGTACTCATATCCTGTTTCGGATGGCTTTATTATAATACCGGGCAAGTCCCTTTGCAATAGGTATCTTTTCCGGCCGATGAAGCAAAAATCCGTCCCGCTCGGAAGCAGGACGGAGAATTTCGGAAAAAAGGTTCCATCATACGACGGTGACGATACTGACGCGTTCCGCGCCCGCGGAAGAAACGGCGTAGAGCCCTGCGCTGCCCTTCCCGACGGCCGTCACTTTGAAATAGTATTTTCCGTTGATCTTCTGGGTGGAAACCGCTTTCAGGACCGAGCCGTTCCCGATGGAGAACGAAAGCGGGCCCCCGGAGCCTCCCGTAAACTCAAACTGGTAGGTGCTTCCCTTTTTCATGGTGAAATAGAACGGGGTGTCCGACTTCACACCTGTCTGTACAGCCGTCTGCGCCGTACCCTTGGCGGGGAAGGAAACCGTAGAACCGCCCGAAGCCGTCGTCGTGATCACCGCGGAACCGGCGCCCTCGTTCTTGATGCGGTAGAGATATCCGCCCGAAACCTTCTGGGAATAAGCGACCGAAACGGCGGACGGATTGGAAGAGGATGCGGCCGGCGCGGAGGAGG
>JAEZRH010000034.1 GCA_023412845.1 Bacillota bacterium
CCGCCGCGCCGAGCGCATAGCTTTTATCGACGACAGCCGTGCTGAAGGTGGAAGCGCCCATGTCGCCGAACGCCGCGATGACGAGCAGCGAGAACAGCCAGCAGAAGATCAGAAACAGACGCTTGCCGGTTTTGCCGATGTACTGCTCGATGATGAGGCCGATGGATTTGCCTTCATTTTTCACGGACGCGTACAGCGAGCCGAAATCCTGCACGGCGCCGAAGAAAACGCCGCCCACAAGGATCCACAGAAGGGCCGGCAGCCAGCCGAACATGGCCGCGATGATGGGCCCTGTGACGGGGCCCGCGCCTGCGATGGTGGAAAACTGGTGCGCGAACACCACGGACTTCGGCGCGGGGACGTAATCCTGACCGTCCTCGCGGACCAGCGCCGGCGTTTTCGCACCGGGGTCGATGCCCCACTTTTTCACCAGCCATCTGCCATACACCAGGTAGCCGCCGCCAAGCACGGCGATGGCGATAAGAACAATTGCAAGACCGCTCATAATACAAGTACCTCCTCAGGAACGTAATCCCGGAAAACCGCAGTTCGCACCGTTCGGCAACAAAAAAGCCTTCGTCTCTGATATCAGAGACGAAGGCTTAACTCCGCGTTACCACTCTGCTTGCCGCCATCCGGCAGCCTGCTCAACCACATCGGGAAAACACCGCACCCAATGCGACCATCATTTAACGGAATGGACCCGGCCGGACTTACTGACACTTCCGTGCGTTCTGCCCGACTGCTCGCGGGCGATTCCGTTTCGGTGCCCTCTGCCGCTTCCCACCCCCTGCGGCTCTCTGTGAAAGGAACATCCGGAACGTTTTATCCCGGTCAGCGCATTGCGATATTTCGTTTGACAGTTATATTAACACTGTGCTGTGATGAAGTCAATAGCCTTTTGCATATTTTTTTATTTTCATGCAGTTTCTGACCCGGTCCTCCGGGGTCAGAAATTTTTTTCTTCAGGCTTGACAGAACGCAAAAAAAAGAATATCCTGTATAGCAACACAATACCAAATGCAGTGAGAGGGAACGATTGCGGGAGCTTTCCGCTTTTCAGAGAGCCGTCGGCCGGTGTGAGGCGGCGCGGAACCCGCAGGAGATCGCCCTTGAGCAGGCGGCTGAACGCGGCGCGAGTCCGCTGGTAGGCCAGCCCGGCCGTCCCGCCGTTAACCGGGAAGCGCATTGCACGATGCGCAAAAAGATGCCGCAGAGCAGCGGCAAGTAGAGTGGTACCGCGAAGCTGACAGCTTTCGCCTCTATCGAAGAGGCGGAAGCTGTTTTTTTATTTTCTGAAGGGGGGAACCAACATGCTTCTGACGGGAGCGCAGATCGTAATGGAATGTTTGCTGGAGCAGGGGGCCGACACGGTGTTCGGCTATCCGGGCGGTGCGGTGCTGAACCTGTACGACGCGCTGTACGAGTATCGGGACAGGATCCGCCATATCCGCACCTCGCACGAGCAGGCGGCGGCGCACGCGGCGGACGGATATGCGCGTGCGTCCGGCAGAACCGGCGTCTGCATCGCGCCCTCCGGCCCCCGCGCGACGAATCTCGTGCCCGGAATCGCCACGGCCGATATGGATTCGATCCCCATGGTGGCCATCACCGGCAACGTAAACCGCGACCTCCTGGGCCTTGACAGCTTTCAGGAGGTCGACATCACCGGCATCACCATGCCGGTGACGAAGCATAACTATCTCGTCAAGCACGTGGAGCGCCTGGCGGATACGCTGCGCAGCGCATTCCGCATTGCGAATTCCGGTCGCAAGGGGCCGGTGCTGGTCGATATCCCGAAAGACGTGACCGCGCAGAAGACGGAGTTCACGCCGCAGAGGCCGCTTGCGCTCACGCCGCCGGCCTTCCCGACGGAACAGCGCTTTGCCGAGGCGGCCGCCATCCTGAAAGAGAGCAGGAAGCCTTTCTTGTACTGCGGCGGCGGCATCGTCTCCGCGGAGGCATTTGAAGAAGTCAAGCAGTTCGCGGAAACGCTCGACGCGCCCGTGGCCTGCTCCCTGATGTGCCAGGGCGGATTCGACCAGCGCGATCCGCGTTACCTGGGCATGCTAGGCATGCACGGTACGAAGGCGTCGGCCGAGGCGATCAGAAACTGCGATCTGTTCGTCGCGGCGGGCACGCGCTTTTCCGACCGGGTGCTCTGTAACGCGGGGCTGTTCGCCCGCAACTGCCGCATCCTGCAGATCGACATCGACACCGCGGAATTCGGGAAGAACATCGACGTCGCGCTGAAAATGGAGGGCGACCTGAAGGCGGTTCTTACACGCCTGAACGAGCTGCTGCCGAAGCGGGACCATCCGGACTGGATGGCGCGGGCGCATGGCTGGAAGCGCGATTTTCCGCTGAAACAGACCGGCGCTCCGGACGAAGTGCTGCCGCAGGACGTGCTGGAGACGCTTTGCCGCCTTACGGACGGCGAGGCGGTCATTACGACGGAAGTCGGCCAGCACCAAATGTGGGCCGCGCAGTTCTACACGTTCCGCAGACCGCGAAGCTTCATTTCGTCCGGCGGGCTCGGGACCATGGGGTTCGGCCTTGGCGCGGCGATCGGCGCGCAGCTTGCCTGCCCGGAGAAGCAGGTCGTGAACGTCGCGGGCGACGGCAGCTTCCATATGAACTGCGCGGAGCTTTCGACGCTGTCGCGGTATAAAGTCCCGGTCGTCGAGCTGATCTTCGACAACCGCACGCTCGGCATGGTGCGCCAGTGGCAGAAGCTGTTCTACGACGGCCGCTTTTCGCAGACGGACGTCGATGGGAATACGGATTATGCCATGCTGGCGGGTGCGTTCGGCGTGAAGGCGATGAAGATCGAAAAGAAAGCCGACATCGAGCCGGTGCTGCGGGAAGCGCTTGCGCTGCACGGGCCGGTGCTCGTCGACTGCCGCATCGGCAAGGACGTGAACGTACTGCCCATGGTCCCGGCGGGCGCGTCCGTCGAAGACCCGATTCTGGAAATGTGAGCAGGCTGAGCCTGCACTTTCGGCCCGCCGTGTGGAATGGCGAAAAACCCGGGCCGGCCCCAGCGGGAAAGCATAGGGAATCTCCCGTCTTGGCAATCGGCGGTTCCGTTGAAAATCTATTTTATTCAAAGGGGGAACGGTTTTATGCAGGAGGCAAATGAGAAGGAATACGTCCTTTCGGTGCTGGCGCGCAACAATCCCGGCGTGCTGCTGCGTATTTCGGGCCTGTTCAGCCGCCGGTGCTACAACATCCTCAGCATTGTCGCGGCGCAGACGGAGAACACCGAATACTCGCGCATCCTCATCGTCGTTTCGGGCGACGACCGCATCGTGCGGCAGGTCGACAAGCAGCTCTGCAAGCTGGAGGACATCGAGGAGGTCAGCGTGCTCGACCGCGAAAAGGCGGTGGTACGCGAGCATCTGCTCCTCAAAGTGGAGCGTACCCTCAAGAACAGCGAGCATCTGGTGCGGATCGCCGATGTTTTCCACGCGAACATCCTGAACGCGGCGTCCGACTCCATGATTGTGGAGCTGACGGGCGACGCGCAGACGATCAACTCCTTTATTGAGCTTTACAATCCGTATCATGTGCTGAAGATATTACGGACCGGCTCCATGGCCATGGCGGTGGACTGAGTCCGCCGGCAAGCCCCGCCGTACGGCCCGCAGAGAACCGTCAGCCGGTTTCGGCGGGAGTGTCAGTGGAAACTCCGCGTCGGCGGCGCGCGCTTTCGGGTCATTCATAACAACAAAAAACAGGAGGAAACGGCCATGACGCTCGATAAAATCTACCAGGCGGCTTTCACATTAAGGGAGGTGGCGAGGGAAACGGATCTCATCCACGCCCCCAAGCTCAACCCGGAAAGCGAAATCTACCTGAAGGCGGAAAATCTGCAGATCACCGGCTCGTTCAAGGTGCGCGGAGCGTACAACAAGATCAGCCGCCTGACCGCCGAGGAAAAGAAGCGGGGCGTCGTCGCCTGTTCCGCGGGCAACCACGCGCAGGGAGTCGCGCTCGCCGCCGCGAGAAGCGGCATCTCCGCGCTCATCTGCATCCCGGACTGCGCGCCCATTTCCAAGATCGAGGCGACGAAAAGCTACGGCGCGGAAGTGAAGCTGGTCAAAGGAGTCTACGACGACGCGTTCCGCGAGGCCTGCCGCCTGCAGGAAGAAACCGGCCGCGTGCTCATCCACCCGTTCGACGACGAGGACGTGATTGCCGGGCAGGGGACCATCGGCCTTGAAGTTTTGCAGCAATTGCCCGAAGCGGACGCCGTGTTCGTCCCCGTGGGGGGCGGCGGGCTGGCCTCCGGCGTCGCGTTCGCGGTCAAATCCCTGCGGCCGCAGTGCAAAGTCTACGGCGTGCAGGCCGCAGGCGCGCCCAGCATGGCGAAGGCGCTGGAAGACAAAAAAATAGAAACGCTGAGCGGCGTTTCCACCTTTGCCGACGGCATCGCCGTCAAATGTCCGGGCAAGCTGACTTACGAGCTGTGCGGCAAATATCTCGACGGCGTCGTGACCGTGACGGACGACGAGATCGCGACGGCCATCCTCGCGCTGATCGAGCAGCACAAAATGATCGCCGAGGGCGCGGGAGCGGTTTCCGTGGCGGCCGCCATGTTCAATAAGGCGGACGTAAAGGGCAAAAAAACGGTCTGCATCGTTTCCGGCGGCAACATCGACGTGACCATCCTGTCGCGCGTCATCAGCCGGGGTCTGATCAAGGAAGGCCGCCAGGGCCGCCTGACCGTCGAGCTGACCGACAAGCCCGGCGAGCTGAAAGAGGTCTCCGCCCTCATCGCGGACCTCGGCGGCAACGTCATCAGCGTGCGGCACGACCGCAGCGGCGAAGAGACGGACATTACCGCCTGCACGCTCTCCATCGGCGTGGAGACACGCAACCGCGCGCACCTAAACCAGATCCGCGACGCCATCGTGCGCGCGGGGTACCATATTCTCGGCAACTGACATTCCGGCTTGAAACCTCCGCCGCGCGGGTGTATAATAGTAAAAATATATGAATGATATAAACTTGATTTGTACGGAAGGAAGTCTTTTTATGGCAGAAACAGTCGCAACCAGCAATGCGCCGTCGGCCATCGGGCCGTATTCCCAGGCGATCAAAGCGGGAAATACCGTCTATCTGAGCGGGCAGATCGCCATTGTGCCATCTACCGGGGAGCTTGCCGCGGGCGGCGTCGAAGCACAGACCGAGCAGGTCCTGAAGAACATCGGCGCCATTTTGAAGGCGGCGGGCGCGGATTACGCCGACGTGGTGAAAACCACGTGTTTTCTCGCGGATATCGGCGACTTCGCGGTGTTCAATTCGATCTACGGAAAATATTTCACCGGCAAGCCCGCGCGTTCCTGCGTGGCGGTCAAGGCCCTGCCGAAAGGCGCGCTGGTCGAGGTGGAGGCCGTCGCCGTCAAAGGCTGAGCGGCGGCGCGTTGCCTGCGCGGCACGGCCGGGCGTGTAGCCCGGAGGAAACCGAAGATCCTTTTTGCCCGGACAGCTTCAGGAACCGCTCCCGCAGACAAGGGCGTTTAGGCTGCGGGGAAGGGCGTTCCCGAGGCAAGGCGGCGGGAAACCGTGCCGCTGAGAGCCAAAGTTGCGCCCCGCCGAAGAGGGTCTATTTTTTTCGCCATAATGACCGGCGGGGCTTGGCCGCGGCGACACGCCGGCGCATGCGCAGGAGCGAGTCGTTGCTGCGCAGCGACCTCATGGTCGGGAACGCGCGGATGATGCGGCGCTGCGCCATGCGGAACCCGGACTCGAGGCGTTCGCGGTTCTCATACAGGGCGAGCAGCCCCGGAAGCGAGGAATCATCCAACTTTTCCGCAATGGAGTTTTGCAGGGCGTCCCGCCTTTCCGCGAGGGCGTCCTTTTTCTCCGCGAGGGCGCCGATGGTATCGGCGGCGACGCTGCGGGCGCGCTCGGTCAGTTCGTCGGCGATGGGCGCAAAAGCCTCCTTCTTTTCCGCAAGCGCGCCGAAAGTCTCGTCGGCAACGGCTTTCGCGCGTCCGGTCAGGCTGTCGGCGATCGGCGCGATGGGCTGCATCGTCCGTTCCGCGGCTGCCCGCGCCTTCTCCGAAATTTCATCGAGCACCTGCTGCAGCTCCGCCAGCCTGCCGTTCAGTCGGACGAGGGTGTTGACCGTGAACACCGTGTCAAGAAGAAAGTAGGCAAGGAGCACGCAGCCGGCGACCGCCTGCAGAAGGGGCGGAATAAGGCCGATCAGCAACAGCAGCGCCGGCTGCAGCACGCGCAGGGTCAGCACGCCGCCGAGGCCGAACGCAAGGGCGTTGCCGAGACAGACGCGCCCCTGCAGGTTGCACCGGCGGGTCGAATAATCCCAGTATTTTGCGTGGAACAGCGTTTCCAGCGCGAAACCGGTCAGGTATTCCAGCGCGCTGGTCAGTACCACCGCCGACAGGAAAAGCACAGGGAGGTTGTCCTGCACCGGCCCAAGCGCAGCGGAAATCAGCAGCGCGCCGAACCCGTAGATCGGGCAGAACGGCCCGCTCAGAAAGCCGCGGTTGACGAATTTTCCAGCGGCGACGGAACAGAGCAGCGTTTCCGCGGTCCATCCGATCATGCTGTATGCTGTGAAAAGCAGAAGCGTAGCCCAGAACGAATCCATATCCTTTTCCCCTATGTATAAACTTAGGTTAAGTTTAACTTTTCGCAGGTATTTTGTCAATTATAAAAGCACCGCGGCCTTTTTGGCCAGAATCAGCAGATAAAAAACAAGGCCGCCCAGCACGGCGGGGGTCAGAATCCAGTCCGTGATATGCACACGCAGCTCCGTGACCTTTAAAAGCCTTCCGATGCTGAGCGAGGCGTTGTAGATTTCGCTTGCGAACAGGATGACAAGATAGCCCTTGATGCCGAACATCGGGATCAGCAGCCAGATGAAGAACACGCGCATCAGCGAGTCGCTCAGGTTGTATTTAAGGGAATACATCTGCTGGTCAAGCCCCTTGAGCAGGTTGTCGACGACGTTGTCGAGGTACATCAGCGGGGCGAGCGGCGCCATGATGCGCAGAATCTGCCCTGCCTGTGCGCTGCCGAAAAACAGCATGCCCAGCTCGTCGGCGAAGGCGATGAAAATGGCGGCCATGGGGAAGCCGAACAGCAGCGTGTAGCGGAAGGCCTTTTCCGCCGGCCTGCGGATGCCTGCCGGATCGCCCTTCGCCGTGGCCTCGGCGATCTCCGGGATCAGCAAAGTCGCTGCGGAGCTCAATAGCGAAAGCGGAAAGGTCAGGATGGGCATCACCATTCCCTGCATCACGCCGTACTGGGCGAGCGCGGCGGTGCCGCCCGCCCCGTTTTTCTGCAGCCCTATGGGAATGAGCACGTTTTCCGCGCTGAAAAGACCGTTGCGCAGGAACGAGCCCGCCAGCATCGGCCCCGCGATGTGGACGATGACACGGAACACTTTTCCGTTCCCGCAGGGCATTCCTTTTTTATGCGTATACCGCAGAAACAGCGGGACGATGTACAGGATGGAGGCGGCTTCGCCGAGAGTCGAACCGAGCATCAGCGCGTCGAGCGGGGGCAGGGAGGAGCGCTGCAGCAGAAGGAGCGAGGCGCCCATCGTGACGCCCTGCTCCCAGAATTCACCCAATATGGGGACGGCGGTGTTGCGGTTGGCGAAAAAATACCCTTTGAGGCAGGCGCACGCCGCAATGCAGGGCAGCCCGCACGAGAGGATTCGCAGGGCGCCCGCCACGGCGGCGCTGCCGAGGATGCGCGCGGCGATCAGGTCCGCCCCGAACGCCAGCGCAGCCGTTGCCGCCAGGCTCAGCGACAGCGCGAGCGCCAGACAGCGCAGGATGCAGCCCTTCGACCCGCGCCCTTCGGCGACAAGGCGCGTGACCGCAAGGCCGATGCCTGAGGTGCATGCGGTGACGAACAGGGTGAAGACCGAAAAAATGAGCTGGTACATGCCGATGCCGCTCGCGCCGATGTACCCGTTGATGACCGAGCGGAACCACAGCCCGGCAAACCTCAGGATCACCGAACCTACGGTCAGGATGAAGGTATTCACAAGGAACATGCGTTTTTTGCCCATCCGGCATCCCTCGAAAAGAAAATCGGGTTCAGTCAAATGTATTCGCGCAATCTCCGAAATAAGTCTATATTTTTCTCCCGGAGTGGTTTATAATTATTTTTATATCGCCGCCCGGGATGCGGCGAACGGATAGGAGGAATACCGCATGCCTTCGGATATGCTTGTGAAACTTTATAATCTTTCGTCAAAGCCGGAGCTGGACGCGAAGCTGAAAGAGCAGGGGATCGTCGTCAAACGCGCCATGCCCGCCGACAAAAGCCGCGTGGTGCTTTTTGTAAAAAACAATTTCAACGACGTCTGGGCGCAGGAATGCTCGTACACGTTTTCCGCGCACCCGGTGACCTGCCTGATCGCCGTGGCGGAAAAGCACGTCGTCGGTTTCGCCTGCTACGACGCGGCGGCGAAAAACTTCTTCGGGCCTGTCGGCGTCCATGAAAAATGGCGTGCCCGCGGAGTGGGGGAAGCCTTGCTGCGTTCCTGTCTGCTTTCCATGAAAGAGGACGGGTTCGGCTACGCGGTGGTCGGCCGGGTCGACGGAGCGGAAGAGTTCTACCGGAAAACGGTGCAGGCCGCGGTCATCGAGGACTCCTTCCCCGGTGTCTACCACAACCTGATCGAGGCGGACGAGTAAAGGCGGGAAAAGCGAAAAATGGATTGGACGGAAATCAGAATCACGGTGGACGCGGAAAGCGCGGAGGCCGCGGGCGACATCGCGCAGATGACGGTGCCCTACGGCATCTATGTGGAGGATTACTCCCACCTTGAGGAAGAAGTGGAGCAGGTCGCGCATATCGGCCTTATCGACGAAGAGCTGCTGAAAAAAGACCGCACCAAAGCGGTCGTACACGTATATATCAGCCCGGAGGAAAACCCGTCGGAAGCCGTCGCGTTCCTGACGGAGCGATATGCCGCGGCGGGAATCAAGAGCGGCATCGAAACGTCCCCCTGCGTGCAGGAGGACTGGATCAACAACTGGAAAAAATATTTCCACCCCATCAAGGTCGGCAGGAAGCTGCTGATCCGCCCCGACTGGGAGCCGGCGGACAACCCGGAGGGCCGCGTGGTGCTCAGCCTGGAACCCGGCATCGCGTTCGGTACAGGCACGCACGAGACGACGCGCCTGTGCATGGAATTTCTCGAAGAATACGTCGAGCCCGGCTGCAGAATGCTGGATGTCGGCTGCGGAAGCGGCATCCTCTCCGTAGCCGCGCTGCTGCTCGGCGCCGGAAGCGCGGTCGGCGTGGACATCGACCCCCTCGCGGTCAAGACGGCCGTGCAGAACGCCGGGCGAAACCATGTGGAGGACCGCTTCACGGGCATCTGCGGAAGCCTGACCGAGCAGGTGACGGGAAAATACAAGGTCGTGGCGGCGAACATCGTCGCCGACGTGATCGTTCAGCTGACGAAGGATATCGACAAATTTCTGGAGCCGGACGGCGTTTACCTGATGAGCGGCATCATCGCGGAGCGCGAGCCGGACGTATTGCGCGCGCTCGGAGACAACGGATTCACCGTGATCGCCCGCCGCGAGGAAAAGGGCTGGGTTGCGGCGGCGTGTCGCCGCGGCCATGGCCGGGCGTGAAGCCATGCGGAAACCCGGGCTTGCCGTGCCCGGACAGCCTAAAAAACTGCTCCCGCGTGGCGTGTCGCAGGCGGGCCCCGTCGTAAGGCCGGGACCGGCAGAGAAAGAGGCGACGGAAAACATGGACGTTATCATCCGCGCGGCTGCGCCGGAAGACGCGCCGACCATGAGCGGAATTCTGGCGGAGAGCTGGAAGGCGGCATATGCCGGCATCATCCCCCAGAAATATCTGGACAGTCTCGATGCCGGCAATTGGCACCGGCTGCGAAACGACATTTCGGCCGGAACGCTGAAAGCGCTGCTTCTGTTTGTGGACGGGGTCCCGGCGGGGGCCGCAGGGTATGGAAAATCACGGGATGAAAGTCATGCGGATTGAGGAGAAATCGTCTGCCTTTATCTGCGTCCCGGCTTTTGGCGCAGGGGATACGGGGCAAAACTGCTGCGGGCGGTCTTGGATGATCTGATGCGCGAGGGCTTCCGGCGCGTTTTCCTATGGGTCCTGCGTGAGAATCACGGCGCACAGGCGTTCTACCGCGCCATGGGCTTTGCCCCGACGGAGGAGGCCAGCGACTACGTGATTGCTGGGGAACGGATCGAAGACGTCCGTTATATCAGAAGACTGGATGGATAGAATCAAAAAGGCGGATCGGAGGGCTTTTGCGGCCTCTGATCCGTCTTTTTTGGTAAAAATCGGCATATCCTTCGGAAACTGCCTCAGCCCGTCCGGGCACGGGCAGCCTGAAAGCTTCATTGGCCATACGCCCGGCCGAAGCCGGATTTGCCGGTCACTCCACTTCCACGTAGTTGCCAAGGAACGAGAAGCGGGGCAGCTCGTCGTACAGGGCGCACAGAAGGTCCAGCGTTTTCCCGTCGTGAAGATTGCCGGTGAAATCGAGATAAAAATCGTACTCGAAATTCCTGCCGGGGATGGGGCGGGACTCGATCTTCGTGAGGTTCAGCCCCGCCGCGGCGAAGCGCGCCAGCACGGCGTACAGCGTGCCGGTGCGGTGCGGAACGGAAAAGCACACGCTGATCTTCGTCGCATCCTCCGGCAGGTAGAGCCTGCGGCCGATCACGATGAAGCGCGTCCGGTTGGCCGTGCTGTTCTGGATCCCGCGCGCCAGGATGCGCAGCCCGTGCTGCCGCGCCGCGTATTCCGAACACACGGCCGCGACGCCGGGCTTTTCGGCCTCCTGCGCGGCGGCCGCCGTGCTGGAGAATTTTTCGGCCGCGAGACCGTTTTTCTGAAGAAATTCCGAACATTGGCACAGCGCCTGCGGGTGGGAATATACGACATGGATATCGCCGATGCCGGATTCCGAAGAGGCCAGGCAGTGGCTGACCGGAAGGCTGACCGCCCCCACGATGGAAAAGCGGTATTTCAGCATCAGGCCGTAGACCTCGCCGACGGAGCCGGCGGAGGAATTCTCGACGGGCAGAACGCCGAGGTCGGCGTCTTCCGTCTGCACCGCGGCGAAAATGGAAGCGAAGTCTTCATGAAAAAGCGGCTGCGCGCCCGGGTACAGCTTCAAAAGCGCTTCGTGGGAAAAAGAGCCCTCCCGCCCCAGGCAGGCGACGCGTTCCGCCCGCGGCGCTTCGGGCGAGGCCCCGCGCACGGACTCGCGCAGCGGCGCCCCGCTTTGAAGCAGCCGGTGCTGCACCGCCCGGCTCATCGCCATCAGGTTCGAGAAAAGGATGCGCGTTTCGCCGGCGTAATCGCCCGCCTCCCGGGACATTTTATCCAGAATCTGCTGTTCCCGCGCTTCATTGAACACAGGCTGGCCGCTTTTGCCCTTGATCTCCGCCACCCGCTTCGCGCAGTCCATGCGGCGGAGGAAAAGCGGCAGAAGCTGTTCGTCGATCCTGTCGATTTCGGCCCGGATTTCTTCCAAATTCATGTTAAACCTCCCTTAGCCTGCAGCAGGTCGAGAAGCGCCACGGCCGCCGCGGCCTCCACGACGGGCACGGCGCGCGGCACGATGCACGGGTCGTGCCTGCCCTGCACGGCGAGCTTTGTGTTCCGGTGCAGCGAAAGGTCCACGCTGTCCTGCTCCTGCCCGATGGATGGCGTCGGCTTGAACGCCGCGCGGAAAACGAGCGGCATGCCCGTGGTGATGCCGCCGAGAACGCCGCCCGCGCGGTTGGTCCTTGTTTTCACCGTTTCCCCGTCGTAATAGAACGGGTCGTTGTTCTGGCTGCCGAACATCGCGGCGGCGCGGAACCCGGCGCCGAATTCCACGCCCTTGCACGCCGGAATGGCGAACAGGAGCGAAGAGAGCGAGGATTCCACGCCCTCCGAAAGCGGTCCCCCGGCCCCCGCGGGCAGGCCTGCCGCGGCGCATTCCACGATGCCGCCAACGCTGTCGAGGCTTCTGCGCGCCGACTCGATCTGTGCCCGCATGGCCTCCTCCGCGCCGCGATCTATGGTCGGAAAGTACCGCGCCGACAAGTCTTCCAGCAGGGAGACGGGGAGATTCACCGGGTCGAACGGGGAGTCCTCGACCCCATGGATGCTGAGCACGTGCGCGCCGATGATTACGCCGCGCCGCGAAAGAATCTGACGGCAGAGCGCGCCCGCAAACACGAGCGGGGCGGTCATCCTGCCGGAGAAGCGCCCGCCGCCGCGCACGTCGTTGAAGCCGCCGTAGCGAACGAAGGCCGGGTAGTCCGCGTGGCCCGGGCGCGGGATGTTCCGCATGGCGTCGTAGTCGGAAGAATGGGTGTTCGTGTTCCGTATCACGGCGCACAGCGGCGCGCCCGTGGTTCGCCCGTTCAGCATGCCGCTGAGGAGCTCCGGCTCGTCGCTCTCCTTCCGCGGCGTCGCGGAAAGATCGCGCCCCGGCGCGCGCCGGGCCATCTGCTTCCTCACTTCCTGCAGGTCAACCGTTTCGCCTGCGGGCAGACCTTCCAGCACGGCGCCGATCGCCGGTCCGTGGCTCTCGCCAAAAATGGTCAGGCGCAGCTTATTTCCCCAGGTCATACGCTTTCCCTCCCAGACGGTTGTAGTCCCGGAAAAAATCCGGGTAGCTTTTGCGAACGCTCTGCGCGTCGGTCAGAACGGTTTCCCCTTCCGCGCGCAGCGCCGCGACGGCAAGCGCCATCACCACGCGGTGGTCGCCCCGGCCCTCGGCCCTGCCGCCGCGCAGGAGGCCGACGCCGTGGAGCTCCAATCCGTCGGGCGTCTGCCGCACGTCCGCGCCCAGTGCGCAGAGCCCGTCCGCCATGGCGGCGAGCCGGTCGCTTTCCTTGAGGCGCAGGC
>JAEZRH010000167.1 GCA_023412845.1 Bacillota bacterium
CCCATCAGGAACCGGATGGCGACGATGGAGACAAGGAACGCCGTCAGCATGCCGGCGGCAAGCACGGCCGCTTCCACAGGAGTGTAATGGAAGCCGAACTTCACCATTTTCAGCGCGCTGGCGCCGAACATGACCGGGATGGCGAGAAAGAACGAAAACTCCGACGCCACTTCCCTGCTGGTGCCGAGCATGATCGCCCCCAGAATCGTCGCCCCGGACCGGGAGGTCCCGGGGATCAGTGAAAGGAGCTGGAACCCACCGACGGCGAGCGCATTGCGAAAGGAAAGATGAGAGAAATCGCGCACGGCCGGGCGTCTTTTCCGGTTGTAGTTCTCAACCACGATGAACAGCACGCCGTAGACGATCAGCGTTATGGCCACGGTCACGTAATTGTAGAACAGCGCGTTGATCTGGTCGTTGAACAGCAGTCCGACCACGCCGGCCGGAATGCAGGCCACGAAAACCTTGAGCCACAGGGAAACGGTTTCATGACGCGCGGACGGCGATTTTCTGCGGGAAAAAGGGTTCAGCTTATGGAAATAGAGCACCACCACGGCCAGGATCGCCCCGAACTGGATGACAACGAGAAACATCTCCCTGAAAGAGTCGCTGAGTTTTTGCTGGACAAATTGTTCCACAAGGATCATGTGGCCCGTGCTGCTGATCGGCAGCCATTCGGTCAGCCCTTCCACGATGCCGAGCAGGATGGCTTTCAGGATTTCCAAAATCATGGCGTTTCTCCCGTTCATTTTAATATCAATTGTTATTATAGGGAGCGGCCGGGTAAAAATCAAGCCGCACGGCGCTTTTCTTCCAAGTTATATGAGCGGGCGCCAACGCAATTTCAACAATTGATTTGAACTATTCAAAAAATTATTGTATGTTGACATCAAAAAACAGCGATGCTAGAATGAAGGCACCATCATGCCGGTCCGTCAGTCCGTCCCAAATTCCATTCCCGCACCAACCTGATTGGAGGATGATTATGATCAAAGTAATGATCGCAGACGATGAAGAGAATGTCTGCCGCCTGATACAGAACCTCGTCGACTGGGATTCCTTTGACATGGAGATCGCCGAGGTGGTCCGCAACGGGATCGAGGCGCTCGAAAAGATCCCCGCCGTACAGCCGGACCTGCTGATCACGGATATCCGCATGCCGGGCTGCGACGGGCTCGAGCTGATCCAGAAAGCGCAGAATCTCCGGCCGAAGCTGGATTTCATCATCATCAGCGGCTACCGGCATTTCGAATATGCACAGAACGCCATCAAGTACGGCGTGGCGGACTATCTGCTGAAGCCGATCAAAAAAGACGAGCTTACGGCGGCCCTGCAGAAGATGCGCGCCAAGCACCTTGAGCGCGCCGACCGCCTCGGCGAGGAAGAGCGGCTGCGCGCCAGGCTGAAAAACGATATCGACAGGCTGCACGGCAGCTTTTTTACGGAATGCCTCCTGGGCGGCGGGAACGCGTCCGGTAAAGAGCTGACCCTCGACTTTGTAAACGGCACCTACCACTACGCATTTCAGCCGGGGCTTTTCGCCGCGCTTGAGGTAAAGGTGGACTGCGGGTACGAGGAGCAGTACGACGGCGCCATCCCGATCCTGGGTGAAAAAGCAGAGCAGCTCCTTGAGCTTTCGCTGAAAAAAAGCTGTTACGATTCCGGCATCTTCCGGAACGACAATACGATCGACTGCATCCTGAATTTCAGCCCGGAGGCCCGGAAAAGCATACATAAACTGGTCCGCGCGGTCATGGACGAACTTCTGGTGCAAAAGACCATGTTTTCGCAGATGGAGTTCACCATAGGGGAGGGCATGACCGTCGGGGACATCGGGCACCTGCGCGAGTCGCTGCAGACCGCGGAATTCGCCGCGGGCCAGAGGCTCGTGGCCGGGACCGGCTCGGTCATCGCCTGCGACAGGCCGCCCGAGCCGAAAACCGGGGCCGGGCTTGTGTCCGAGATCACCCGCAGGCTTTCGGCCGCGCTGGAGCTCCTGGACGAAGAGGCCGTTTCCGGCTGCATCTCCTGGCTGAGAGACACGGCCGCGGACAGGGAACTGCCCGGCGCCGAACTTCTTGCCGCCGCCCGGCAGTTCTGCGGCCTGTATGTGCTGGAGCTGCAGAAGCTGGGTATCGCTCCCCCCGGCGGAGAAGACCTGCCCGAGAAATTCCGCATCCACGCGGGCCGCTGCGGGAGCGCGGACCTCCTGTTCCAATACCTCGGCAAGCTTGTCGGCGAATCGCTCCGCGCCGTCAGGGAGGAGAAGCGGCAGCGGGATTCGAAGCCCATCCGCCTTGCAAAACAGTACATACAGGAGCATTACATGCAGCCGGTCAGCCTCGACGACGTCAGCAGCTACGTCGGGTTCAGCGCGGCGTATTTCAGCACGCTGTTCAAGCGCGAAAGCGGAGAGAATTTTCTCGACTACCTGACGGAGATCCGCATGGGAAGGGCGAAGGATCTTCTGAAAGAAACCAATCTCAGCGTCGCGGCCATCTGCGAGCAGGTCGGGTACAGCGACCTGAAACATTTTACCAGGAGCTTCCGGAATTCCACGGGACTCAAACCAAACGAGTACCGCAAAATCTATTCGTAAAGGCGGCGGACTGCGATGCGGGAACGGTTACGGCGTTACCTCACAAGCCGCGTGATGCTTCTGGCCTCGCTTCTCGCGGCATGCTTTCTCACGGCGCTCGGCGTCATCATTTTCGCCGCCGTGGGCAATCGGGCGCTTCTGCCGGCGGCGGGCGCGGAGACTGCGGCCGCCGGGCTGATCGCCTTGGCCTTTTACCGCTGGGTGTGGAAGCCTTACCGCGAGTGCGCCAAGGTGCTGCGCCTGTTCGCTTCGGGTTACACCATCAACGGGCTGTTCGGCCAGAAGGTGACGCTCAGCCCGGAGGTCGAGGCGGTCGCAAAAAAAGTCGAGGAGATCATGAAGACGGACGAGCTGATCAGCGCCTCGAAAAAGCAGGCGCAGTATCTCGCCCTGCAGAATCAGATCAACCCGCACTTTCTTTACAACACGCTCGAAGGCATCCGCGGCGAAACGCTCAGCGCCGGCCTTGAGAACGTGGCGAAAATGACGGAGGCGCTCGCCACGTTCTTCCAGTACACCATCTCGAAGGTCGAAAATCTGGTGCAGGTGGAGGACGAGCTGACGAACGTCAACAACTATTACATCATCCAGCGCTACCGCTTCGGCGACCGGCTGAGCCTTTGCGTGGAATACGACGAAAAGGAAGGGCCGGAGCTGATGTCCTGCCGGATGCCGAAGCTGATCCTGCAGCCGATCGTGGAAAACGCGATCTACCACGGCATCGAGCGGAAAATCGGCCACGGGAAGATCCGCATCCGCATCGAATCGACCCCCCAGCGGCTGATCATCACCATATCGGACAACGGCGTGGGTATGACGGAAGAGCGCCTGTCGGAGATCAACGCAAAGCTGCGCGGCATGTCGTTCGACTACGTCGCGCCGGCCGCGCAGACGACCGGGGGCATCGCCGTCGTGAACGTCAACAGCCGCATCAAGCTGCTGTTCGGCGAAGAGTATGGCGTGTGCATGTACAGCACGCTGAACGTAGGCACGGACGTGGAGATCACGCTCCCGATCCTGCACAGCCCGGACGGAGGGGCGCACCTATGAGACGCGAGATTCTCCGCATGGAACGCGTCACCACCATACAGGACGAAGTGACACAGCTCGACAATTTCAGCCTGCATATCTTTCAGGGGGAGATCATGGGCCTCGTCTGCATCAACCCAAACGGCGAGGAATCCCTCATCGGCCTCATCGAGCAGAACCGGCCGATCCACTACGGCCGCGTGTATTTCTGCGACACACTCGTCAACACCTACCAGCACGGCACCATGACGATGAACAGGGCCGCGGTAATCGACCGCAGATGTCTGCTTGTAGACGACCTTACGGTCGCCGACAACGTGTTCGTGCTGCGCAGGGGGTTCCGGAAATTTCTCATCAGTCCCCGCGTGCTGAACGACCAGCTCCGCCGCTTCACGGAACCTCTCGGCATCAAGCTGGACGGCAGCCGGCTGGTGAAGGACCTCACGGTTTACGAAAGATATCTTGTGGAGCTTCTGCGCGCGGTCGTCATGGGCGCAAAGCTCATCGTCATCCGCGACGTCAGCAACTCCGTCAGCACGGAAAACCTTTCCCACTTTTTCGCGCTCCTGCGCCACTACGCCGCGGAAGGGCTGACCTTCCTCTACATCTGCAACCACCATGAGGAGGCGTTCAAGATCTGCGACCGCATCGCCATGATGCGCGACGGCGGGATCCTGAAGGTCCTCGAACGGGAGGATTTCAAGGACGAGAACGTCGCGCCCTACTACCGGGACATGTTCACGGATTTCGGCCGGGAGCAGATCGTCCGCCGCGGCGGCAGGGAAATCCTTTCGTTCCGGGACGTATGCACCGCGAACCTCCGCCGCCTTACCTTTTCCGTTCTGGAGGGGGAATGCACCACCCTGCTTGACCTGGACAACACGGTCCTCCCCGACATTCTCGGCCTGATGGACGGTTCTCTCCGCCCGGACAGCGGCGCCGTCTATCTGGACGGGAACGAGTACACGTTCCGCTCCGCACGGCACGCCGTCGCCCACGGCGTCGCGTTTATCGCCGAAAACCCTGCCCAGAGCATGCTGTTCCGCGAGCTGAGCGTGGCTGACAATCTCTGCTTCCTCGCGGCGGAAAAGAACAATCCCATGCACCTGAACAACAGGGTCAGGCGCGGAATCCTGAACGAGTTCCGCCCGGTCCTTGGGGAGGACGCGGACGAGACGAACCCCATGCGCCTGAAGCTTTCGTCGCTCTATAACCTCATCTACACGCGCATCGGACTCGGCAACCCCAAAATCGTTTTCTGCGTGCAGCCTTTCGCCGACGCCGACCTCTTCCTGCGCAGGGAGATCATCTCGCTCATCAACCGCCTGAAAGAAAAAGACATCACCGTCGTGATCCTCGCGGTGAACTTTTCCGATACGCTCGTGGTGACGGACCGCCTGATCACCTTCCGGAACGGCACCTTCCGGCGCGAATACCGGAGCCAGGAGTTCGGCCAGTTCCAGACGGAGGGAATCACGCCGCAGAGCATATGACCAACGCCGACGCGAGAACGTTCCGCGCCGGTTTTTTTATGTTACGGATCGGTTTTATGGAGGTTAAATGGAATATTGCATGAAAACAGTTGTCATTCAAAATCAGATTTATTGATAAAGTCCAAAAGAAAGACCCCATAAATCGAAAGGCACTCCCCTTACCTCTTCCGGCCGCCTATGATATACTATGGCCACAGAGAGGAAGGACGGATGCGGTACATGGAAGATTATATTGTGGAAATGGAGCATATCACCAAAAGTTTTGCAGGGGTCAAAGCACTGGACGACGTTTCCTTTCACCTGAAACAGGGCGAAGTCCTTGCTCTGCTGGGTGAAAACGGAGCGGGAAAATCCACTCTCATGAAAATCCTCAGCGGCGTTTACACGAAGGACGAAGGGGCCATCCGCGTATTCGGGAAAACCGTGGACGGCATGGATCCGCAGAAAGCTCAGGAGATGGGCATCGCCATCATCCACCAGGAGCTGAACCTGTGCAGGCACCTGACGGTTGCCGAAAATATCTTTCTGGGGCATGAAAAAGTCAGGTCCGGCGTGTTGGACAACCGGGCCATGAACGCGGAGGCAAAAAAGCTGCTCGACCGCCTGAACATCGACATCGACCCGGGCGTTCCGGTGGGCAGCCTGCAGGTTTCGAAGCAGCAGATGGTGGAAATCGCGAAAGCCCTCTCTTTCGACGCCAAAATTCTGATCATGGACGAGCCCACGTCGGCCCTCACGACGAACGAGATCGACGACCTGTTCCGTATCATCCGCAAGCTGAAGGAAGAGCACTGCGGCATCGTCTACATATCACACCGGCTGGAAGAGCTGCAGAACATCGTGGACCGCGTCGTCATCATGCGCGACGGGAAATACATCACCTCGATGAGCTTCGCGGACACGACCCTTCCGCAGATCATCTCCTACATGGTCGGCCGCGAGATCAAGGAAGAGTTCCCGCGCGTGGCCTGCAGCCGGGGGGAAAAGGTTTTTGAGGTCCGCAATCTGAATGCGGGCAAAATGGTCCGCGACGTAAGCTTCGACCTTTACGAGGGCGAGATCGTCGGCATTGCCGGGCTGATGGGCGCCGGACGGACGGAAACGACCCGCGCCATCTTCGGGGCCGACCCGAAGGAGGGCGGGCAGATCTTCATAGACGGGAAAGAAGTCGCCATCGGCCAGCCGCTCGACGCCATCCGGGCGGGCATCATGCTGGTTCCGGAAGACCGGCGGAAAGATGGGCTCTGTGTTAAACTGAGCATTCAGAACAACATAGCTTTGCCGAACCTTGACCAGATCTGCCACCGGTTCGGGGTGATCGACCGCAAAAAAGAGAAGG
>JAEZRH010000146.1 GCA_023412845.1 Bacillota bacterium
TCGCTACAAAATTGACGAGTTTACCGGGCACATAAATTTCTTTCAGAAGCTTTTTACCCGCAAGTTCCGAAGCAATTTTTTCGTTCTCCTTCGCGGCCGACAAAGCGTCTTCCTTTGAGATGCCGGCGGCGACGGTCAGGCGCGCCCGCACCTTGCCGTTAACCTGCACCGCGATCTCGATAGTCCCGCCGGCACACTTCGACTCGTCGTACGACGGCCAGTTCTGCTGGCAGGCCATACCCGCCCCCAGCTTTTGCTGCGCCCACATTTCTTCGCAGACATGCGGCGCGAACAGATTGAGCAGGACGGTAAAGATTCTCAGCTCCCCGCGGGTGATGGAACCGGAGGCCGTAACATCGTTTATCAGCGACATCAGAGCGGCGATCGCCGTGTTGAACTTCAGGTTTTCCACGTCCTCGCCGACTTTTTTAATAGCGCGGTTGAACGGGACCTGCATTTCCTCCCGGATTTCGTCGCCGTCAGCCAGAATTTCCTGCAGATTCCAGAAACGCTCGACGAATCTGCGGCAGCCTTTGATCCCGTGCGTACTCCACGGAGCAGCCTTTTCAAAATCACCGATGAACATTTCATAGAGCCGCATGGTGTCGGCGCCGTATTCCAGCACAATATCGTCCGGATTGATGACGTTGCCGCGGGATTTGCTCATCTTTTCCCCGTTTTCGCCGAGGATCATGCCGTGGCTCGTCCGCTTGGCGTACGGCTCCGGCGTCGGCACTTCGCCGATGTCGTAAAGGAATTTGTGCCAGAAGCGGCTGTAAAGCAGGTGGAGCGTCGTATGTTCCATGCCGCCGTTGTACCAGTCCACAGGGGTCCAGTATTTGAGGGCCTCTTTCCCGGCAAAAGCATCCTTGTTGTGCGGGTCCGTATAGCGCAGGAAATACCACGAAGAACCGGCCCACTGGGGCATGGTGTCCGTTTCGCGCTTTGCGGGGCCGCCGCAATGCGGGCAGGTCGTGCCGACCCAGTCGGTCATGTGGGCAAGGGGCGATTCACCGGTATCGGTCGGCTCATACGACTTCACCTCGGGCAGGCGCAGGGGAAGCTCGCTTTCCGGCACGGCGACATAGCCGCAGTGCGGACAGTTGACAATGGGGATAGGTTCGCCCCAGTAGCGCTGCCGCGAAAAGACCCAATCGCGCAGTTTATAGTTGACCTTCGCACGGCCGATCCCCTTCTCCGTGAGAAAAGCCGTGATCTTCTTTTTCGCTTCGTCCACCGCCAGGCCGTCAAGAATGCCGGAATTGACAAGAATCCCCGTTTCGCAGTCGGTAAAAGCTTCGTTCTGCACGTCGCCGCCCTTGACCACCTCAATGATGGGCAGACCGAACTTCTTCGCGAAATCCCAGTCGCGGGTATCGTGTGCCGGAACGGCCATGATGGCGCCCGTTCCATAGGACATGAGGACGTAGTCGGAAATAAAGATCGGGATTTCCCTGCCGTTCACCGGATTGACCGCGCGGACGCCTTCCAGCGCCACACCGGTTTTGTCTTTCGCGATTTCGGTTCGTTCAAAATCCGACTTTTTGGCGGCTTCCGCCTGATAGGCATGGACCGCCTTGAGGTTTTTGATCTGGCCGGACCATTTTTCAAGATAGGGGTGCTCCGGCGAAAGGACCATGTAAGTAACGCCGTACAGCGTGTCCGGGCGGGTGGTGTAAACCGTCAGCTTGTCCCCCGCCGTGGTAGTAAAGTCCACCTCCGCGCCGGTGGATCGGCCGATCCAGTTCCTCTGCTGCGCCTTAACGCGCTCCGGGTAATCCACAAGGTCAAGGTCGTCGATCAGGCGCTGCGCGTATGCCGTGATTTTCAGCATCCACTGGGATTTGACTTTCTGGACCACTTCGCTGCCGCAGCGCTCGCATACGCCGTTTACGACCTCTTCGTTTGCGAGAACGCATTTGCAGGACGTGCACCAGTTGACCGCCATCTCTTTTTTATAGGCAAGCCCGTGCCTGAAAAGCTGGAGGAAAATCCACTGCGTCCACTTATAATATTCCGGGTCAGTAGTGTTGATTTCACGCGACCAGTCGAACGAAAGGCCAAGCGACTGGAGCTGACTTTTGAAGCGCGCGATGTTCTGCTTTGTGACGATCGCGGGATGAACGTGGTTCTTGATAGCATAGTTTTCGCTCGGAAGGCCGAACGCGTCCCAGCCGATCGGGTACATCACGTTGTACCCCTGCATACGGCGCTTGCGGGCGATGATGTCCATCGCCGTATAAGAGCGCGGATGTCCCACATGCAGGCCCTGACCGGATGGATAAGGGAACTCGATCAGCGCGTAGTATTTTGGCTTCCCGGAATCGTTCGACGCATGGAAAACGCCGGATTTTTCCCATTCCGCCTGCCATTTTTGTTCAATCGGTTTCGGATCGTATTTCATTCTTTTCGCCCCTGCATTCTTGTTACTTTCAAGGATTTACTCAAGTAAATGGGAAATATCAATGGCTTCCCCGTCGCGCCAGAGCCGGTCAAGATCGTAAAAGCTGCGGGATTCGGCGGTAAACACATGGACCATGACGTTGGAGTAATCTAGCAGAATCCATGAATTAGAGCGGTAACCTTCCACGTGCGACGGCTCGACGCCCAGTTCTTTCAGGCGGAACTCGACTTCATCTGCCAGCGACTTGACATGCGTACTGCTTGTGCCCGTCGCAATGACGAAATAATCGGCCAGAACCGAAATGTCCTCGATGCGGATCATTTTCAGGTCTGTTGCCTTTTTTTCGTCCAGTACCTTTACGACCTTCTCTCCAAGTTCCAGCGATGTCATCTGTTTAACAACCCCTTTTTCGCATTTATTTTGTGTGGCCCAGCGTAGCTTCGTTATAAGCATCAACAGTATCCGGATGAATCGGCTTGCGCGCCTGCGCAAGGTCGGCGATCGTATGCGAAAGTCCGGCGATCATTGCCTCTTCCAGACTGACGCCGGCGGCTTTGCGAAGATCTTCCACGCCGGGGTAGTCCCTGTCGGCGGAAATAAAATCCGCGATGAACAGGACCTTATCCAGCAGGGTCATATCCGCGCGGCCCGTCGTGTGGTAGCGCACGGCGTCCAGAACGGCGGCGTCCCCGATTTCCAGCTCGTTTTTCAGGTAAGCGGCCCCCAGCATGGCATGCCACAGTTTCGGGGCATTACGCTCCACCGGAGTCAGCCGGATGCCGTACCGTTCCATCATGGCAAGCTGCTTTTCGGGGGCGGTGTCCTTCATGATGTCGTGCAGAATGCCGGCGGTCTCCGCTTTCTCTTCGTCCGCACCGTATTTGGCAGCCAGCTCCCGCGCGGCTTTTGCGACGCATTCGGAGTGGTAATAGCGCTTGTCGCCAAGCAGCGGTCTGATGATTTGCTTGTATTGTTCCAGCATTGTTATCATTCACTCCAGATAAAGATGGTTTTTTCTGATATATTCCGCGACCGCTTCCGGAACCATGCCCGAAATGGATTCGCCTTCCCGGACCGCCTCACGCACCATGGTGGAAGAAACGGGAAGATAGGGAATCGGCTCGATCCGCACCCGGGCACCCTTTGACCGCAGCGCGGAAGCGCAGCCCCGCAGGCGGATCTCGCCGTTCCGGCTGCGGGGCGCGACGCAGACGGTCGCAAGGGAATAGATGACCTCGGGCTCGCGCCAGCGTTCCAGAGTCAGGAACATATCTTCGCCCATGAGAAGATAGAGCGCTGCGTTCGGGTAAAGCCGCTTCAGTTCCCGCAGAGTGTCGGAGGTGTAGCTGCGGCCTCCGCGGCGTATTTCGATATCGCTGGCTTCAAGCGGCGGCCCCTGCGCCGCAAGGCGGCACATGACAAGCCGGTCCGAAGCATCCGCAAGGCTGTCCGCCTGTTTGTGCGGAGGGGTGGCCGTCGGGATAAGCAGGACCCTTTCGGCTCCGATAAGCTCCCCGAAACGACGAGCCAGATGGATGTGCCCGTTGTGGACGGGATTGAACGTGCCGCCAAAAATCGCGAGATTTTTGACCTGCGCACGTTCTTTATCTTCCATCATATTACTTTTTCCCCGCTTTGGGAAGAACAATTTTCGATTCCTTGTCGTTTTTGCGGTAAAGAACGAATTTGGAGCCGATCACCTGTACGGTCTCCGCCGACGTTTCTTTCGCAATCAGCTCTGCGGCTTCACGCGGTGAAAGCGGAGAAGTCTCAAGTACCTTGCCCTTGATCAGCTCCCGCGCAGCCAGAGCGTCGTCCGCCTGTTTCAGTACGTCGGCATCCATTCCCCCTTTGCCCACGATCAGGATGGTGTCGATCGGGTTCGCAAGCGAACGAAGGTATGCCCTCTGCTTACTTGTCAGCATCTTTTTTCTCCCTGTATTCTTTTAGTTTTTCCGCAAACAGACGAAGCGCCTGGCCGCGGTGGCTGATTGCGTCCTTTTCCTCCGGTCCCAGTTCGGCGAAGGTCTTTTCCCCTGCCAGAAAAACCGGATCATATCCGAAGCCGCCGTTTCCGGATGGAGCAAACGCGATGGAACCCCGGCATTCCGCTTCCGCCGTGATACGGTCGCCGTTTGGAAAAACGCAGCAGATGGCGCACACGAATTTCGCGCCGCGCCGTTTTGCCGGCACATTCTTGATCGAATCCAGCAGCTTTGCGATTTTCAGTTCATACGGCGTATCTTCCCCCGCGTAGCGGGCGGAATAGACGCCCGGCGCGCCGTTCAGCGCATCGACCGAAAGACCGGAATCGTCCGCCACGGCGGGGCGTCCCGTCGCCCGGCAGGCGGAGTCCGCTTTCAGAAACGCATTCTGAGCGAACGTGGTCCCCGTTTCCTCTACCTCCGGCAGCCCGGCGGAAACGACGCCGACCCCGAGCGGCTGCAGAATCCGTTCGAACTCCCGTATCTTATTCCTGTTGTGCGTAGCGATGACAATCTCCATTGCTTTCCCTCATTCCTGCTGCGCAAACAACGCCTGCGCAAACTGATCGGCATCGAACGGCTGCAGGTCGTCCGCCTGCTCCCCCACGCCGATAAACTTGACCGGAAGATGCAGCTCCTGACGGATAGCGAGGATGACGCCGCCCTTCGGGGTGCCGTCCAGCTTTGTGAGGACGATCCCCGTGATATCGGCGGCGGCGCTGAATTCCCGCGCCTGGTTCACGGCATTCTGTCCGGTCGCGGCATCCAGCACAAGCAGGACCTCTTTGTCCGCGTCGGGCGCCTCGCGCTGGACGACCCGGTTGATCTTCGAAAGCTCTTCCATCAGGTCCTTCTTGTTATGAAGGCGCCCAGCTGTGTCGCAGATGACGACGTCCGCGCCGCGGGATTTCGCCGCCGTTATGGAGTCGAACACCACGGCCGCCGGGTCGCTCCCCTGCGGGTGGCTCACAAGCTGTGCCCCGGAGCGCTCCGCCCAGACCGAAAGCTGCTCCACGGCCGCGGCGCGGAAGGTGTCCGCCGCCCCCAGAATGACTTTCCTGCCCTGCTTTTCCAGCATTGCGGCAAGCTTGCCGGCCGTTGTCGTCTTGCCTGTCCCGTTCACGCCGATGACAAGGATGACGGAAGGCCTCGTATTCGCTTCCAGTTCTTCGCCGCCCCGCAGCATGTCCGCGACGATCTGCCGGAGCATGCTTTCGATCTGCGCGGGGTCCGTAACGCCCTGTTCCCTGACCTTTTTCCGGAGTTCGGAGCAGATGAATTCCGCCGTGGGGACGCCCACGTCCCCCATCACGAGAAGCTCTTCCAATTCCTCAAAAAGCTCCTCGTCAATCTTTGTAAAGGAATGAAGCATGGAGGTGACCGAAGCACTCATGTTTTCCCTCGTTTTTTTCAGTCCGTCTCTGATTTTCGAAAAAAGTCCCATGTTTTCTCCTTTACAAGCGGCGGTCAGGCTTCTATCCCCAGTTTTTCTTCCATCTGCGTGACCGGCATCTCCAGCAGCTTGGAAACACCCTCCTCCTGCATGGGAATCCAGTTCT
>JAEZRH010000154.1 GCA_023412845.1 Bacillota bacterium
CCCTATGATCTTTCCGACCTGAGTGCACAGGAGGAGTGAGGGAGCAACGGCTGGATCAATGGAAGGGGATACAAAATGTCCGGATGCACTTACGGTTCCGAATACGGATTTTCGACCAGGTCGGTCCATGCCGGCAACGACGTGGATGAGGGCACGGGGGCAATCCGGCGGCCGATCACCATGGCAAACTGCTACGCGCTTCCCTACGACCCCAGCAGCATCAACTGGAGCAGCACCGACAAGGCACTGTACACAAGGAACAGCGGCGTCAACCAGCTTTATCTGCAGCAGAAAATCTCGTCGCTGGAGGGGACGGAAGACAGCGTGGTTCTCGCGTCCGGCGTGGCGGCGCTTTCCGGAATCTTTTATACCTTCCTCAAGACGGGCGATCATGTCGTCACCTCCAAGGTGACGTACATTGCCGTTTACCGCCTTCTGACGGAAGAACTGAAAGAAAAATACGGCATTGAAGCCACCCTTGTGGATACGTCGGACCCGCAGGCGGTGATCGACGCGATCCGGCCGAATACGAAGCTGATCCACATCGAGACGCCGGGCAACCCGACCATCGGCGTCTCCGATATTGCGGCGATCGCCCGCATCGCGCATGAAAAAGAAATCCTGTTCTCCGTAGACAACACCTTTGCCTCCCCGTATCTGCAGCGCCCGGCCGAACTGGGCGCGGACCTTACCGTTGAGAGCCTTACGAAATACATCAACGGCCACGGTGACGCGCTCGGCGGCTCCGTCTCCGGAAAGAAGGAGCTGATCGACTGGATCCGGGCGGAGGCGATGGTGAATCTCGGCGGGGTCATCAGCCCGTTCAACGCGTGGCTGATCACGCGCGGATCCGTTATGCTGCCGCTCAGGATGCGGCAGCACAGCGAAAGCGCGCTTACCGTTGCGAAATTTCTCAGAAGCCATCCCGCCGTGCGGTTTGTGGCTTACCCGGGTCTGGAGGACGACCCCGGGCACGCCGTTGCGGCGAAGCAGATGCACGGCGGCTTTTCAGGCATGATCGCGTTCGGCCTGAAGGGCGACGCCGAGGCTCATAACCGTTTCGTCAGCCGCCTGAAGGTGATCACCTCGGCCGTGTCTCTCGGCCACGACGAAAGTCTGATCGTTTTTCTCGGCCCGGAGGACGAGCGGCAGTACCTGTATCCCGAGGAGTTTCACGGCGGCTTTTTTCGCTTCAGCGTCGGCCTGGAGGACGCGGAGGACATTGTCGGAGATATCCGGCAGGCGCTCGAAAAGACAGGGCTGTAAAACGAAAAGGCCTTTTTTATGACCCTGCGCGGTATCGATAAGACAGTAGGGAAGGTGGCTGCTGCAAAACAGACTCGCCGAAAAATAATGCGCAAGAAATGCGCCTTGACAGGGCTTTTGCAAGCCGTTTCAGGGCGCATTTTTCTGTCGAGGGATTATCTGCTGTCGCAAAATCATTTTGGAACAGCCCTCTTAATCCGGTATGTATTCAGCTATGTCAGACAGTTTGCAATCCAGAATTTTGCAAAGGGTATTCAGCGTATTGGTAGAGACGGATTCATTCTTTTGCAGCCGTAGTACCGTCGAACCACTGATATTTTCATCCTTACCCTTGTTTCTAAGGGTGTAGGTTGTTGCGCCTCGCCTTTCCATCGTCTTCCAAAGTGGAGCATAAGAGATCAGTTTAATTCACCTTCCCCTTTACTTTTCTAAATTATGCCTTATAATGGACATATACTGTTATGATCAATATTGATCATATTTTGGAAGGGGAAAGGCAACCGATATGAGAGCGACGGGAATTGTAAGAAGGGTCGGCGAGATGGGCCGCATTGTTTTACCTGCCGAAATCAGGAAAAAGTTAGACGTGCGGGAAAGAGACAGCATAGAATTTTTCTGGTACGACAATCATCTTGTTTTGGAAAAGCACGAGCCGGCGTGTACTTTCTGCGGCGGCACGGACGGTGTCGTTACCTTTGCGGGAAAAAATATCTGTGAGGCGTGCCGGGCGAAAATTTCAAGGCTGAGATAACAAAGAAGGGGCTGTTTTGCAACAGCCCCTTCCTAGTATGGAATTTTCACACAGGAGTCGGTTGATTAAAATTCCGCTTTCCACAGACCGTGCAGGTTGCAGTAGGCGTAAGCGGTGCCGTGATCGGCGTCGCAGAAGGTCGCTTTCGGCTCTTCGCCGGGCTTCAGATAAGCAAAGCGGAGCTTGCCTTCCGTTTCCAGGGCGATCCACTGGATATAGTGTTCCTGCGTCATGGGATGCGCCACGGAGCCGACCGTTACAACGATCTTTCCGTCTTCCTTTGTTACGACCGGAACATGTTTTTCCTGCGCCGCGTCGGTTGAATTCGCTTCCAGCTTGGTCATTGCCTGTCCGCAGCAGGAAAGCACCCCGCCGCCCTTCCGGATCAGTGCGACGATATTCCCGCACCGTTCACAACGATAAAAAGCCAAATCTGACATTTTGTACTCCTTCTTTCTCAAAAATATTATTTTCAGCCTGATAAGCAGGGAGTTTAACTGAATGATAGGAGCTGCGCCGCGGTTTTACCGGTATACTTTCACGCGGTCGGAAACGGGGAGGAAAGTTTTGTCGTCCGGTTTTGCCAGCGGTTTCCCGAACGGCATTTCGGCAAGCAGCTTCCAGGTCTTCGGAACATTCCAGGCCTTTGCGACCTTTTCGTCGATCAGGGGATTGTAATGCTGCAGGCTGGCCCCGAACCCGGCCGCCTCAAGCGCGGTCCAAACGAGAAATTGCAGCATCCCGGAGGATTCCAGCGACCATACCGGGAAATTGTCGCCGTACAGAGGAAACTGATTCTGCAGGCTCTGCACCGTGGACTGGTCCTCAAAGAACAGGACGGTCCCATAGCCGCCGCGGAACGACTCCATTTTCTGCGCCGTCGACGCGAAGCTTTCCGCCGGAACGACGGAGCGCAGCACTTCAGTCGTCAGATCCCAAAAACTGTCGTGCTCTTTGCCGAGAAGAACGACGGCCCGGGCACCTTGCAAATTAAATGCGCTCGGCGCTTCCTTCACGGCAGCTTCAACCAGCGCTATGATTTCTTCGTTGGAAAGAACGGACTCTTTCCCGATCGCGTAAAAACTCCTGCGGCCTTTCACGGCCTCCCAAAAATCCTTTTGCAAAACGTTCGCCGCCTTTCAAATGCGATCTTATCCGTAATTTTTTTAAGGAGCCGGAAGCCGTTTCGGATTGGGGAAGTATCTGGTTTTCGCCGAAACCCTCCGGCTTTTTTCTGTAATCAGTATAACTGATCGCGTGGTTAAAGTCCAGCCTAAAAAAGCAGATATTTCCGTCCGGAAAACAGGTTTTTTTGTACAATATCAATAATGATAATTATTATTGATATCCGGTCAGAAATCAGCCGCAGCAATCCGTGCGTATCGGATCCGCTGCGGACAGGGGATATCCCGGGTTTACATCCATCGAACCAGCGGGTATCGGGAGAGACCTGCGACGGGGTCCTGCGCTCGGTCCGCCGATTGCGCATAGGTCTGATGCTCGGCCTCTTCCAGCCACAGACAGCTGTCTCCTTTTTGCTGTTTGCTTTTCTTTTTCAGCTTGGCGAGCTCCTCCGAAAGTTCCACCATATTCCGAAACCGCCGGCGGCCGTTCAGCACTCCTGCGACAGAAAGGGAAACGAAGGGGAACTCTTCCACTTCCCCGCGGCGGTTTTCCGCCAAGATGTAGCCGCGTTCCAGATCTTCCCCACGGTAGAACTGGAGTTTTCCCCGGCCGAATTCCTCGATGACGGATTTGCAGAACAGGGCCGCGTCGCCGCTCTGCAGAATCGCCACGAAGTCGTCTCCGCCGACGTGACCGACGAACTGCTCCGGCGGCAGATGGGCGGTAAGGGAGCTGGCGAGCAGCTTGATGATCTTGTCGCCGCTTTCAAACCCGTAAACGTCATTGTAGGCTTTGAAATTGTCGATGTCGAAATACATGATGCTGTAGGCCTGCCCGCTCGAGATGCAACGGCTGATCTGCTGGTCGATGATGACGTTGCCGGGCAGCCCCGTCAGCGGGCTCTGAAATTTTGCGTTCGCCACTTCGACCTCCGTCGTTTTCTGCAGCAGGTCCTTGACCGTGACGGTGCCGAGGTAACGGCCGTTTTTCACCACCACGATGAAGTCGTACAGTTTATCCGGCGGGCGCGACATGGCGGCGGTGGATACGGCGTCTATGGGGGTGTGGCAGTCCACCATCAGGAACTGCTGGTCCAAGAGCGAAGCGATCGTGCGGTGCTGGTTCAGGCTGAACCCGTATCTGCCGCTGAGCTGAAGCAGAAGGTTGGTTTTTGTTATGATCCCGAGGACGCTTCCGTCCGCCGCCACCACGCATAGCCCGTACGTGTTCGAGCTTCCCTTCATTTTTTCGAAGACTTTTTCCACATTCATTCCGGGCGGAATGGTCTCGGTCTGCGTGCAGATATTCTGAATATAGATGTTGCTGACGAGGTTGCCGACCATGTGGTTTTTTCTGCGGTTCTGTTCGACGATGAAGTCCCTGACGTCCTGGCCGATATCGCCGATGTCGTCTTCCGGGCGTTTCAGGAAATATCCCTGCGCGTACTGTACGCCGAGGTCGATCAGCGTCGAGAGTTCCTCGCGCGTTTCGACGCCCTCCGCGATCAGGCGGATATTCGCGGTCTTTGAAAGCTCCGCCATGCTTTTGACAAGCGCGTATTTCGTGCTGTCGTCGTTGATGCCGTGTATGAGGTTGTTGTCCAGCTTGATATAGTGCGGGTGGATGTCGCTGATGAGGTTCAGACCGGAAAATCCGGCCCCCACGTCGTCGATCGCAATGCGGTAGTTCTGCTGTTTATAATGCGATACCGTGCCCTGAAAACCCCTGATATCCGAAATCGCGTTCCGTTCCGTGATCTCGAAGATGATGTTCTCCGGTTCGATGCCGTATTGGGTCAGGTATTCTTTTGTAAAGCCGTTGCGGAATTTTTCGTCGTGCATGACGTTCGGATTGACGTTCAGAAAGATCTTTTTTGTCTTGTGATCGCGTTTGACGAGAAACGCCGTCTGCAGTGCGGTCGTTCTGCACAGCAGCTCAAGGTCCCACAGACGGTCGTGCTGGCCGGCGATCCGGAAAAGCTGTTCGGGGCCTTCGATCGTCGTCCTGCAGGTCATGCGGCTCAGCGCTTCATGGCCCAATACGTTTCCGTCGCGAAGCGAAACAATGGGCTGGAATACGGTGCGTATTTGTTTTTCGCGGATGATCCTGTCCAGCTCTTCCCTGTTTTTTTCATCCATTGCGGCGATGTCTCCTCTCGGGTACTGCACGTCATACAGAAAAATTATAAAAGGAATGGCCTCAGCTTCTGTTAAACCGGCGTTAAATCCGATTTAAATTTCCGGATTCCGACAGGCTTCGGCGTTTTTTGCGTCCTGTAAATCCTGCTGCGGACCGCAGGCCTTGTCTTGCCTTGACCGGAGCGGGCAGTCCGGACCGGCGGCGGGAACCGGGGGGAGGGGACTGCACTGCGCCGGCTTCCATAAAACATGTCTCCGAAGCCCGGGCGCGTGAAAGCGTCCGGGCTTTTGTCATCCCCACCGGACGGGCGCGGCGGAAAAGCAGGCGAGGTAATTCTGCTCCGCGGCATCAAAATTCAAAACATGGAAAAAAGCGTCGATGTAATCGCCCCTGCGGTTTTCATACTGCAGGTAATAGGCGTGTTCCCATACGTCCAGCGGGATGATGGGGCACAGGTCGCACGAGAGGGGGGTATCCTGGTTGGGCATGTTGATGACCCGCAGCCTCCCGCGCCGGTCGGAAACAAGCCACCCCCAGCCGGAGCCGAACTGCGAGAGGGAACATTCCTTCAGTTTCACGAAGAACGCTTCCGTCGAGCCGAAGGCGGAGATCACGGCTTCATAAAGCCTGCTTCCGGCGGCGCTGACGGGCTGATTGTCCGCCGGCGGTTTCATGATATCGAAATACATGGCATGGTTGAAGACGCCGCCGGCATTCTGCCAAACCGCCGCCTGAATCTGAAAGGGGAGCCGGCAGTTTTCGCGGATCAGGCGTTCGAGCGTCCAGTTGTGGTAAGCCGGGTAGTCCTCCAGCGCATGGTTGAGCCCGTCGATATAGCTCTTGAAGTGCTTGTCATGGTGCAGTTGTAAAATCCGGGTGCACAGGTACGGCTCCAGAGCATCGTAGCCGTAGGGGAGCGCAGGCAGTTCAAACGGATAGTGACGATTCATGGCAATCTGCCTTTCATGATGTTTTGCTTCATTTATATTCCCTGCGGCGGCGCATTAGTCCGGCGGACATTCTGTCGGGCGGGCAATGGAAGAATTTGTGGGTTGAACCCGATGTATCCCGGTGTTACAATGAGGTCACGCAAAAGTTACAAATTTGTAATATATTTCGAATTGCGATTACATATTTGTAACAAAACAAACCGCTTGACACATAAGGAGATTGAATATGAAAAGAAAGGTCATTGCGCTTGTTTCCACATTGCTCGTATGCGGGAGCGTCGGCGCGTATGCGGCGGGCAGCAACACGTATTTTTCCGGCCAGCCGGCACAGGCTGTTCTTTCCGCCACATCGTCGAAATCCTGTCCGACTTCCATTTCCAGCGCCCTTAACCAGGTGCTGGCGTCGAAATCGTCCAGTTCCTGCCCGACTTCCGGCAGTGTGAACTCCTCGGCAGTTCAGGCGGCGATCCAGGCGGCAAAGAGCAAATCCTCCTGCCCGACTTCGTCCAAGACGACCCCGTCCGGCTCCTCCGCCGTGTCGCCGGCGTCAACGGCTTCGAGCAGCTCGAACAGCGGCACATCCTCTTCCTGCAAGACCAACGGATGCACGGCAAAAGTCTACTGCCAGTTCAATAACTGCACAAACGGAGCAAACTGCAGCAACGGCAACTGCACCAACGGTTCCAACTGCGCCGGGAACGTCTATACCTATACGGGGACCCCTTCCGGCAATTCCTATAACGACTGGATCAACAGCATTCTGAACAGCTACAACAAGAATTCCTCCTGCCCGAAAACCACAACGACGACGGGAACGACTTCCTCCAAGGTCACGTCTTCCGCTCCGGTGGCTTCGTCTAAGCCGGCGTCCTCCTCTTCCGCTTCTGGTTCCGGCTATTCCGCATTCCAGAATCAAGTCGTGAGCCTGGTCAACCAGGAACGCACCTCCCGCGGACTCGGCGCGCTTTCCGTTGATTCCGCTCTGACAAAGACGGCGACGCTCAAGTCCCAGGATATGGCCGCGAAAAATTATTTCAGCCACACGTCGCCCACCTACGGTTCGCCGTTCGACATGATGAAGCAGTTCGGCATCAGCTACCGCACTGCGGGTGAAAATATTGCCATGGGCCAGACCTCTCCCGCACAGGTCATGAACGCCTGGATGAATTCCGAAGGCCACAGGGCCAACATCCTCAACTCTTCCTTTACGAAGATCGGCGTCGGCGTCGCGCAGAACGCAAACGGCCAGTATTACTGGACGCAGCAGTTCATCGGATAACAGAATATTTCATACGCTTTCAGCCGCAGGGAACCGCCGTTTGCCGGGACCCTGCGGCCTTTTCCCGTCCCGGCCGGGTTGCGCCGCTGCCGACGGCGCGGCCCGCAGGGGCCGCTCGTCGCGAGGGGCATCCCCCTTGCATTTTTTTGAATATGAAACTATGATAGATTCAAAAGTGGAACGGGGGGATTGTCATGACAAATCTGGAACGTTTCCAGCAAATGGTCGACGACAGCAGCAGAATCGTGTTTTTCGGCGGAGCGGGGGTTTCCACGGAAAGCGGGATACCGGATTTCCGAAGCGAAGACGGCCTCTACCGGCAGAAGTACAAATATCCGCCGGAAGAGATCCTGAGCCATACGTTTTTCACAACCCACTGTGGAGAATTCTTTGATTTTTACCGCAGCAAGATGCTTTTTCTGGAGGCGGAACCGAACGCGGCGCACCGGAAGCTCGCAGAGCTTGAACGCGCGGGCAGGCTGTCGGCCGTTGTTACGCAGAATATCGACGGTCTGCACCAAAAGGCGGGGAGCAAAAGCGTCTACGAACTGCACGGCTCGATCCTGCGGAGTTACTGCCAGAAGTGCCGTAAATTTTATACCGCCCAATATATCCGCGACAGCGTCGGCGTCCCGCACTGCGGCTGCGGCGGAGTCATAAAGCCCGACGTGGTGCTGTACGAGGAGTCTTTGGATGCGGACGTGCTCACCGGCGCGCTGCGGGCCATTTCCGACGCGGACATGCTGATCGTCGGCGGTACGTCGCTTTCCGTTTATCCGGCGGCGGGTCTGGTCGGCTATTACCGCGGCCACCGCCTCGTGCTGATCAATAAGTCGGCGACGCAGCTTGACGCGAACGCGGACCTCGTCATCAGCGGGAGCATCGGACAGGTTCTGGAGCAAATTGAAGCGAAGCCGTCGGGCGACCGGTAAAGCGCTGCCCGGCGGCTTTCGCTATGCCCTTGAAAAACCGTGCGCGGGGGAATATAATCTAAAATATACGGAAGATTCTTCCGGACCGCAGGTTTCTTTTATGGACCGGTCGGGCAACGCAGGAGGGAAATGCATTGAAAAAATTCGCTACCTTGTTGCTCACGTTTACCCTGTTGCTGCTGAATGCGCCGCTTTCATCCCCGGCGTCGGCAGCGAGCGGCGACGGCGTGATCAACATGCGGGGAACAAAAACCTACATAGGACTTGAGTCGGACTGGTCCAAAACCTGGGACGCCTCCAATTTTGAGGAAGTGACGGGCGACGACGCCACCTGGGGCGGCAATGTCACCGTCAAGGCCGGCACGGTCGCCAGTCTGAATGCGTCCGGCAATCTGACCGTCACCGGAGGCACGGTCGGCGATGCGAGCTGCAGCGGCAAGGCCACCATTTCCGGGGGAACGCTGAAATCCATCGACGCCGGCGGCGACATCAGCATGACCGGAGGCTCCGTAAAGCACGATATGACTTCCGACGGGGGAGACGTTACCCTGAACGGCACGTTTACCGTCGGCGGTTCCGTCACGGCGCAGTCGGAAACGCTTTTCAGCGGAGGGACGGTGACGGTTTCCGGTTCCGTTACTGCGGCCGATGTAACGCTCAATTCTTCGGCGACTGCGAAAATTTCCGGCACCGTTGAGGTCACCGGTACGCTTCTGCTGAACAAGGGGACGTTCACGGCTTCGAAGATCGACGGCAACGGCGAAGGAAAGATCGAGGCTGACGGTTTCTCGGGCCAGATGCCCACGCTTTACGACATCAACGATTTTCAGGTCGATTCCAATCAGAAGGTCATCCTGAACCAAAAGCTTTCGCTGGATACGCTTTACCTGGAGAGCGGTTCCGAATTTGTCGACTACAGCGAAGTGGAGGCCGATTACGTCTCCGGCTCCGGCACGCTGTGCGTCGATTCCGGGGAACTTACCGTGCACCAGGGCGTCAGCGGAAATCCGTATCTTCTTTTCAATGACCCGGTGAGCGCCGGAACCACCGCTTTCCGCGCGGATGGCGGCGCGGTCTCGGAGGATGATTTCCAGACCTACGGATATAATTTCAACGAGACTTCTTCGGGAAGCAGCGCTCTCTTCCGCCTTGAATCGGCGGGTTCGCAGGGCCTTGCGCTCGACCAAAGCTCGCTGACGGTGGGCGTGGGTTCTTCTTCAACGGTCCATGCTTCCGTCAGCCCGAGCTTCTCGCAGTATGCCACCGGCACTCGGATCGTCTGGCAGCTTGACGGGGATTCGTCCGCTTTCTCCATCTCTCCGGACTCCAACGGAATCAACTGCAAGGTGTCTGCGGCCTCGTCGGTTTCCGGCAGGCACAAGGCGATTCTGACCGCGTACCTTGCGGACAGCAGCAAAAATTATCTGTCGGATTACAGGGCGGATTCCTGCATCCTTTCCACAGGCTATACCGACCAGACTTCCGTGTCGCTCGACACGTCCTATGTTTCCATGCTGGTCGGGAACAGTTACAGCGTTCTGGCCACGACAAACGCCTCCGTCGCGCCGACCGCCACTTCCTATAACTCTTCCGTAGCCGCGGTGACGGGCACGAAAGCGGTCAGGGATAAAAACGGCAACCCCGGCTGGCTGTACACCGTGACGGGCCAGGGAAACGGATCGACGACCATCGATATCAACGGCAGCCAGATGTCGGTTACGGTCAACAGCGGGATTTTGATGGACACCATGTCTTACACCATGGCTCCGGGCGCGTCCTACTGCGCCGGCGTTCTGGCCCGCGGGGTCGATGAAACCGGCATCAGCGTGTATTCGGGCTCGGCAAGCGCCAGAGTGGCTTTCTACAAAAAAGGCTCCGACGGGATGATCCTCTACCGCATCACGGGCGTGCAGGCCGGCAGCGCGGACATCGTGTTTGCCGTGTCCGGCGGGCAGTCGGTCAAAATGTCCGTGACCGTTGCACAGGGCGCCGCGTCGTCCGGGAGGAGCGCGAGGCTTGTCGCCTTGAAACAGTAGTGTTTTCCCGGCACGGATGGATAAAAAAGCAGGGCGCGCCGCATCATTTGCGGCGCGCCCTGTTGTCATCCGGAAGCCCGGGTTTTACGGCTTCATGGAAGTTTCGTCCGTTTCCGCCTCGAATTCGGTCTCGATTTCCCTGACATCTTCCTTCAGGCTCCGGTTCTGCAATCTGATCCCGGGGATAAAGGCGATCAGCGAACCCAGGATGATAAAGGCGGTGCCGAAAAGGAGCTGGCGGGTGATCGCTTCGCCGAGAAGAATCAGAGCGAACACCGGGGCGAGCACGGGCTTGATGTAGAAAACCAGAGCCGCCGTTGCGGCCGATGTTTTTTCCAGCGCCAGGAAATAGAAGGTGTAGCCGAGCCCCGTTACGAAGATGCCGACATAGGCAAGCCCCGGAAGGCTTTGCAGGCTGATTCCGGCAAAAAGCGGGATATCGGCGAACACTGGCAGGCCGACCGCACGGAACCATCCGGCGAGCGCGGGGACATGGCTCATGAGGATGAGCAGGAACATTTCCGCGCAGCCGATCAGAAAACTGAAACACGTAAGCGTGATGCCTCCGTAACGATCACTGCGGGTACGACCGACCACGTTGTAAAACGCGAACGTGACCGCCGCGGTAAGCGAAAGGATCACGCCGACGAGACTTCCGCCCATATGAAGCGGGTTTATGATGACCATCATGCCGAACAGTGTGATGATGATGGAGATCACGGTATGGCGGTGGATATGTTCACCCAGCAGCAGATAGGCAAACATAACCATGAAAACGGAATTGCAGCTGAACAGCACCGCCGCCACAGCCGCCGGGGAGTAGAGGATCCCAAGCTGGAAGACGATCATGCTGACGACCACGCAGATGAATCCCGTCAGCGCGAAAAACGCCCAGTCGCTTTTATGAAAGACATTCTTTTTCCGCCTGGTTTCATGCAGGGCCATCGGCAGAAGGATCAGTCCGCCGATCAAAAAACGGAGGAACGTGAGCTGAATGGCGTTGAAACCGCCGGCAGTCATTTTCAGCGCGACCTCCATGCTGCTGAACAAAATGGTTGCCAGGGCGACATACAGATATCCTTTTTTCACCGCAATATTACCTCTTAGCTATGTAGAATGAGTGGAGCTGTAAGAAAGACGAGCCGTTCCGGCTGCAACAAACGTGTTTACTATATCATTTCCGCGCGCCAAAGGGCAAGGCGGGGCACCGCAGATAATTTTGTATGTTTTTCACATGGATTTCCCTTGCTTGACATTGCATGTGCCTGGGGATAGAATAAAAACAACAGAAAATGCCGGGGAACCGTCGTGCATTTTGCTGGAAAAGAAAGGAAGACAGCAATGGAACCTGCTTATGAAATGCTGCTTAGAAGACGCACCATCCGGTCGTTCCGCACCGAGGCCGTGCCGCGGCAGATCATGGAAGAAATCATCCGCGCGGCCAAATACGCTCCTTCGGCGATGGGGCTTCAGAATCGCCATTTCACCATCATTGAAGACAGGACGCTGATGGACGATATCGTAGCCGCGACCCGGCGCAACGGGGGAAAATTCGTGCCGGGCCATATTCCGTTTTACAACGCGCCGGACGTTGTGGTGCTTTCCACCCCGAAGGATTTCAGCTACAACCGCGAAGACCTGGGCTTTGCTGCGCAGAATCTGATGCTTGCGGCTTACTCGCTGGGTCTTGGCAGCTGCTATATCGGTTCCGTTCTGCCGGGGCTGCGCGATGAAGCGGTTCTCGGGCGTCTGCGCCTGCCGCAGAATTATCTGCCCTTCGCCGGGATCAGCATCGGCTATCCCGCGCAGGAAGCTCCCGAGCCGAAAGAGCGGCGCACGGACGACGTGACGTGGATCCGCTGAAAAAAAAGACCGGGCAGGCTGTAAGCCTGCCCTAACAGGAAATTATCCAAATCGCGTGTTTCCACGCGGGATATTTTTCTGCCTTTTTTATGGTATCCTGTTTCAACGGCCCTATGAGTTCCATTTTTTTCATAATTATATTAAAAACCGATCGGCCGCGGGGCTTCCCGCAGCGTAGACGAAAGGGAATCCGACGAATGAATGTAAAACTGATCGCCGTGGATATGGACGGAACACTGCTGAGATCGGACAAAACGGTATCGAGACGCTCCGTCGAGGCGCTGCGGAGCGCCATTGAAAGGGGAGTGATCCTGATCCCCGCGACGGGCCGCGTCGCCTATACGGTCCCGAAGCCTGTCCTTGGAATCCGCGGCGTCCGGTACGTCGTTACTTCCAACGGCGCCATGGTCAAAGACCTGCAGGAGCAGAAGGTGCTTTACCGCAACCTTATGACCATGCAACAGGCGAAGGAACTCCTGAAGCTTCTTGATTCTTACGGACTGTTTACGGAGGCCTACTGCGACGGGGTTTCCTACTCCGAAAGGAGCATACTCGACCTTGCAGTCAAAGCGGGGCTTCCGGAAAACCTTCACAGATATATTATAGAATCGCAGCACTTTGTGGAGAATCTGCTCGGGCATGTCTCCCTGCAGGCCCTCCCGCCGGAGAAGGTGAACATTCCTTATATCCCAGAGGAAATGCGCGCGGAAATCCGTGAAAAGATCCTCTCTCTGCCCGGCCTAGCACTGACTTCTTCCGGCATGGAAAACATTGAAATCAACGCGGCGTCCTGCAGCAAGGGCGACGCGCTGAAATTTCTCTGCACAAAGCTTTCGGTCAGCCCGTCTCAGATCATGGCAATCGGCGACGGCGACAACGACGTCAGCATGCTCCGGTATGCCGGTGTCGCCGTAGCGATGGAGAACGCCGTTCCCTCGGTGAAAGCCGCGGCGAATTTTGTGACCGGGGCGAACGACCGTGACGGCGTCGCTTTCGCCGTTGAGAAGTTCGTATTGACCTGAAAATGTTACGGTTGATTCCGCCTGCCCCGCGTGCTATGATGGTAAAAATACGGCGGGGAGGCGAAAACAAAATGAATGCCCTACTCAAAAAGCAGCTGCTGCCCTGTGCCCTGGGGAGCGCCGAGCCTGATTTTGTTCTCAAAAACGCAACGGTCGCGGACGTGTTCTCGGAAACTCTGTTTCCGGCCGATATCGCCGTGAAAAACGGCGTCGTCGTCGGCGTCGGCAGCTATTCGGGGGAGAATGAGACCGATCTCGGCGGAAAGGTCGTTGTGCCGGGCTTTATCGACGCGCACATGCACCTCGAGTCTTCCATGGCTTCGCCTGCCATCCTGGCGCCGAAGCTGCTTGCCCGCGGCACGGCGGCGGTTGTCGCGGACCCGCACGAGATCGCGAACGTCTGCGGCCCGGAAGGGGTCCGCTATCTGATCCGCGACAGTGCGAAAACGGCTCTCGACGTCTATTTTGCCCTGCCGTCCTGCGTCCCGTTGGGGCCGTACGACCACAACGGAGCCGTTTTCGGCGTGGAAGAGATGAAAAAGCTCCGCTCCGACCCGCATGTATGCGGTCTGGGCGAGGTCATGGATTTTGCCGCGGCTGCCCGCGGGGACGACGAGCTTCTGAGGAAGATCGAACTGATGGAGGCGGGAACCGTCGACGGCCATTCTCCCGGCATGGCGGGCCGGGCCCTTCAGGCGTACCGCCTGGCGGGCATTCAGACCGACCACGAGTGCGCCTCCTGGCCGGAGGCGCTGGAACGCCTGCGCGCCGGCTTCATTATCCAGATCCGCGAGGGATCGGCCGCAAAGAACCTTGAGGCGATCGTCTCCGGCATTCTTCGTGACGGCGTCGCGTGCGACCGGTTCGTCTTCTGCACGGACGATGTTCACTTAGACGACGTGGAAAAGAACGGCCATATCGACCGCAATATCCGTATGGCCGTCGCGCTGGGGATGGAACCCGTCCGCGCCGTCAAGATCGCCACGCTCAACGCGGCGCGCGCCTACGGCTTCCGGGACCGGGGCGCGGTAGCGCCCGGCTTCAGAGCCGACCTTGTGGTGCTGGACGATCTCGCCTCCGTCCGCATCGGCAGGGTCTACAAGGGCGGCATCCCGCTGGAAGACCTGCCGAAAAACCGGGAGAAGACGCGGGCGGGAACAAAACTTACGCACAGCGTCAACATCCCACAGCTGAAAGCGGACGCCTTCGCGCTGCGGGCCTCGAAAAGCTTCCCCGTCATCGGGATCGTCCCGGGCCGGCTTGCAACGGAAAAGCTGATGCTGCCGCTGCCGGAGGAGGGCGGCTTTTTCCGCCCGGCGGATGATATCCTCAAGGTCGCGGTCGTCCAGCGGCACGATGGGACGGGCAGGACCGGCGTCGGTGCGGTGAAGGGGTTTGGGCTCAGAAACGGGGCCGTCGCCTCCACAGTCGGGCACGATTCTCACAATCTGATCGTCGTGGGCGACAGCGACGGCGACATGCTGGCCGCCGTCGAAGAACTGAAACGCTGCGGTGGGGGATATACCGTCGTCAGCAAAGGCAGGATACTTAAGACCGTCCGTTTGAATATCGCGGGTCTGTTCACCGACCGCGCGGAGCCGGACGTTTCGCGGGAGATCGAAGAGATGGCCGTCGTGGCCCGCCGGCTCGGCGTACCGGAGAACATAGACGTTTTTCAGAACCTTTCGTTCCTTTCGCTCCCGGTGATCCCCGCATTGCGCATTACGGATTCCGGCGTTTTCGACGTGTACGGGGGACGTTTTCTCTGAGGACACGGCCACGAATTTCAAAAGCGCGGCCTGCCGCGCCCGGGACGGGCTCCCGCGGACTGTGTCAGCATGCGGGAGCGGCTTCAGGCCGTCCGGGCACGGGAGGCCCCTGAAACTCCCGATTAACCACACGCCTGCCCGAAACCGGCTTCGCCGGCGCCGGGGCTTTTTTCTTTTATCAGGGAAATCAGAAAATCACCGGCCTTTGAGGCCGCGTCCGGATGGATGAATTTTTCCTGAGCCTCTCGCATCGCGCCGGCCCGGGCTCCGTCCGCCAGAAGACGGGCGGCTTCCAGCGCGGCCTGTTGCGGGCTGCCTGCGCATACGGCCGCCCCCGCGGAAGAAAGATACCTCGCGTTGCGCTCCTCGCATCCCGGAATGGGGCGCGTCAGCACGGTCGGGATGCGTTTCGCAAGCGCTTCGGTGGAGGTCAGCCCTCCGGGCTTTATCAGGACGACGTCGGCCGCGTCCATCAGTTCGCCCACGTTTTCCAGAAAGCCGAACGGAACGATGCCCTTTTTACCCGCAAGCGATTCGATCATTTTTCTATTTTTGCCGCAGACCGCCGCCACCTGCGAGTCCGGGACCGCGCGCAGCAGTTCGTCCGCCAAATGCGGGATGTCGCCGTATCCCATGCTTCCGCCCATCACTACGAACACATATTTTGCCTGCAGGCGGAATTCCCTGCGGGCCTGTTCCCTCGGCAGTCGTGTGCGGTACTGTTCCCGCACCGGGATGCCCAGAGGCAGCAGCTTTTCCGGCGGAATCCCTCTTGCGGCGAATTCGTCCGCCAGCGACGCGTCGGGGATGATGTAAAAATCCAAAGCCGAATCTTCCCAGAAGGGGATGCAGGTATAGTCCGTCGCGACGCCGACGGCCGGAACATTCAGGCCGAATTTCCGCCGGACCGCCGAAACGGCCTGAGCGCTGAAAATATGCGTGCAGACGACGGCATCCGGTCCGATGCGCAGAAGCGTCTGATGAAGCGCCGGGGCGCAGAGCGCGTTCAGATAATAGATGGGTGACAGCCGTTTTGCGGAAGTGACTGCCATGCCGGCTCTGTAGAGGAGACTGAAAAATCCGGGAGCGCGGACAGTGATGTCCGCGTAAAGTCTGGAAACCGCCTCCGAAACTCCGAACCGGCCGAGGTTGAGACAATCCATTTGGAAAGTTTCGCAGCCTTTTGCGCGCAGGGCTTCGGCGACCGCCAATGCCGCGGAATTGTGCCCTTCTCCGGTCGCCGTCGACAGAATCAGAACTTTCATGGCAACGCGTCCTTTCGTGCATAACGGCAGTCTTAATCTTATGCCGTTTTTTGCTGTTTCAAAACCGCCCTGCCGCCGATCCCTGAAAACAATTTCCCAGGCCTGAGATACGGTGGGAGAAAGCAAAAAGCAGCGCCTTTTCCGGCGCTGCTTTTGATTCCGTATTATACGGCGCTTTTCAGAAGGCGTCGGTTTTCTTTTTCGAAGCGGTGACGGCGTCTGCGGCTTTTTCAAGCCACGGGGCTTCGATCTCTTCCGCCAGACCGGCGTCGCACTTTGCCGCAGTCTCCGGGTCGAGGGGAATGCGGGCAAGAACCTGCAGACCGAATTTGGATGCTGGCTCCTCCGTATGGCTCTCGCCGAACAGGCGGATCTCTTTCCCGCAGTCGGGGCACTTTACGTAGCTCATGTTCTCCACCACGCCGAGGACCGGGATGTTCATCATCTTCGCCATATTGACCGCTTTTTCAACGATCATGGAGACAAGCTCCTGGGGAGACGTGACGACGAGGATGCCGTCCACCGGCAGTGACTGGAAAACCGTCAGAGGCACGTCTCCCGTGCCCGGCGGCATGTCGACGAACAGATAGTCCACGCTGTCCCAGATCACGTCCGTCCAGAATTGCTTCACGATATTTGCGATCATCGGCCCGCGCCAGATGACCGGGGCGGTCTCCTCGTCAAGCAGCAGGTTGGCGGAGATGATCCGGATGCCGGTTTTTGTTTTCGCCGGCAGCATCCCGTCGTTCGTGCCCATCACCTTTCCGTGCACGCCGAAGATGCGCGGGACGGAAGGCCCCGTGATGTCGGCATCCAGAACGCCGACCGAAAAACCACGGCGCTGCATCAGCACGGCCAGCATGGAGGTCACAAGGCTTTTGCCGACGCCGCCTTTTCCGCTTACCACGCCTATGACTTTGCTGACGCGGCTGTGGGGGTTGGGCTTTTCCAGCAGGCTTGCCGGGGCTCCGCCGCGCGAAGGGCAGTTTTCCCCGCAGGCGGAGCAGTCATGATTGCAGCTTTCTTCGCTCATTGAATTTTTCTCCTTATTGAAATCTTTTGTCAATCTTATCGCATCCGGCCGGGAAAACGGATATGGCCGAACCGTCAGAATTCCATCTTGATGCTGCGCAGGAACAGGTCCGACAGGACCCCGTTCGGTTCCCGCCCTTCGCGGACGACCGCATCCACCGCCTTCGAGATGGGCAGGTCTACGCCGTAATTTTCTCCCAGCTTCAGCAGCGCGCCGGTCGTTGCGACGCCCTCGGCCAGCTCGCCGTAATTTTCCCCGCGGACGAACAGTTCGCCGAACTTCCGGTTGTGGCTGTAAGGGGAAAACACCGTGGCTTCGTAGTCGCCGAGATGCGCAAGGCCGTACGCCGTGATCTCGTTGCCGCCCATCGCTTTGATCAGGCGCGCGATCTCGCGGGTTCCTCTCGACATCAAAGCGCCCTTGAGCGCCGTTTTGTTCAGTCCGTCCAGCATGCCGGCGGCAATGCCTACGACATTTTTGGAGGCCGCGCCGATTTCGTTGCCCAGCAGGTCGTCACCGTAATAAAAACGGATCAGTCCGCTCGAAAACGCATCCACCAGGCGCTTTTTCACTTGCATGCTTTTACTGTCGATCACCATGCAGTTGGGAATGCCCTTCGTAAAGTCCTGCACGTGCCCGGGGCCGACCCAGATCGCCACGGGGACGGCGGGCGCGTATTCTTCGAAAATCTGGGTCAGGCGCCTGCCGGTTTCGGCCTCAAGTCCTTTCATGCAGAGCACGGCGGTTTTCCCGGCCAGATTTCCGCGCGAAAGCTCCTGCATCAAGGTGCGGAAACTCTGCGCGCCGACCGAAATCACAAGGATCTCTCCGAAAGCGGCCGCCTCCGGAAGGCTTGCCGTAAAGCCGATTTTTTCACTCAGCGTCACAAGACCGTTCGAGCGCGTGCTTTTCAGTTGTTCCAGCCTGGCGGAACCGTTTCTGCCGTAAAGCGTTACGGTATGCCCAAGCCTGTCCAGGTACCATGCGAGAAAAGCCCCCCAGCGCCCGCATCCGATCACAGATATCTGCAAAGCCGTTCACCTCCGTGCGGCATGCCGCCGCTGTCAAGCCCCGCCGTTCAAATGTCCGGGCACGAAAAACCATGGCCTCCGCATAACTTCGTGCCCGACCGTACCTGCGGCGGCACGTAGCCGTCAGAAAACGGGAGCCGTCAGCCGGTTCCCGTTTCGCAGCAAGAGCTTTTCTATTTCAGCGCCGTGTCATTCAGAGAGCGCGCGCGTCAGCCAGACGTCGGCAAGATCCATTGCCAGATACAAACCGTTTTTCTCGCTGGCCTTTACGATCTGCTTGCGGTTGCGGACGGTCTGGTCCGTCAGCATCAGCTGGATGGAAACCCGGTCGGCAACTTCCAGCTCCCCGACTTTCTTTTTGCTTTTAATTTCAAGGCGCACCACGTATCTGTCCGCCATGCTGCCATAGTACAGCACGTCGCCGCAGCGTACGAGCGGCTTGCCTTTATAGGTTGGGAATTGAATCTCCTGCGCGCTGTCTTCTTTCATTCGCTGAACCTCCTGCAATGTTAAGATTTTATGCGGCCCTGCACCGTTTATTCACCCAGATAGGATTTCAGCAGCACCTGCAGCAATTCGTCACGGTCGATCCTGCGGATAAGACTTCTGGCGTTGTTGTGGGTCGTAATGTAGGTCGGGTCCTCGGAGAGGACGTAGCCTACGATTTGATTGATTGGGTTGTAACCCTTTTCCTTCAGCGCATCGTAAACAGCCGTCAGGATTTTTTTGATGTTTTCCTCGCGGTCGGTGCCGAGCGAAAAAGTCATAGTCTTATCAAGCATGGAAACACCTCCCATAAAAAACATCATACAACAAGCCTTTGTCAAATGCAAGGGGATTTTTTGCCCGGAGCTTTACAGCCTGAGCGCCGCGCCTGCTTTTTCAAGTTCCGCCATGACCTTTTTCATGGTGGCGGAGACATGCTCGTCCGTCATCGTTCCGTCTTTTGAGCGCAGCGTCACGCTGAACGCCACGCTTTTTTTGCCGGAGGCGATCTGTTCTCCTTTGTAGACGTCAAACAGCTTTACCCTTTCCAGCAGCGCGCCCGCGCCGCTGCGGATGGCTTCCTCCAGCTTCAGCACGGGGATCGCGTCGTCGCAGACGAGCGCGAGGTCGCGCGAGACGGCGGGAAATTTCGGCATCGGCGTGTAAACCTTTTCGACCGCGGCGTGCGCGAGAAGCGTTTCAAAATCCAGCGAGAAGCTGATGACGCGGCCTTCCATCCCGTAGTTTGCGACGACGCCCGGGTGGATTTCGCCGATGATGCCCAGCCTCTCGCCGCCGACGGTCAGCACCGCGCAGCGGCCGGGGTGATAGCTGTACTCGTCTCCGGCGGCTGCGATCGTCCAGTCTTTTATCCCGAAACGGTCCAGCAGTTCTTCGGCCATCCCCTTCGCCGCGAAGAAGTCGAATCCCTCGCCGTACATGCCGCAGATCAGCGTGTTCCGCTCGTCCGGCAGCTTTCCTTCCTCCTTCGGCAGGTAAACGGTCGCAAGCTCGTACAGGCACACGGCTTCGTTCCGGTTGCTGTAGTTCCTCGCGAGGACCTCCATCATGGAGGGCAGCGCCGTCGTGCGCATGATACTCGTGTCTTCGCCGAGCGGGTTTGAGATCGTGACCGACCTGCGGAGCGGCGAATCCGCGGGCATGCGGATTTTATCGTAATATTTCGGGCTGATGAACGAGTAGGTCATGATCTCGCTCGCACCGAGCGCCAGCATCACGGAAGCGGCGGCCTGCTCGAATTTCTGGCGCGGCGTGTATTTGCCCTGCGCACCGCCGGGGAGCGGTGTGCCCGGGACCTTGTCGTAGCCGTAAAAACGGGCGATCTCCTCGGCAATGTCTGCCTTGTGGACAAGGTCGGGCCGGAAGGTCGGCACGACGATATCGTCGCCGTCGAATCCGCATTCGAGCTTTGTAAGGATAGCTTTCATTCCGTCCGGCGTCAGGGAGATGTCGAGGAAGCGGTTGATCCAGTCCGGTTCCAGACGGATCTTTCTGCGTCCTTCGCTAAAATTCTTCACGCTTGCAACGCCGTCCGTAACGTCGCCCGCGTCGAGCAGTTCCACAAGCTCACACGCGCGGTCGAGCGCCGGCAGGCAGTTGTTTGGGTCGAGCCCTTTTTCGTAAAGCCCGGAAGCGTCCGTCCGCATGCCGAGGCTGCGGGCGGTGCGGCGCACGGAGGTGCCGTTGAAGTTCGCGGATTCGAACACGATGGTAGTCGTGTCGTCCGTGATCTCGCTGTTTTCCCCGCCCATCACGCCTGCTACGGCCACGGGCTTTTCCGCGTCCGCAATCACGAGATTTTCGGCTGTCAGCTTGTGCTGTGTACCGTCCAGCGTGGTGATGTTCTCGCCCGGCGCCCCCCGGCGCACGGCGATCTTATGCCCGGAGAGGCAGCGGTAATCGAATGAGTGCATCGGCTGGCCGTATTCCAGCATCACGTAGTTCGTGATGTCGACGATATTGTTGATGGGCCGCACGCCCATGGCGCGCAGGCGTTCGCGCATCCAGCGGGGCGAGGGCTTCACGCGCACGTTCTTCACGACGCGCGCCGAGTACATGGAGCACAGGTCCGGCGCTTCGACCGTCACATCCAGAAGCTCCGAACACGGGCCGTGCCCGGCCCTGACCTCCGGCTGATGCAGCTTCAGCGGTTTATGGAACGTTGCGGCGGCCTCGCGGGCCAGGCCGATGACGGAAAAGCAGTCCGGCCGGTTCGAGGTGATCTCGAATTCCACCACGGTGTCGTTGAAGCCGAGCGCCTCGCGGATGGGCTGGCCGATCCGGCAGTCCTCCTGCAGGACGAAGATTCCGTCTTCGATCGCGTAGGGGAAGTCGTGCTTCGTGAGGCCCAGCTCGCTTAGGGAGCAGAGCATTCCATTGCTCTCAAGGCCGCGCAGCTTGCCTTTCTTGATTTTCTTGCCGCCCGGCAGCGTGGAATTGTGCAGCGCCACGGGGACCATGTCGCCGGTCTTGAGGTTCTGCGCGCCGGTGATGATCTGCAGAACCTCTCCGGTCCCGGCGTCGGTTTTCGTGATCCACATATGGTCGGAATCCGGGTGCCTTTCGAGGGAAAGCACTTTCCCGACAACGACGTTGTCGATCTCGCTGCCCTCGACCGTCCAGCCTTCCACCTTGCTGCCGCTCATGGTCATGGCTTCCGTGAAGCTGCGGACGGGCATTTCGTCCAGCGCCACGAATTCCTGCAGCCATCTCATTGAAAGATTCATCTTTATCCGTCCTCCTTAAAACTGCTTCAGGAATCTCACGTCGTTTTCATAGAACAGGCGCAGATCGTCGATGCTGTATTTGCGCATCACGAGGCGTTCGAGTCCCATGCCGAACGCAAACCCGCTGTAGACTTCCGGGTCGATGTTGCAGTTCGACAGAACCTTCGGGTGCACCATGCCGCAGCCGAGAATTTCAATCCATCCTTCGCCCTTGCACAGCCGGCAGCCTTCGCCGTGGCAGTTGAAGCACTGTACGTCCACTTCCGCGGAAGGCTCCGTGAAAGGGAAGTGGTGCGGCCGGAAGCGCACGACGGAATCTTCACCGTACATGCGGCGGATGATCGTTTCGAGCGTACCTTTCAGGTTGGCGAACGTGATGCCTTTGTCCACGACAAGGCCTTCGATCTGATGGAAAAGAGGGGAGTGCGTGGCGTCCACGGCGTCGGACCGGTAGACCCTGCCGGGAGATATGATGCGGATGGGGGGCTTTTGCCTTTCCATGGTGCGCACCTGCACCGGCGAAGTCTGCGTGCGGAGCAGGATGCTGTCACTGATATAGAACGTGTCCTGCGTGTCGCGGGCGGGGTGGTCCTTCGGGATATTCAGGGCTTCAAAATTGTAATAGTCGTATTCTACTTCCGGCCCGCTTACGATGTCGAACCCGAGACCGACGAAAATCTCCTTGATCTCGTCCAGCTCCAGGCTCAGGGGGTGCTTGTGCCCGAGCTCATGCCGTTTGCCGGGCAGGGTGACGTCGATCTTTTCGCGCTGGAGGCGTTTTTCAGTTTCGGCCTTCTCAATCTCCGCGGCACGGCCGGTCAGCTCGTCCTCGATGCGGGTGCGGATCTCGTTGGCAAGCTGGCCGATGACCGGCCTTTCCTGCGCGGAGAGAGTCCCCATCTGCTTTAAGATAGAGGTCAGCTCCCCCTTTTTGCCGAGGTAGCGGATGCGCAGATCTTCCAGCGTCTGCCGGCTGGCGGCCTGCCCGAGTTCCTTTTCCGCGGCCCGGCGGATCGCTTCCAGCTTTTCTTTCATTTTTTCAGCCTTCCTTTCGGTATAAAAAAGCCTCCGCCCCCAAAAGGGGCGAAGGCAAATGCTTCGCGGTACCACCCTAAACAATACTTTTGCTGCCGTTAACGGGGCAACCCGTCGGGACCTACTTCCAATCCGTTCAGTCCCGCCGCTCCAAAGGGAACTTCGCGCGCTTCCGGTCCGCAACATGCTTTCAGCCGACGGCATGTTTTCTCTGGTGCGGGCATGGGGAAACGGTTACTTCCTTTTTCCACGCGTTGGATGTAATCTTAAAACAATTATTTATGATATCACATGCCCGGAGCAATTGCAAGGATAAAGTTCCTTCCTTAAAAATAGGATTTGTAATATATGCCCGACTATGTTACAATAAATTAGATAAATAATGTGCATTTCCGGAGGATTGTGTTACGATGGACAGGCAAACGGATGTTTTTGTGGAACAGATCGTCAAGAAAAAATTCGGACCTAAAGATTATGCCGTAACGGTCCTTGCCGTTCTGGTGGGGCTGATCGTGATCGCTCTTTCTTTTCTTGTCCCGGCCGTCGGGGTCCTGATCCTCGTACTGGCCGCCGTCGGCGTCTATTACCTCATTACGGCCCGAAACCTGGAGTTCGAGTACAGCGTCACGAACGGCGACATCACGATCGACAAGATCATCAACCGCCGCAAACGCAAGCGCGTGATCAATACCGATGCGCAGTATATTGACGACATCGGGAAATACGACCCGAACCGCCTTGCAAACAAGCAGGGGTATACA
>JAEZRH010000159.1 GCA_023412845.1 Bacillota bacterium
TTTTCGTTCCCCTCCTCGCAGACGTCGAAATTTTCATGGCACGTGTTCACGCAGGTGTCCGGCCGGGCGCCCGTTTCCGTCAGGAGCACGACGTTTTCGCCGCCGGCGGTCACGCTTACGTAGGATCTGCCGTCGCTGTTGAGGATAATGCCGGAAAACTGCTTTGCAAACCGGATAAAGCCCTTGATCCACCCGTATTTTTCCCTGTTCAGCCCGCCGTTTTCATGGATCGGTGCGCCGCCGAAATCGTAGCTTGTGACGTTGCCGAGGCCGCCGAGGAAAACGACGTCTCCCCGCGCGCCCATAAACGGGAAGGACGTGCCGCCGACCATCATATAGTAATTAATGATGGAGGCCCCCTGGATCAGAACGCTTTTCGAGACCCCCTGCACGACGGAAAGATCCGGCTCGTACATCGGGACCCCGATCTGCGAGAACCAGCCCGCCTGAAGCTCGAGGATCATGACGGGCATGCTGCTCTGGTTTTTTTTCGATTCGATGATTTTGTCTTCGTACAGGTGGTATTCGCCCATCCACAGTCCCGGAATATACGGGTAATAGGTCCGCGTGTCGATGATGCCTTTCCCGCGCAAGAACGCCGCCTCGTTCGCAAACTTCGGCACGTCGATTCCGTATTCTTCCATCATGCCTTTCAAGGTGAGAAAGTAATCGACGGCGTCCTGCACCGTAATGGTCTCTTCGCCGTATTCAATCAGATGGTCGTATTCGTTTTCAATCTGCGCCGCGATGATGGAGCCGCCGTTGGTGATAAGATGGCTGCGGATTTTGCCGCTTACGGTCCGATACCATTTTCTGCACAGCGCGAGGTAGCCTTCGTCCAGCATGCGCAGGCGCAGCTCTTTTCTGGCTATCTTCGCAATCAGCCAGTCGGGGTGCCCGCCGAAATCGAGTTCGGCGCAGATGTACGGCCCCGGCTTTATCAGGACATAGAAGCCGTATTTTTCGCAGAGGGTGAGAAATCGGTCGAGATCGTAGTCGCCGTCCCAGCGCTCTTTGCCCTCCTCGGGTTCGTGCATGTTCCAGGCGATGTAGACCGAAATCAGGTTTGCGCCGGTGCTTTTCATCTTCTGCAGGCGGTCTTCCCATTCCGCGGCTGGCACCCGAAAATAATGGAATTCCCCGCCAATCAGGAACACATGCTCGCCGTTTATCAGAAACCCTTTCCCATCATAGGCAACAACAGGTTTGCTCATTTGTTTCTCTTCCCTTCGGCAATAAATTGGTTGACCGAAAGCAGCCGCGCCTTCAGCCCAGGCAGACGTCAATCCGGTGGAATCCGCCGGCGCGGACCTTCTGCGCATACGGGGCCGGAATGACGCTTCCCTCGATTTGCACCGCGGCGCCGGAGCCGCAAAGCTCGGTGCGAAGCACTTTTACGCTTTCTTTTCCGAACGTGTCCCGGCGCGATTCGTTGTGGTAGACGGCAAGCGTTTTCCCAAACAGCCTGCAGGCGAACGTGTTCGCGGGGAAGGTCATGCAGACGGGCGTTCCGTCATCAGGCATCCGGCATTGTTTTTCGTGCTCCAGAAAAAGCCGGCCGGGCAGAACGGGCTCCAGCCTCATGCTGAGCTTTCCGTTTTTATCGAGGAAAAACGGGACCCGGCCCACCGTCATGATGCGCCACATGCTGAGAAATTCGGCGGAGGCTCCGGTTAGCCGCGACACAAACCCGCCGCCGCGCAGCTTTTCGTTCGGGTAAACCGAGCTTGCGAGGAACGACGAATTTTCAAGGATGCTTCTTCCGTAGACCTCCGGATCCAGGAACGGGACCAGGGCGGTTTTTACGCAGCGGAAGAACTCTTCATACGCACCGCACCTCAATAGTTCCAGAAAATATTTGTACTCCATATGCAGGAAGATCGCCTCATTTTCCAGCCAGCCCCGGGGGAAAATATTCTGCCGCCCGATTTCGCCCGTTTCGTTCATGATGTTGCCGCAGATCTTGTACATATCCAGCGCAGGGTCGTACAGTTCCGTTTTCCGGATGGCGCGGTGCATGCCGCGCGCAAGCCGCGCGTCTTTCGCCATGCGCAGCACGTGGACGGGGCCTTCCAGGAAAAGCGGGAGCGGCCGCTGCCGGAACGCGAGCGCCCTGACGCGGGGAAGGCCGCCGGTGTTTTTTATCTCGGCGCCGTCCGCGCCGCGCAGGACCTCGTATTTTGTCACTTCATTGATAAAATAGGTGGCACAGACGCCCACTTTTGGGTCCGCCGCTTTCCGCACCCCCCGGTTGACTTTTTCCACCACGGCGGAAAGGAACCGCTTTAAATCGTCCGCCTCCACCGCGGTCTCCTTGCCGGTCACGCCGAACATGACTTTCCGGCGGTATTCTTCCTTGGCGTCGTTGCTGCGGTCCCAGTACTCGTAATCACCGGCCGGGTTCCGCAGCAGATCTTTGATTTCAGAATAGAAACGCGCAGCTTCCTCCGGCAGCGGTACCGCCGCGCGTTCCGGCGCAAACCGTTCCAGAACATCCAGAAAGACGGACGCGAGGCGGCCCGTCTCGCAGCTTTCGTTGATGGAAGAGCCGAGGATGCCAGGCAAGCCGTTCAG
>JAEZRH010000177.1 GCA_023412845.1 Bacillota bacterium
TGCTGCATGGAGCGGAATCCTTCGCCGGAGATTTCCCCGGCGTCGCCCACTATGATAAACGCCCGCGGGTCAATGGCATGCACAATATCCTTTACCTGCGCGACCTCGTATCTGCGCACGGCGCTGAGGATCACTTCGCTCGGCCTGCCGCTGTAGGCGCCGCGTCCGTCCAGCAGGGTAACGCCGCGGTCGACGCTGCCGATGATCTCCTTTGCGATCTGATCGCTCTTTTCCGAGATGATCAGCAGCATCTTGCCGGTGCCGATATCCGTGCCGTAAAGAACGGTGTCTACGAGCTGGGTGGACACAAAAATGGCGATAAAAGCGTAAAGGGCATCGTCGATGCTGTGGTAAACGACCGCAGAAAACGCCACGATGACAAAATCCACCGAGCGCATCAGCCTGCCGATGGAAAGGAAGCGGAAATGCCTTCCCAAGAGGCGCGCAATGAGGTCGGTGCCTCCCGTCGTCGCGCCGCGCATGAAGATCAGGGAAAGGCCGACGCCTTCCAGGCATCCGCCGAAGATCGCGGCCAGCATGGGGCTGCCGCTGTAAGGCCGCACCACCAGCGCAATCAGGTCGATGGCTGCGGCAAGGATAACCGTCGCGACGGCGCTTTTGATGACAAGCTTATAGCCGATTTCAAGGAAAGCAAAGAAAAAAATCGGCACGTTGAACAGCAGGGTAAGAACACCGATCGGCCAGCCGGTCAGATAGTTGACCACCGTGCTGATGCCGGAGACGCCGCCGGGGGCTATATGGTTCGGCGCCGTAAACATCCGGATGGATATCGCCATCAGCACACTTCCCACTGTACAGAAAGCAAAATCCTTCAGAAGCTCAATATGCCGGCGCTCCGGCGTTCCGTCCAGAGACATAAGCTTATCCCCTTTCCTATCGGCCGCATGTGACGCCGAAAATTTCCTGCACGCGGTCATATCGTCCGCTCAGATACAAATAGCCGAACAGCGCTTCCAGCGCCGTGGCCAAATGATAATCTTCCTGTTTCGCGTTTTTGGGGATATGTCCGGGATGTGCGTTTTTACCTCTTCGGAAAATCTCCGCTTCCTCTTCGGTAAGGATCGGAGCCAGCTTCCCGGAAGCCGATGCCTGCGCCTGACAGCATACCTGGGAAACAGAAAGCCTGTGGAGCTCCGAAGACGGGCGGCTGCCCATACAGGCGAGCCGTTCGCGCACAAGGAGTTCGAAGACGGCGTCGCCGACAAAGGCAAGCGTGAGAGGACTCAGCTGTTTTGGGTCGCAGCCCGCACCGAAAATCTTTTCCAACCAACCGCCCCCTATTCCACAAAATCAAATTCAAGCCCGTAAATTTCGACCGTGTCGCCCTCCTGAATCCCCGCCTGCCGCAGAGCGTCGAAAACTCCGGATCGCTCAAGAAGCTGCTGAAAATATTGGAACGAATCCGAATCCGCGAAATTCACGGAGCGCATGGTTTCCTCGATCCACGGCGCCTGCACCGAATAGACGCCGTTCCGATGCGCAATGGAGATCTCGTGCCGGTCGTTTTCCACCAGGGCCTCTTCCGGTGCCGGCTCGGCCTCAAAGCGCCGAATGGGCGGAAGTGTGGAGAGCAGCTCCGCAATCCGGTTGAGCAACGGGTCAACCTGATAGCGGATGGCCGCCATGATCGGGAAAAATTCATACCCCTGTTTCACGACGAACCGCCGGAAATCTTCGATTTGCTCCTCGCTTGCAAGGTCGCATTTATTTCCCGCCACAAGCATGGGGCGCTCCGTCAGCTGCGCGTTGTACTTCTTCAGTTCGGAATTGATGACCTGAAAATCCTGCTTCGGGTCGCGCCCCTCGCTGCCGGAAACTTCGACGATATGCACAAGAAGGCGGCAGCGTTCCACGTGGCGGAGAAACCGGTGCCCGAGGCCCGTCCCTTCGCTGGCCCCCTCGATCAGCCCGGGGATGTCCGCTATGACAAAAGAGCGGTCGGCGCCCAGCCTTACAACGCCGAGAACGGGCGACAGCGTTGTGAACGGGTAATCGGCCACCTGCGGCTTTGCCTCGCTGACGACGGAAATCAGCGTCGATTTGCCGACGTTCGGGTAGCCGACCAGGGCAACGTCGGCAAGCAGTTTGAGCTCCATCATGAGTTCCATGCTCTCCCCCGCCGCGCCCGGCTTCGCAAAACGCGGGGTCTGGCGCACCGCTGTGGCGAAATGGGAATTTCCCCACCCGCCGCGGCCGCCTTTGGCTATGACCTGCGGCGCGTCGGCGGAGAGGTCCGCCACAATACGCCCCGTGTCGGCATCCTTCAGCAGGGTGCCGCGCGGTACGCGGATCACGAGGTCGACACCTTTGCGGCCGTTGCAGCGTTTCCCCCGTCCCGATTCGCCGTTTTCGGCGGAATACTTCCGTTTATAGCGGAAATCGGAAAGGGTCGAGAGATTGTCGTCGACCTGAAAAACGATATCGCCGCCGCGACCTCCGTCGCCGCCGTCCGGGCCGCCGGAGGCGACATATTTCTCACGGTGGAACGCGACCGCCCCGTCTCCTCCGTTTCCCGCGCTGACCTTAATTTTGGCGCTGTCTATGAACATGGTGCCGATCATCCTCCCCGATCATTCATTCCCTATTCTGCGCGCAAAGTACGAAAAAAATCCCGGGCGAAAACACCCGGGATTGCCTTCTCAGATTCTCCGGTAGGAACCGTTACTGCTCTACCTGATAGACGCTGACCTTTTTGCGGTCGCGGCCCAGATGCTCGAACTTCACTTTGCCGTCAACCAGGGCGAACAGGGAATCGTCGGAGCCGATGCCGACGTTTTCACCGGGATGAATGTGCGTTCCGCGCTGCTTGACAAGTATGTTGCCGGCAAGCACGAACTGGCCGTCGGCACGCTTCACGCCGAGGCGCTTGGACTCGGAATCGCGTCCGTTCTTGGTGGAGCCCATTCCTTTTTTATGAGCAAACAGCTGAATGTTTATCTTCAACATTGTTTACACCTCCGTGTCTGTTATTTCAATATTCTGGGGATACTGTTCCTGCAAGCCTTCCATGTGGAGCCGGAACCCCTTGAGGATCGCGCCGGCAACAGGATCTGCGGGAGAAAACAGTTTGAGAAACATCATGCCGTCTTTCGCAGTAACATCCGCGGCGCTGCCCGCAACATCCGTGATGGTGTTGGCCGTAAGGTATGCCGCGGAAGAAACCGCAGCACATACGATGTCGGTTCCGGCAGAGGAAAAGCCGGAATGCCCTTTCAGGCGGAAACCGACCGGCCGACCGGCCTGCGAAAAAAATTCTGCCTGAATCATGACTCAGGCGTTGATGGCTTCAATCTGGACTTTCGTATAGGGCTGCCTGTGGCCCATCTTACGCTTCTCGTTTTTCTTCGACTTGTAGGTAAAGACCATAATTTTGGGGGATTTGCCATTTTTCAGGACTTTGCCCATCACCGTGGCGCCCTCGACATAAGGCGTGCCGACTTTCAGCCCGTCGTCGCCGTTCAGGGTCAGCACCTTGAACTCGACCGTGGTGTCTTTTTCGGATGCGAGCTTTTCGACAAAGATGACATCGTCTTTTGCCACCTTGTACTGCTTGCCCCCGGATTCAATTACTGCAAACATGAATAAAGGTCCTGCCTTTTCCATTAATCTCGCTACTGCTGGGTGGGTTTCCCTCTTCAATACCCGTAGTAAGCGGCTTAAAAAGGATACCATATTCCGTCAATTTTGTCAAGACGGGCTTTCCCCGGCTCGGCAATCCTTTTTCCCGCCGGCAGGATTATTCTGCAAACTGGTTCTGATATTTCTTCGGGATATTCTGGTCGATGATGTTCTGAATGAACGAACGGCTGAAATTCGGGGTAAAGGCCCTTACGCCGTGCTGCGCCGCCATCGCGTCGGTATACCCGCTGAACGGGTAAACGGTGATATTGGAGTATTTGCTCCCGTAATGCGTCACGATCGGGGTGAATTTCATGGAGGTGTAAGACGTTCTGCCCGTTTCGCCGCTTTTGGTCATCGTAACGGTGAGAAGCCCGCTGACCATGTTTTTACCTGACTGCTGCGCGGACACAAAATTTCCCAGCGCAAAAATGACGGGGCACTTCGCGCCGTCGGAAGATCGTGACAGCACCGTCAGCTGCTGAACGACATGCGGATGGTTGCCGAAAATGATGTCCGCGCCCCAGTCGACCATCTGCTGCGCCAGCGTTTTCTGCTTATCCGTCAGCGTATACGTGTTCTCGGTGCCCCAGTGGACGGAAACCACGACCACATCCGCCATGCCTTTCGCTTTCTGGATCAGGTGCTGGATCGTCGCGGTGTCGCTTGTATAAACGATGCGATACGGTGATTCCTTCGGAAGATACAGGCCGTTCGTCATCTCCGTGAAGCCGAGATACGCCGTCCTGATTCCTTTTTTCTCGACAATGCGGATATTTTCAAGGTCTTCGTCGTCCCGGTATGCACCCGTCACCTTGACGGGCTTGGTATCCCAGTAATCCAGAGTCGCCTTGATCCCCTTCTCCCCTTTGTCGAGGATATGATTGTTCGCGTGGTTGATCACGTCGAAGCCGATATTGACCAGCGCGTCGCCTACTTCCGTGGGCGAATTGAAAAGCGGGTAATCGGACACCGGCAACGCCTTTCCGGCAAGGACCGTCTCTTGATTGATCACGGCGATGTCGGCGCTTTTGATCTCCTCCGCCACATGCGCATAAACGGGTGCGAAATCGTATCCCGCTCCCCCCGCGCGCTGCTTTGCCTGCTTATAAATGGAACCGTGGATCAGGTCGTCGCCCGCGCCCAGGATGGTGATGGAAACGTCTTTCCCAGCAGCCGGGCTTGGCGAAGAAGTAGCTGAGCCGGAGCTGCTTTGACCGGATGGCTGCAGCGCGGACGATGCCGGCTGCGAGGCGCCCCCCGGCAGTCTTCCCGGCAAACCGCCGATCCCAAAGCTGCGTAACGCAGCCCAGGCAAGGCAGACCGCGGCAGCGGCGAGAAAAAGCGCGGGCCAGGGGAATTTTTTCCGCCCTGTTCTGCCGTTCGTTTTGATGACCCGTTCGTAGCGTTTCATTCGCAACCGTCCTTTGCTTTTTCGTTTGATTAAGAACAGCACCCCCGAAAACCGGTCGGGTGCGTTTTCTCGACAGCCTGATAAAGGTAGTATACCATAGAACATCCCGATTACCAAATATTTTCCAGAAAATGAGAATGTAAGAGCGGATCAGGCAGGGGATTTTACTTACTGTCATCCTCTATTTATGAATTGCCAATAACTGCGTTTTTTGCTATAATCAGAAACGGATCAGGCCGCTGAAAGGGAGTTATCTTATGAATCGAAAAAAGAACAGCCGCCAGGCGGCTGTCATCGACATTGACTCCAACCTGCTGAAAATGCGGATTTCCCAACTCAAAAAAAATAAGATTTCCGACCTTGACCGTCTTGAAAAACCCGTCCGCCTCGGGCATGAAGTATTCACGACGGACAAAATCAGCTTTGAAAGCCTGCGGGAGCTTTCGGACCTGCTGAAAGGCTACAGCGAGATCATGAAGGAATACGACGTGGGCGAGTACCGGATCGTAGCCACTACCGCGCTGCGCGAGGCCAGAAACCGCTCTTACGTGATAGACCAGCTCAAAATCCAGAACGACATGACCGTGGAGGTTCTGGAAGAAAATCAAGAAAAAGCTCTGATTTACTCTAAAGTGCTCGAATATCTTCGCCATGCGGAAGGCAAGCAAAATGAAAGCGCGCTGATTGCATACATCGGAGCCGGTACCATCGGATTTGCCGTATACGACGGAGATAAAATGGTTTTTTCACAGAACATCCCGATGGGTTCCATCAAGCTACACGACATGCTCGGCAACGTTCAGAACGACACCGACAATTTTTACGCGGTCGTGGAGGAATACCTCGACACCGTCATGGGGCACATCACTATCCCCTCCGAAACGGGACGCGTCACAAATCTTGTGCTGACCGGGAGCGGCGTCCAGCTGATCGCCAAGGTGTGCAATGTCGACGCTTCCGGCGACTGCTTTGTAATCAACTCGGATAAACTGAAGGACCTGTTCCGCCAGATCTGTTCCGTGCCGCAGGAGAAGATCGGGATCCGGTACAATCTGGCGGAGGAAGCCGCCGACCTGCTGTATTCGTCGCTTGCCATCGCGCTTCGCCTGATGAATTTTTCCTCTTCCGACAATGTTATTTTCCCGAAGGCCGAACTGTGGGACGCGCTGATCCAGCATATGCTGATCCCCAAAAGCGAAAACGAGTTTTGGGAACAGGTCCGCGTCAGCGCAATCTCCTGCGCCCAAAACATTGCGACCGCTTACCATTGCAGCAGGGCGCACTCCGAGTGTATCCGCAAATTCGCCTGCAAGATATTCGATAAGATGAAAGGCTCGCACGGCCTGGACCGCAGAAAGCGCCTTCTGCTTGAGCTGGCGGCCATCCTCCATGAATGCGGCTACTATGTCGCCGTAAAGCAGCATCTGCTGAACTCGTTCGACTTGATCAAGGACATGGATATCTATGGTATGACCGACGAAGAAATGGCCGTCACCGCCTATGTGGCGAGGTATAACGACGACGACGTGCCGAGCTACGACGAGCCGGGAATCGACGGCCTGGGCGACGAGAAAAGGCTGATCGTCGCAAAGCTGGTGGCCATTTTCCGCCTGGCGAACGCGCTGGACAAATCACAGAAGCAAAAGCTGAAGGACATTTCCGTCCGGCAGGAAAACAACCGCCTGCTCATCTCGGCCCAGAGCGACGCCGACCTTCATCTGGAAAAATGGGCCTTTCAGCAATGCGCCCCCTTCTTTCAGGAAGTCTTCGGGTTTCATCCGGAGCTTTCCATCCAGTCAGGTCTGATATGAACCGCGCAAAGTCTTTTTGAGCGAAAAGGAAGTGACAGAATGGCGGAAGAAATCTCGGAAAAAGTTCCGTATATCAACCGGGAGCTCAGCTGGATGGATTTCAACAGCCGGGTGCTCGAGGAAGCCTTCAAAAAAGAGAATCCCATTATGGAGCGGATGAAATTTCTCGGCATTACCGCTTCGAATCTCGACGAATTCTTCATGGTCAGGGTCGCCGGGGTCAAGGAACAGGTCGACTCAAACTACCTGATCCGCGACCCTTCCGGCCTTACGCCCATCGAGCTGCTCCCCGCCCTTTCCGCAAAAATCCACGCTTTTGCGGAAAAGCAGTATTCCTGCCTGAACCGTTCGATCATGCCCGTGCTGCGCAGGGCCGGGATCCGTTTTCTCGCGCCCGAAGAGATGGACGAGGAGCAGAAACAGTACGTATCGGATTATTTCAGCAAAGTCCTTTTCCCCGTGCTGACGCCGCTCGCGGTGGACAAAAGCCGCCCGTTTCCCATGCTTGCAAACAAAAGCCTGAACATCGCCGTACGGCTGACAAGGGACGAAGAGTCCTATTTTGCCGTCGTGCAGGCTCCTTCCATCCTTTCAAGATTTCTGCAGATTCCCTCCGAGAGCGGAAAGACCTTCACGCTCCTCGAAAACGTCATCATCTACAAGCTGGAGGAACTGTTTGAGCTGAACGACATCCGCTCGGCCTGCACGTTCCGCATCACGCGCAATTCCGACCTCGACCTCGACGAGGACACGGAGGACCTGCTGAGCGAAATCCAGAAATCCATCAAAAAGCGCAGGCGCGGAAAGCCGGTGCGCCTTGAAATCTCACAGAAGCTCGATATGGAAACGCTGACTTTCCTGAAAGACATGCTGGAGATCAACGACGACGACATTTACCGCATCCCGGGCCCGCTGGACCTGACCTTCTGCTCGAAGTTCGCTCTGCAGCCGCAGTTCGAGCCGCTGTGCTTCAAGCCGATACAGCCCGTATACCCGCCGGCCGATTTCTGGGGACGCGACGATATCTTTCAGGCGATCCGGGAGCGGGACCGCATGGTGCACCATCCGTACGAAAGCTTCGAGACCGTTGTGGGTTTCGTCAGGAC
>JAEZRH010000019.1 GCA_023412845.1 Bacillota bacterium
CGGCGCGCGGTTTCGGGGCCGCGCCTTTTCACGGCTCCTCCACGACGAATTCTTTCAGCTTTTCGAGGATTCCGCGGTCGTCGGAATGAATATCCAGCTGGACGGGCTGCGTGAGATCCAGACTGAAAATGCCCATGATGGATTTTGCATCGACGATATGCACGCCTTCGACGATCTCGCAGTCGGCACCCTCTTTCGAAAGGACGGAAGACAATCCCTTGACTTTTTCAACGCTGTCGATCAGTATTTTCACCGTAATCATAAATGCTGCGCGCTTCCCTTCACTTCATCAGCTGATCTTTGTTGTTGACCCGGTCGATGACGTTCTGCCGGAAATTGATGACCTCGTGCTCGTACTCACGCTCCATCAGAGGCGAATGGATCATAAAATCGGCCGTAGCCTTATTGTTTGCGATCGGGATATCGTATACCTGCGCGATGCGCAGCAGGGCCTTTACGTCCGGGTCGTGGGGCTGCGCTTCCAGAGGGTCGGAGAAAAAGATGACGAAATCGATGTTCCCTTCCACGATCTTCGCGCCGATCTGCTGGTCTCCGCCCAGAGGACCGCTGTTGTAGCCTTTGACCGGAAGGCCCGTCCTTTCCGCGACCAGCCTGGCCGTGGTCCCCGTTCCGCAAAGAAAATGCCTGCGCAGAATCTCCTGATTTTCCGCGCACCAGTCGATAAGCTCCTGCTTTTTTCCGTCGTGGGCGATCAGAGCGATCGTCTTCTGCTTTGGAATGGTAAAGGTAATGAATTCATTGTTCATCATTTATAGACTCCTTTCCGTTTTCACCGTTCCGGCGGGGATTCTTCGGCCGGGCGGGGCGGCACCGGCTCCGTGCCGGAATGTCAAAACAGCGATCATTATTTTCACCAGAATTACTATAACATGATTGTGCAAATCAGAGAAGGTTTTTTCGCTTTTTTTCGATATAATTTTATTATGGCATTACATAGCGCGGGACATCCGGGTTCTCGGCTTCGGGCTGTCCGGCGGCGAGGAGAGATATCATGCAAAAAGACATTCAAAAGATTCTGGCGCAGATGACCCTCGAGGAAAAAGCGGAGCTCTGCTCGGGATTCGATTTCTGGCACACAAAAAGCTGCGAACGGCTTGGCATCCCCCCGGTCGTCATGTCGGACGGCCCGCACGGGCTGCGCAGGCAGACGGGGCCGGCGGACCATCTCGGCATCCACCGGAGCACGGCGGCCGTGTGCTTTCCCAGCGCCGCGGGGACGGCCTGTTCCTTCAACCGCGGCCTTCTGCGGGAACTCGGCCGCTCGCTGGGCGAAGAGGCACAGGCGGAGAATGTGCAGATTCTGCTCGGCCCGGCGGTCAACATCAAACGCTCCCCGCTCTGCGGGCGCAATTTCGAGTACTTCTCCGAGGACCCCTATCTGAGCGGCGAGCTGGCCGCCGGTTATATCGAGGGCGTCCAGTCGCAGGGCGTCGGCACGTCCATCAAGCATTTCGCGGCCAACAGCCAGGAGACTTCCCGGCTTGCCGTCTCCGCCAATATGAGCGAACGCACGCTGAGGGAAATCTATCTGCCGGCTTTCGAGACCGCCGTGAAAAAGGCGCAGCCCTGGACGCTGATGTCGTCCTACAACCGCATCAACGGCAGATACGTTGAAGAAACGCCGGAACTTCTCACGGGCATCCTGCGCGGCGAGTGGGGCTTCGAGGGGGCCGTGATGTCGGACTGGTTCGCCGTGGACGACCGCGTCGCCAGCCTGAAAGCCGGGCAGGACCTGGAGATGCCAGGCGGGATCACGCATAACACCCGCAGGATCCTCGGCGCCGTGAAAAGCGGCGAACTGGAGGAAAGCGTACTCGACCGCGCCGCGGAACGCCTGCTGCGCGTGATTTTCCGCGTCACGGAGCAGCGCAGGCAGGACGCGGCCTTTTCGGTGGAGGAACATCACCGCCGCGCATACCGGATCGCGCTCGAAAGCATGGTCCTGCTCAAAAACGAAAGCGGGATCCTGCCCCTGAAGCAGGGCGGCAAAGTGGTCTTCATCGGGGAATTCGCAAAGAATCCGCGCTTTCAGGGCGGCGGCAGCTCGCACGTATTCCCCGCAAAAGTCACCTCGGCGTGGGAAGCCGCGGCCGGGGTGGCCGACCTCACGTTTGCGCAGGGCTATCGCTCCGGCGTAGGCGGGGACGGCGAGCGCCTGCTGCGCGAAGCGGCCGAGGCCGCGCGGAATGCGGACACGGCGGTCGTATTCGCCGGTTTGCCAGACGCATACGAATCGGAAGGCAGAGACCGGGCGGGTCTGGACCTGCCCGAAGCGCAGAACCGGCTGATCTCCGCAGTGGCCGCCGCCCAGCCGAACACCGTCGTCGTGCTGCACAACGGTTCACCCGTCACCATGCCCTGGCTGCCGCAGGTGAAGGCCGTGCTGGAAAGCTACCTCGGCGGCGAAGCCGTCGGCCTGGCCCAGGCCGACCTGCTGTTCGGGCGGGAGAACCCCTCCGGCAGGCTGGCGGAAACCTTCCCGCTGTGCGTCCAGCATACCCCCTGCTATCTGAATTTTCCCGGCTTCGACCACAGCGCCGATTACGCGGAGGGCGTGTTCGTCGGCTACCGCTATTACAGCACGAAAAACCTGCCGGTCCTGTTCCCGTTCGGATTCGGGCTTTCATACACCACGTTCGAATACAGCGGACTCGCGCTCAGTTCCTCTTCGCTTTCCGGGGGGCAGGAACTGCGGGTGACGTGCCGGGTCAGGAATACCGGCTCCAGGGCCGGACGCGAAACGGTGCAGCTCTATATCTGCTCGCATACCGGCGGCGTGCCCCGCCCGTCCGTGGAGCTGAAAGGCTTCGACAAAGTGGAACTGCAGCCGGGGGAAGAAAAGGAAGTCGCGTTTTTCCTCCCGCCGCGTGCATTCGCCTATTATGATGAACAAATACGCGGTTGGTATGTGGAAAGCGGCCGGTACACCGTCATGATCGGGCACTCTTCAGCCGAACCCGTCCTGCAGCAGGATGTTTTCTGGCGGACGCCGCCCAGGCGGGGATTCCGGGTCACCGAAAATACGCTTCTGAAAGACCTTGTGGCGCACCCCGTGACCCGTCCGGTTCTGGAAGGAGCGGTGGAATCCGTGAAAACCCTTCTGGCCGGGGCCCCCATTGCGGAAGCTCCCGCCGACGAAGGAGGAGAGGATTTCGACCCCGGCGTCCGCCGGGACATGATGCTGGAAACGCCTTTGCGGAACATGCGGGAAGAAGAAAAACCGGTCGACGAAGAAGCGATCGGCCGCCTGATCGCAGAACTGAACGAGGCGCTGGAGCGAAGCGAACGGTAAAGCGGCCCCGCGGCGGCCGCTCCGGGTTTCCGGCCCCGGGCGCTCACAGCAACAGAGCAGGAAAGAAAAGCAGCGGTTTTCACAGCCGGAATCGGCTATGGGAACCGCTGCTTTCGGGACACGGACGCAGAGACGGCCAAACAGCGCGGGCGAATCAGAACTTTACGGTCCTGGCCGGCTCGGAAAACGATGAAATCGTCGCGGTGACATCTTTCAGATAGAAGACGGCGGTGTTACCGTCGCCGGCCTTGTACTTCTTCTGGAGCGAGGGATAGGCGTCCAGCATGCTCTGTCTGGCCTCGATCCTGTCGTCTTCGACGGCGGCCGCCTCCACGCGGATCCACTTATCCTGCAGCGCGGCGCTGATTTCGATTTTGGGATTCGCCTTGATCTGCCGATAGACATTTTTGACCTTGCCGGTCTGGATATAAAGTTTGTTTTCAAAAATGTTGACCGTGCCGAACGGGCGGACCCTGGGCTGGTCCCCTTCTTCCGTGGCAAGGTAGTAAGTGCCGCACTGCTTCAAGAACTCATAGACTTCCTGCATAAAGATTCCTCCATTTTAGGGATTGACCTGCAATCCATTCTCGTTTATTATTTAACCATAGCGCCATATTAAGTTCAAGTACGATTTTTTTATATAGTAAGTATCCATTTGGATACTTCTGGGAAGGGACATATGGAAAAGGATCTGTTCGGGGTCTGCCCTTATGTAACGGCGCAGAAGCTGCTTGCCGGAAAGTGGACACTGCTTATCATGCACCATTTAAGCATAAAAACCTTGCGCTTCTGCGAGCTGCAGAGGGAACTGCCGAATCTTACGCAGGCCACCCTCGCAAAGCAGCTTCGCATGATGGAGGGAAACGGCCTGATCGTCAGAAAGGTCTACAATCAGGTACCGCCGAAAGTGGAATATTCGCTCAGCGGCCTGGGAAGGGACTTCAAACCGGTTCTTGACGCGCTTGAGGTGTGGGGAACCAAGTATATCGGATTTTTAAAGGCGAAAACCCGGGGATAAAAGCGAAGCGCCCTCCGAAACGGAGGACGCTTCTTAATTTTTGCGCCCGAAGTTTTTAAAACATTCTTAATCCTTCAGGTTTTCCAGCTCGCCGGTAAACTGCTTTGCTGCGACTGTGGTGCCTATATTGCTGACCCTTCCCGTCATATAGACCGTTTCATCGGGCCGTATCTCGATCTCCAGCTCGCCGCCCGGCATATGTACCGTCATCTGCCGGTCCGCAAGACCGAGTTTGTAGGCCGCGCTGGCCGCGGCACAGCTGCTTGTGCCGGAGGCCAGCGTATAGCCCGCGCCTCTTTCATAAATTTCGATCCGGATGTTATGCCGGTCGAGGACTTTCAAAAGCTGCATGTTGATCCTGTTGGGGAAATTTTCTGAGCGCTCGACGTACGGGCCCAGCTCGCAGGCTTTTTCCCTGCTGATTTCCTCCATTGGGATCACGCAGTGCGGATTCCCGATGGACAGGCAGGTCACCTGATAGCTTTGGCCGTGAAACGTCATGGTTTCGCCGATCACCTGCCGGTTTTTGCCGGAAACAGGGATTTTGCCGCTTTCATAGGTCACTTTGCCCATCAGGACCTTCATCAGGCTGCCAGAGTCGTTCAGGTATTCCACGGTTACATCTCCCCCGAGCGTCGTGAGGGTGAAATTTTTCCGTGTCACATATCCCGCATCCTTCAGGTATTTTGAAAAGATGCGTACGCCGTTTCCGCTTTTTTCGGCTTCGCCTCCGTCCGGATTGAAAATTCTGACTCTGATTTTGCCGTCCTCCAAAATCGGGCCGTATAAAATCCCGTCCGAGCCGAATCCGTAGTTTCTGTCGCAGATCAGCCGGATCCTTGCCGGATTCAGACTCATGGAATTTTTCTGAGGGTCGAATACCAGATAATCGTTGCCCAAGCCATGATATTTTTCCAGTTCCATCTTACCGTTCCCTCCGGTTCCATATGATTTACGATTCAGTTATACCACAAAACCGGGGCCGGCGGCAAAGAAACCACCCAAAACAACGTAAAAAGATTTCTATCTGGGCCACAGCCTGTATTCCATCGTCATCTGAGCAAACGCCATGCAGACCGTAAAGAAGGCAAGCGCGAGGATCAGCACGACGGAGCCGGCGTCGTACCGCATCTGCCCCTCTTTGTTCATGGCGTAGGCGATAAGAACCTCAACACCCAAAAAAACGAGGACAAGAGGCCAGAGGGAAGCGATCAGGCGAATCGTTATAACGGGGACAAACAGACGAAGAAGAAAGAGCGCTCCGAACAGGACCATGCTGACGCCCGCGGTCAGGGTTCCCACACGGCGATTTTTAATCATGCTTTTCCAGCTCCTTTTTCTTGCCGACGATCAGCCGGATGCCGATCACAATGATGACGGCGCCCAGAAAGATCTGCGGAAAAACGGAAATCACGTCAGAGAACAGATCCGCGACTTCCGGCTTCAGAACGCCGTAGAATCTTGAGATCGTTTTGCTGAAGATCAGGTAAATTCCGAAGAACAGCAGCAGTATTCCACAGTAAAGGCCCCCGCGGCCGGCAAGCTTTTCGTTCAGCCGCGAAAGGCTTTCCGTTTTAAAAAGATAGCGGTCTTCAAACCGTGAAAATTCCTGGTCGCCGGCCCAGGCCATATTGATGCAGTCGAAGAAGGAGTAGAACCACAGAACGGGCAGTACATACAGAAGAGGGCCTATCCCCAGCCAGGAAGAAAGAAAAATGATCAGGAAAAACAGAGACATGAGCGAAAGGCCGCGCTTCATAAATCCCATGAACATATGTCCCGCGCCGGGGAGAAAAGAAAAAAATACGGTAAGGGTCTTACTTTGTTTTTTCGGCATTCTTAAAAACCTCCATATCGAGTATTTGCTGAGAAAAATCCCGCAGATGCGTGCTGATGCTTTCAATCGCGGAGAAACCGGGGGCCCTGATCTGTACCAGGGGATCGCGGGGACCCGCCAGCATACTGATCGCACTGGAAAAGACGAAGAAAAGCGCAATGCTTGCCGCGAGGGCGACCCGGAAAGAGAAATGGAACAGCTCTGTTTTTCTTTCTTCCTCGCGGGATATCCGGTTCCGCAGCTCTTCTTCGAATCCGGCGGGGACCGGCTGCTCCGTTTCAACGATTTCCGCAAGAGCCGAGGCGCACCGCCCGCAGGCCGCGACGTGCTCCGCGGCCGCCGCCAGGTCGCCGGAATCCAGAGAACCGGCGGCAAAGTCATGAAGCGCCGCCTGAGTGATATGGCCGTTTGAATCAACCGGATTTCCCATGATCCTGTTCCTCCTTCCATAAAGCTTTCAGCAATCTTTTGGACCGGTAGAGTCTTGTTTCCAAAGTTTTCAGACTTTGTCCTGTTTCTTCCGACATCCGGGAAAGCTTTTTGCCCTCGCAAAAATAACACTGCGCCACGCTTCTATAAGGTTCTTTCAGCCGGCCGCACAGCCTGCGCACAAGAATCTCCGATGAATCCGCTTCCGCGCGTTCCTCCGGGGTTATGTCGGTATCGGCGATAAGCTCCGCGTCTTCGTCGGATAAGTAAAGATTTCTGTATGCCGGGCTTTTCATGTAATCCCTGCATTTATTGACCGCGATGGCCGTGAGCCAGGCCTTCGGGTTCCTGCCGTCGAATTTCCCGAAACTTCGGTAGGCGGATAAAAATGTCTCCTGCGCCAGGTCTTCCGCGTCAAAGTAATTCTTCGTCATGGCCATGCAGATGGTGAGGATCAGACCCTTGTACTGTGTCACGTAGCTCTCAAACTGCTGCGCCTTGATATCCATCACCATCCTTTGTTCACCCTGATCATTATAACGATTCCGCGCGGAAAAACACTTCAACTATTTAAAATAAGCAACCCCGGCAGGACCGAAGTTTCCCGGAATATAAACATAAATCCCGATGAACGCCGCATATGGCGGCAGCCATCGGGATTCTTTCGCATCATTTTCTTTGTCCGGGCCCCGGTGCTTTTTCCTTTTTCCGGTGAAATATATGCTTGGTCATCCCCGAATCATATAAGAGCATCAGCACGCCGCCGCATAAAGGCAGATAAAACGCCGGGACGACCTCCATTATGCCACCGGATAAAATGTAACCGATCGGGGTGAAAATTTTAACTGCACTTACGCTGATACTGAGAGAACGTCCCCTAATGTTTTCTGGAACCCTGGTCTGAAAATTGTTGATGAATGGAATATCAATCAGGGAGTCTGTTGCTTCTCTTCCGTGAATCTCTTGAAGGGGATTGGCGCTCCTTCTCATCGGCTATATCCCGTAGGATCTTTGAGCTGGGCTGATCTCCCATCTTATCCGCCAAATCCCGTAGGATTTGGGAATAGGACTGATTTTTTCCATCATTGCTTATATTTCTGGAATTTTCTGAGTGGGGCCTGCGTTCGTCTGCGTCACTGCTTTCCTGAGAATTTCTTGGATAGGGCTGACGTTCATCTTTGTCACTTTCACGTGAATTTCTCAAAGAGGACTGAGGTTCATCCTTATGGGCACTTCCTTGTATCTCCGGGATGGGTTGACTCTCGTTCGCGTCTTTGCTTTTATCGGAATTCTCCGAGCGGGACTGCTGTTTGTTATCATTATTTCGACTCTGTAGATATCTTATATAAGCACTGGAACAACTATAACTGCTCATATTTTGTTCCTCCGAATAACAGAATAATATATGGTATGAAAAAATTCGAATTTACGTCAATTTATATATAGAGAAAATTAAGCAAAAAGGCGGATGCAAACTGCAGCTGCCTTATTTTTATGCTTTTTTGCCATCAGGATAACGGCCAAGCCGAGATTCCCCAAAAACAGAGAAGCCGATTTATCCGCATGAATACAGGATAAATCGGCTTATAACAATCGGAAGTGTGGTTAAATAAAGATATAGCGGGAAGCACACGGGCTTCGTAAAAAAAAAGCAAGCGTATCACACGGCCTGAACGATGGAGATCAGATGGTAGTCCAACCGCCGTCAACCTGTAAAAGCTGGCCTGTTGTATAACTGGAAGCTTCAGAAGCGAAATAAATTACGGCCGTATCCAGCTCGCCGGGGCTGCCGATTCTGCCCATGGGGCAATACGTTTCGATGAGTTGTTTTGCACTGCCTGTTTCGAGGGCAGAACTTGTCATTTCACTTGAAAAATAGGCAGGACCGATTGCATTGACCGTGACGCCGGTCTTGGCCCACTCATTGGCCAAAGATTTTGTCAGCATCAAAACGCCGCCTTTGGTCGTTCCATATGCCGACAGATGGAACCCTGTCATGGATACAGTGGAATGAATCGAGCCGATATTAATAATACGGCCGTAATGTGCCGGAATCATATACTTAGCCGCTTCTCGCGAGAAAAAATAAACCTGGTTCAGATTGGTATCCATCATTTTGAGCCACTGCTCATCCGATATGTCTGTTGCAGCGTCAAAGATGGCAAGACCGGCATTATTCACAAGAATATCCAATTTGCCATAATGCTCAACCGTATCTTTTACTGTTGCTACAATTTCATCAGGCTTCGTAACATCACACATGTGGATATAGCATTTGGAACCCATGGCTTCGATTTCCCTTTTGACCTCTTCCAGCCGTTCATAGCGCCGGGCGCAAAGGGCGATGTCCGCCCCTTGGTTTGCCAAGGCCTTCGCGAATTGTACCCCGAGGCCGGATGACCCGCCGGTGACCAACGCCACCCTGCCTGTTAAATCAAAATAATTTTTCATGTTAAATCTCCCGTATGTTAATTTATTAACATATAAAATTATACAATAATACGTCAGCTAAATCAAGAAATTTTTCAACTTTAAAATCTAATATCTGTGATATCAATATGGTTTATGCGTTGTAAACTAATAAAAGAATCCATAATATCAGCGAAAACTCCATGTGCCAGTTCAAATTCTGACACATGGAGTTTCAGTGGAAAATCAGGTCATAAAAGATGCGAAGTTATAAACGCGGGTACTAAGCTGCCCAAAAGAAAAGAGTCCGGACGCAAATTGTGTCCAGACTCGGCATGGTGCCGGTGGTGGGACTTGAACCCACACGTAGTTGCCTACAACGGATTTTGAGTCCGTCTCGTCTGCCAATTCCAACACACCGGCGCGACGGTAATTATTATATCTTGTTTTGAGCGGAAAATCAATCCTTTCTTCGGGATAAACGGCCGTCACATCCCCGCCTCCCGCCTTGCGGAAAAAGGCGGGAAGTGCTATACTGAAATGAATTTTACACAACGAGTGGGAATCAAGGAGAAAAAACATGTCTGTTGAGCGGGTGAAAAAATATCTGGAACCTTATGGGCTGAGAGACCGTGTGCAGGAATTTCCAGTTTCAAGCGCAACGGTGGAACTGGCGGCGGAAGCGCTGCACGTCGAGCCCGCGCTCATCGCGAAATCCATCTCTCTGCACGATAACGGCGACGGCTGCCTGATCATCGTCGCGGCGGGAGACGCGAAAATCGATAATGCGAAATTCAAGTCCGAATTCGGTTATAAGGCGCGGATGCTGAAATTCGAGGAGGTCGAGCCGCTGACCGGCTACACCGTGGGCGGGGTTTGCCCATTCGGGAATCCCGCCGTGGCAAAGGTGTACTGCGACGTCTCCCTCAAGCGCTTCGGGACGGTCTACCCCGCGGCGGGGAGTTCCAATTCCTGCGTACGCTTGAGCTGCGACGAGCTTTCCGGGGTATCGGGAAGCCTGAAATGGGTCGACGTTTGCAAAGGCTGGGAGGACACGGCACAGGCATGAGGATGCGCAACAAACCATGGGCAGGCCCCGAACTCGACGCCTGCCCATTTTTTATCCGGAAGCCGCAGGAACGCCTCGGCCGCTGGCATTCGCTTTTTCCCCGAACTCAGCCCGTCTGTCTGGAACTCGGCTGCGGGAAGGGCTTCTTCCTCGCCGGCGCCGCTCCGGCCGATCCCGGGACGAACTACATCGGCATCGACATCAAGGACGCCGTTCTCGGTCCCGCCAAGCGCAATATCGAGAAGGCCTTCGACGACGCGCACCGCGAGCCGGACAACGTGCTCATCACGGCACTGAACATCGAGCACATTCTCACCGCGTTCGGGCCGGAGGATTCCGTCAGGAAAATCTGCATCAACTTCTGCAACCCGTGGCCGAAGCCGAAGCACCACAAGCGCAGGCTCACCCATCCGCGCCAGCTGGAAAGCTACAAAAAAATTCTGGAGCCGGGTGGCGAACTGTTTTTCAAGACGGACGACGACGGGCTTTTCGCGGATACCCTCGGTTATCTTGCAGAATGCGGTTTTTCCGTCGCGGAGCAGACCGGTGACCTGCGGGGCGAGCGTCGCCCCGACGACATCTTGACGGAGCACGAGATCATGTTCCTGGAAAAAGGGATCAAAATCAAGGCGCTGCGGGCCTTTTATCCATGAAGTCCAAGCTCGTCGAGCTTACCGCGCAGGCGGAGGAAATCCTCAAACGCGCCGGGCTTTTTTCCGGGGTCGCGCAGCAGTGCCGCGGGATGCAGCGTCGCCGTCATCAGCACGCCGTTTTTTTCAAAGAACTGCCCGTGTTCCTTCGTGATCTTGAAATCCGGCCGGATCAGCTTCATGGCGGCGATGCGCCCCAGGCAGACGATGACCTTGGGGCGCATC
>JAEZRH010000051.1 GCA_023412845.1 Bacillota bacterium
GAGTCGTACACACCGTCCACCATGGTTGCTTTCAGGATGATATCCGCGTCGATCTCCGCCGCCCGAAGCGCGGCCGCCGTATCCGTCGAAAAAAACGGATTGCCTGTGCCGCATCCGAAAACGACGACCCTGCCCTTTTCGAGATGACGGACGGCCCTGTTGCGGATATACGGTTCGGCGATTTGCTGCATTGCGATGGCGGTCTGCACGCGAACGCTCACGCCAAGCTGCTCAAGCGCGTCCGCGACGCCGAGTGCGTTGATGGTCGTCGCCAGCATGCCCATGTGGTCTGCGCGCGTACGGTCCATCTTCCCGCTGGAGCGTCCCCTCCAGAAATTTCCTCCGCCGACGACGATGCCGATCTGAACCCCTATTTGGGACAGATCCCGGATCGGCTGGCAGATTTTCAGAACGGTATCGAAGTCGATTCCGTGCGTGTGTTCCCCGGCAAGGCTTTCCCCGCTCAACTTCAGCAGGATACGTTTGTATTTTGGCTGCAAAGTCAACACTCCCGTCTAATTTCTTATATTTTACAATAACACATGCGCAAACTAAAGCCCTTCCGTCTCTTTCCCAACAGAGGATTGACACTTTTCACAGAACGGAAACATTCCGGACACAAAACTGCAAAAAAGCAGCCGCCCAACTGAAGGCGGCTGTCAGCATTGGCACGGCGGAACCGTACGGATCATTTTCTGTTTTTCATCATGCGGCTCAATTCTTCCATGAACGTGTTGATGTCTTTAAACTGACGGTATACCGAGGCAAAACGGACATAAGCCACTTCGTCCACGTTCTTGAGCTTTTCCATCGCATATTTCCCAATCAGACTGGAGGGCACCTCACGGTCCAGCGAATTCTGGAGCATGCCTTCTATTTCATCCACGATCTGTTCCAGGACCTCGATCGACACGGGGCGCTTTTCACACGCGCGGAGCAGACCGTTCAACAGTTTGTTCCGGTCGAAAGTCTCCCTGGATTTGTCTTTTTTGATCACAACGATCGGGACCGTTTCAATGACCTCATAGGTCGTGAAACGCTTCGAGCACTTCAGGCATTCCCTCCGCCTGCGGATCCGTTCTCCCTCGTCGGTAGGGCGGGAATCGATTACCTTGCTTTCCCCATAGCCGCAATACGGGCATTTCATCTGTCTTTATCCCTCCAACCGATTTAATTATATAAATATAACATTTTTTGGCAAAAACATCAAGTAAATTCTAATGAATCCGCATCAGACGTCGGGAAAAGGCGCAGCCAGTCTCTCCACCACTTTTTTGGCTTCCAGAATCTCATTCTGACTGCCGAAGCTTTTGCGGTACACCTCGATGATCAGGCTGCCGTTAAAACCAAAGCCTCGCAGCATCGACATCAGCTTTGTGTAATCCATCCGGCCGAAGCCGGGAAGCAGACAGTCCGAAACCGGGCTGTTATCGTTGATATGGACGTGGACGATCCGCTCCCCCATAGCGGCGCCGATCGCATAGGGGTCCGATCCGCCGCGCACCGCCTGCTTGATATCCAGGACAAAAGCACACTCGTGCCCGCATGCGCGCCGCATGCTGCGGAGAAACGACGGGTCGTCGCTGCAGTAAAGGTTGACGTTTTCCTGGGCGACGGTCACGCCAAACGACCGGCCCAAAGCAAACAGCTGAGCGTAACGCTCAAAAAACTCCTCATCGGATATGCTGCGCTTGTCGCATCGCCTTCCGTGCAGGACCAGAATGTCCGCTCCCAGAAGATTGCAGGCGTGGAAATAGCGCTTGTAATACTCAAGCCCGTCCAGGTAACGCCGTTTATACTCGGAAAACAACAAAAAATTTTCAAAGCCGGACGTAAAAGGATGAACGGACCGGATCACACTTCCGCTGCTGTCTGCCATTTGACGGATACGGCCGACATACGGCTCCTGCAATTCGCTGTCGGTATTGACAAATACCTCAAAGCAGCGGAATCCAAGAGAAATCAGCCTTGCGAACGACTCCTCCAAAAGCATCGGGTACAGACACGCGGTGGAAATGCCGGCCTGCATAGAATCACCTCCCGATAATTATATTCCCGGACCGCCGAATTGTCCAGATTAAAAATCGGAGGTCTGGTTATTACTATAACATATCCTTTCTTCCGGGGGGAAACGTATGCGGGAAAGCGAAAAAAGGTCGAACATTCTGAACCAGTTGTACCAGGTTTCACGGATGGGAATGGAAGCCGCCGAAATCGTCCTGCCTAAAATTCAGGACCGGGAGCTTCGCACCCAGGTCGAGAAGCAGAACGAAACCTATCTCCGCGCCATGCGCCAATCCAGGGCCATGCTGCAGAAAGCGCAGAGAATCCCGGGAGAAGTCCGGCCCTCTGCAAAAAGGGCGCTGCACTCCGTGTTTCATATGGGTGCAAAAATCCGACGCGGTTCCGAACATTTCGCTGGCCTGATGATCAGCGGGGCCAGCGCGGGGGTCAACACGCTTTCCAGGGCGCTGAACAACTCGCCGGACGAGGATCCCGAAACGCGCTGGCTTGTGGAGCGGTACATCCAATCGGAGGAACGGAACATCGACGCTTTGAAGCGCTTTCTGTAGATGCGCCCCGCTTGATTTCGCCGCCCGGTTCCGTTATAATAGCAAAGAGAAATCTTGCGGCGGAGCATGCTCCGCATGTTTACATATAAGGGGTATCATCAATGGCTTTGCTCAGCGTGGGCGGCATCTGCAAATCATACGGAACGGACGTCGTTCTTGAAAATATTTCTTTCGAAGTGCGTGAAAACGACCGGATCGGCCTGATCGGCTGCAACGGTTCCGGAAAAACGACGCTTTTTCAGATCCTCACGGGGGAGCTTTCCTGCGATTCGGGCGAAATCAGCCTGGCGGGGAAAGCGAAGCTCGGCTACATGCAGCAGCATGTCTGCCGCAATCTGGAACGCAGCGCCTATGACGAAGTGCTGACCGTCTTTTCTCCCCTTCTGGAAACGGAGACGGAGCTGGAACGGATCGCAAATCTTCTGCAGGGCCGGACCGGCGACCAGGACGCGCTTGTGGAAAAACAGGTTGTCCTGAACGAACGCTACGCGAGGGAGGGCGGCCTGACCTTCCGCAGCCGGACCCGCTCGGCACTGCTGGGCTTGGGATTTGCAGAAAGCGAGTTGTCGGCTCCGGTATCCGCCCTCAGCGGCGGCCAGCGGGCGAAACTTCAGCTTGCGAAGCTTCTTCTCGGCGGGGCCGGTCTGCTTCTGCTTGACGAGCCAACCAACCATCTCGACATTTCCAGCGTCGAATGGCTCGAAGAATACCTCCGTTCCTTTTCGGGCGCGTATCTCGTGATTTCGCATGACCGGTTCTTTCTGGACCGAATCACAACCCGCACGTTTGAGCTGCGGAACCACAGGCTGACCGCGTACAACGGGAATTACACGGCTTATCTTGCCCAGCGGGACGAACGCCTGCTTTCCGCGAAACGCAAATACGATAATACCATGAAAGAGATCGGCCGTCTGAACGGGATCGTCGAGCAGCAGCGGCGCTGGAATCAGGAGCGGAATTACAAAACCATCGCAAGCAAGGAAAAATCGATCTCAAAACTCGAAAGCACACTGGAAAGGCCAGAGGCAGAGGACGAAACGTTCCATTTCCGCTTCGGCATCAGTCAGAGGGGCGGCAACGACGTACTCAGCGCGGAGAATCTGGTGCTGAGCTTCAGCGGAAAAACACTGTTCCGGCATGCAGACCTTGAAATCCACCGCGGAGACCGCGTTTTTTTGCTGGGACCGAACGGCTGCGGCAAAACCTCCATGCTGAAGATTCTTCTCGGAATCTATAAGCCGGACGAAGGGACTTTCCGCTTTGGGGCCGGAATCGACGTCGGCTATTACGATCAGCTTCAGACCGGCCTGCGCCCGGACAAAACCGTCATCGACGAGATCTGGGACTATTACCCCAAAATGACGCAGACGGAAGTGCGCAGCGCCCTCGCGGTATTTCTGTTTCAGGGTGAAGACGTATTCAAACCCGTCGCCGCGCTCAGCGGAGGGGAACGGGCAAGGATACTCCTCCTTCGGCTGATGCTTTCGGACAATAATTTCCTGCTTCTCGACGAGCCCACCAACCACCTTGATATCACTTCCTGCGAAGCGCTGGAAAACGCGTTGCAGAGCTACGAGGGCACGCTGCTGATCGTTTCGCACGACCGATATCTCATCAACAAGCTGGCCAGCAGGGTCTACGCGCTGGGACCTTCCGGAATCTGCGCTTGCGGCACAAGCTACGAAGAGTATGCGGAAACCGTACAGGGAAGCCTTAGGGAACCGGAAAAAACACATTCGTCCGGGAAAAACGAATATCTGAGAAGGAAGGAGCAGGAAGCCTCCCTTCGCAAAGAAAAAGCGGAACTCGGCCGTCTGGAAGAACGGATCGACACGAACGAAAAAAACCTGCGGGAACTGAGTTTCCGGCTCTCCGACCCGGAAACGGCCTGCGACTATGAAGCCGCCCTCGATCTTTCCATAAAGATTTCCGAACTGAAAAAAGAAAACGACGAGCTGCTCCAGCGATGGAGCCAGCTCGCCCAAAAATATGAAAACGCCTGAAAGACAAAAAAAGTCCGGCCGAAGCCGGACGATATTTTTTACGAATTGGTGACCGAAGGAACAAACTGAAATTGCTGCAGCTGGCGGATGAATTCTTCCTTGTCCGTTTCCTGCGCGGCGTCGGAGTCCACTTCAATCTCCAAAGGCTTGGACAAATCCATGCTGAAAATACCCATAATCGACTTGGCGTCAATTGTTCCTCTGTCTGTTGTTAGGTTTACCGGAAAATTATAGCTGTTGGTCAGTGTCACAAACTTTTTTACTGCTTCAATGCTGGACAAAAGTATGGATGCTGTATACATAGCATTTCCCTCCGTGTTTAACCTGGGTTTAACATTCTTCCTAACTTAACAAGAATAGTTCATTTTGTGGCTTTGGTCAATGTGTAAAATATCTATAGATTTTTGTCATCAGCAAAACAAAATATCTATTTTTATGAAAGGTGAACAAATGAAGGTCTCTGTCATTACACTCGGATGCAAGGTAAACCAATACGAATCCCAGGCGATGCTGGGCGATCTTTCGGAGGCTGGCTATTCCGCCTGCGACTGCGCAGACGGCTGCGACGTTGTCATCGTGAACTCATGCACCGTCACGGCGGAAAGCGACCGGAAGGTCCGGCAGGCGCTGCGCAGGGCGCGGCGGGAAAACCCGGATGCCGTTCTCGTCCTGGCAGGCTGCATGCCCCAGGCTTTCCCTGAGGAGGCCGAACGTCTGACGGAAGCCGACATTGTGCTGGGAAACTCCAACCGTTCGTCCCTGGTGCATGATATTCAGGATTTTCTCGCGGCGGGGCGCCGAATCGTCGATATTGCGCCGCACGGCAACATCTTCGAGCCCATGCGCGTCGATCGTTTCTTCGAGCGGACGCGCGCCTTTGTGAAAATCGAAGACGGATGCAACCGCTTCTGCTCTTACTGCATCATCCCGTATGCGCGCGGCAGGGTTCGTTCCAAACCGATGGGCGACCTGCAGGCCGAGCTGTTGCAGATCGCCGCGAACGGATACCGTGAAGTCGTCCTGACCGGGATCAACCTATCCGCCTATGGGCAGGAACTCGGCCTGACCCTCTGCAACGCGGTGGAAGCGGCCTGTAAAGTTAAAGGCATTGACAGAGTCCGGCTTGGTTCCTTGGAGCCGGAACGTCTGGAGGAAGATGTCATCGGACGACTCAGGCGGCAGCCGAAGCTTTGCCCGCAGTTCCATCTTTCCCTGCAAAGCGGCTGCGACGCAACGCTGAAGCGCATGAACCGCCATTACACGGCCGACGAATACCGCGCCATTGTAAAAAATCTGCGCGGCGTTTTTCCGAATGCGGCGGTCACGACGGATATCATGGTCGGCTTTCCCGGAGAAACGGAAGAAGAGTTCATGCAATCCCTCGCCTTCGAACAGGAGATCGGGTTTGCGAAGGCCCATGTGTTCGTCTATTCCCGCAGGCCGGGAACCGTGGCCGCGAAAATGGAGGGGCAGGTCACGCGGAGAACCGGCGAGGAGCGAAGCGCCAAAATGATGGAGGCGGCAAAACAGACCCGCCGCACATTTCTTGCGCGCCAGGCCGGGCTGGCGGAGCCTGTCCTTTTTGAACAGAGACACCCGCAGGACCTTTACGAAGGCTACACGGCCAACTACACGCCCGTTCGGGTCTTTTCACGGGCCGATCTGTGCGGACGCATTCTTCCCGTGCGCATCACGGGGGCCGGGGAAGATTCCTGCATGGGAGAACTCATGACGGAATCAGTTTAAAAGCTTCACCACATTCTGCACTTCCTCCTTCGTCTGGTCCCCGGTCAGGTAGTCGCAGGAATAGAACATAAAGCCGTCGCAGGAGATTTTTCTTCCATACTGGACCTGGGAAGCCAGGATGTCGGAAGATTTTTTCCACGTCCCGCTGTCCGCATCGGAACCGGCCTTATAGGCAGCAAGGCCGAAATACAGCCTGACGTCCGGGTTGGTGACCAGGCTGCGCCAGCTTTCGGCGGCGGTGTTGAACGGCAGGGTCGGATTGTCGAAATTGTAATACAGCTGCGGACAGATATAATCCACATAGCCGCGCGAGGAGCACCACGCCGCAACGTCGGCTCCCATGCCGAGGTCGTTCTGGATGTTTCCCTGCGGGGCGATTCCGAACGGGATGTTTTTTCCGGCGGCCTTTACCGTGCGGTAGACCATGGAAACAAGAGCGTCAATGTTCGCGCGGCGCCAATCCGCAAGCGGAAGAGGCGTCCCGGTTTTCGACGCCTGCGCGCAGTAGGCGTCATAGGCCGTCTTGTCGAACGAAACGTCCTGCGTGGGATAAAAATAATCGTCGAACTGGATGCCGTCCACATCGTAATTTTTTACGATCTCCCCTACGCCGTCCGAAATCAATTTTCTTACCGTCTCATAAGCCGGATTGTAATACTTGCCGTTCTGATAATCGATCACGTAATCGGACTGCGCAGCCGTCGCCCTGAATTTATAATATGGATTCCCGGTCGCTAGAATGGACGGTACGCCGCTGATCTGGATTCTCAGAGGATTGATCCAAGCATGGATTTTCAGCCCGGCCGCATGCGCCGCCGCCACCATATCCTTTAACGGATCGTATCCCGGATTGACGCCCTGGGTCCCTCCGACCACATGGCTCCACGGGAAAAAAGAAGAAGGATAAAGCGCGTCGCCGAAGGGCCTGACCTGGACGATCAGCGTGTTCATGCCACAGCTTTTCGATATATTGACGATCGCATTGAATTTTTTGAGGAAAGCCTGTTCGCTTTTATCGTTTTCCCCGCTCATGTTCAGGCTCATATAAGGCACCCAGACCGCCCGCATCTCCTTTGCCGAAGCATTTACGGCCGCAGCGCTGCTTTGCGCCGCGGAAGACGCCGCGGAGCTGCCCGCACCGCTTCCTGCAGCCGAAACCGCGGACGAAACGGCACCGGCCGCACCGGATGAAGACGGCGCAGAAGAAGCGTTGAACACAGCCGACGTATCCGAAGCCTCGTTTTGAGGAATCGGCGATCTGTTTCCGCGGTTGAAATTGATCGCCATGGTCACTGCAATGACTGCGGCCAGAAGGCACAGGCAGACAAAAATACTGTGGCGGTTAAAAAGCCGGATGACCATATTTTTTCTTCCTTTCGTCCCTTAGGCCTCGTTGAAAAATCAGAGAATCCGTGTTTTTTATTTATCAAACAAGGCCCGGGCTTTGTTGACAGCGCCGTCCCGATCGTGTAGGATAAAAAAACGATGAGAAGAATCGGGGTTCTGAGTATGTTTTTTTTCTTTGCCGTTATGAGCGGCACCCGCGAGCTCGGCCGACGCAGGTGCCGGTATCTGCCTTGCTGCGGAATCTCCGGAGCCGAAGCGTCCGTCACATGCGCCTATCAACAGTTCATTCTGTTTTTTATTCCGCTTTTTCGGTTTGGCAAGAGGTATTTCGCTTCCTGCGTGAACTGCGGCGCAGTTTTTGAGCTGACCCGTGAAGAGGGCCGCCGGATCGAACGCAACCCCGCGGCCGAGATTGATCCTTCCGCCATGGTGCGCGTCTCCTCCGGAAGCGCGCCGCATTTCTGTCCGCGCTGCGGTGCCAGGATTTCTCCTGGCGACCGTTTCTGCACAAATTGCGGAGAAAGGCTGTAGTACATGCCTCTTTATATATACGGTTCTGCTTACCTGATTATTATTAATCTTGCCGCCGCTGTGGTCACGATTTTTGATAAGCTGAGAGCGATCCGTCATGGAAGACGAATTCCGGAACAGACCCTTCTGCTCCTTGCGGCGCTTGGCGGGTCCCCAACGATGATGGCCACCATGCTGCTGATCCGCCATAAAACAAGGCATCTGAAATTTATGCTGGGGATTCCGGTAATCATGATTTTACAGGCGGCCGTCTGTCTTTTTATATATTTACACGTAAAATAAGACGGACAAAATCCGAAAAAAACCGCGCTCCATTTCTGCGTCCGTACAAAACACGGCTGCATCAATGGAGGGCGGCTTCTTTATCAGGAAAATCGGCGCTGTCTTTAGATTTTGATGAATTGGCCCCACCTGTCTTTTCTCAGCATATAGAGATTGTCTTTTGCGTTTTTCTGTCCTTTTGAGGCTGCTTTTTCCCAGAAAATTCCGGCCTGGTGATAATTTTTTGTTACGCCAAAGCCGCGGTAACAGCACTCGCCCAGCTTGTTCTGCGCATCCGGGCTGCCGTGTTCCGCCGCAGTGAGGTACCAGCGGACCGCAATGTCTGTTTCCTTCCTCGCTCCGGTCCCGTTTTCATAGCAAACGCCCAGGCGGAACTGCGCGTCGCTGTTGCCCTGCTCCGCAGCCTTCGTATACCAGAAAATAGCTTTTTCGGGATCTTTTACGACCCCGCATCCAAGCTCATAGCATTCGCCGAGATTGTACTGCGCACCCGCGTGGCCCACTCCCGCGGCTTTGGCGAACCAGTAAGCCGCTTTCGTGTAATTCTGCGTGACGCCCTGTCCGCTTCTGTAAAAAACGCCGAGGTTGTTCTGGGCATCCGGATGCTCCTGCCTTGCCGCGCGGGTAAACCAGTAAGCGGCCCTCGACGGGTCGCGTTCGGTGCCGAGACCGTAGCTGTAACGCACGCCCAGATTGTACTGCGCCAGCACATGGTTCTGCTCCGCCGCGGCCCGGAACCAGTATTCGGCCAGTTTATAATCCTGAGGCACACCTCTCCCCGTGTAACAGAACAGGCCGAATCTGTGCTGGGCGTCTGCATGACCCTGTTCCGCCGCGCAGCGATACCAGAATGCCGATTTTTCAAAATTCTGTGGGAGTTCCCTTCCCTGCTCGTAAAACCCGGCAAGGGTATACTGCGCGTCCGCGTCCCCGCTTTCGGCGGCGGCCTCAAGGCTTTGAAGTCCCCCGTCCTCTTCGGCATTGCGCGGCTCGGCTTTCTGCTGCGTCAAAGCAACGCAGCAGTCGACAACAAAATCAGCCTGCTCGGCCGTCCAGCAATATTCCGAATCAAAGCGGATGCGGTACCGCATCCGAATCTCCTCCGAAGCCTCCGGGCTTGCTTTCAGCTCGCTGTAGAGGCCGGACCCCAAAGCGAGGCTGATGAGATGGAACTCGCCCTTGTAGCGCCCTCTCGCATAGTCGGCAAACAAAGAGTTGAACAGCGCCCGGTTCCCCAGGACATCGTCGCCTCTGTCGCGCCTGATGCGGTTCAATATTTCAATTACACCCTTATCCATGCCATCACCCGGTAGTATCGGCGGATTCGTTCGGAACGGCCGTATTTTCTGTGTTGTATGCAGCCGGGCGCCCATATGCCCCGGCATCGACGATCCCCGCGACGGAAAGATCGTCCCCACTGCCTCGTTCCGTCATATTCTGCAGAAAGGACTTCAAAAAGCGGCGCGTCCGGTCATACGGCTCCGAAGAAAACGACAGCGCGATCTTTCGCATGAATTTATTATAATTTTCCAGACTGTCAAAAGAATTTCTGACTCCGTCGGTGGACATGAGGACGGAAACCGGCAGCTCCTCGCTGTAAAGATGGAGAAAACTGTCGATCGCGTCCGGTTCGCAGAGCGAAGTCGTGATATTTGCGACCAGTCCCGGCCGGCGCGGAACGGCTTCCAGCGTCCCGTCCGCCTTTTCGGCAATACAGTCGCCGTCCCCGATCTGCATTCCGAACCAGAAACGGGGCGTCACGGCCGCCGCGATCAGCGTCGTCCCATAAGCGGATTCAATATCCCTGCCCTGCAGCAGTCGGCTGCGCCTGCCCTCGGAGAGAGGTGCAAGTTCCTCTTCCTGGAACGGATAGCGTTTCATATGTCCGCCGACCTTCCGATTCCAGTTCAGAATGATATTCTTTTTGAGCTGCGCCAGTTTCTCTTCCGCGCCGGAAGAGGGGATTTCCGCATTTTCGCGCAGGATGAATTCACGGATCGCTTTCAGTGCGGCCTCCACCGCAAAACGCGATCCGACACCGCTGCGGAAGTACCGCATGTCGCCGTGCCCGTCCGCCACGGCCGCGGCGGCGGCATCGCCGAAACGCATCGTCCTGGAATAATCCTGACACTCCGCACCCTTCCGGATGTGGGAGGCGCCCCGCACCGTCACATGAAAATCAAGACGGGAATCCATCCGTCCGCCTCCCGCCGCCTGCGGACCGCCGTTGTTTTTCAGTTCCATCCCTCATCGGCGTCTTCCGTGGAGTTAACCGGCTGCCATTCCTGTTCCTGACGGTTCAGTTCGTCGGTGAAAGCCTCCTGACGGGTGCCCTGCCCCACCGCGCTGCTCTGACTGCCGATTTTGGAAGCCGTGACGGATACAAGGCGGATCATTTTTGCAAGTGCCTCCGGCGTGTGTGCGCGCAGCACGGCTTCCGGCGTACCGGTGAACTCGACCAGCACGTCGTCGTTGACGTCGCTTTCCTCGCCGATGGCGACCGCGACCTTGATGGCTACGCGGAACCATTTGTTTTCTTTCAACGCTTCGAGCTCGCGCTTGTAGTCATCCGTCGGTTCGCCGTCCGTCATCAGGAAAATGGCAGGCGCATAGGAACCCTCCGCATTTTTCATGAAAGCGTTCCGCGAAAGCTTTCGGTTCAGCATTTTGTAGGCTTCGCCCAAGTCCGTCACCCCGTCGGCATCGACGTACGGCCAGGTGAAATCTTTCGCCGGTTTCGGCTCCTCGTAAAGCCATTTCGATCCGGACGAAAAAGTAAGGGCGGCAATTTTGATTTCCGCATCTGCATTGTCTTCCGAAATGGTGCGGATTTCAGGCAAGACATTGAAAATCGCGTCGTTTACCGCCCCGATTTTGGTGCCGGCCATGCTGCCCGACGTATCGACCACGAAAAAAAGGACCATGGTTCGTTTTGTAATACCCTCTGTGCTCTCAAACGGATTCGGCATATGATTTCTTCCCTTCAGCAAAATTCTGATCTCAGAGAAATACTGCTACAGGATTTCCGCGGGACTGATGCCGCCGAAATCCACGGTCACATTTTTGAACACCGGCAATACGGAATTCGGCGCGACTGTTTTTTTGTTACCGTCCGGCAGGACCGCATACCACGGAGAATCCGACAAGTTCCGGATCCCCCACAGATTCAAATTGTTTTTGTTCCGCACTACTTCCCCAACCGTCTGACGGAAGTCCGTGCTGCCAGAGGAAACGTGGCAGGCATATAATTTATTTCCCGGATAAAGCGCGACGGAATATTTCTGCACGTTCAGCCGCAACGGCTTTACCATATCGGCACCGCATCCGAGGCATCGGACGGTATTGGTTCCAGGTATCTCATTGATGCAGGCGAAATTTTCGCACCCGCAGCCGCAGGTGATGATCTCGTCCCGCAGCCTGATGAACAGCCGGATCCATTCGCTGTCCGGAAGGCGTTCCTCGCGCGAACGGATTCCCTTGGTGAACGAAGTCACAAAAGCTTCCTGGATAAAACCGGGATAAAGCGGCCACAGGGTAATCGCGTTGTTATGTACGCCCCTGACCGGTTTGTTCGCGTGGTTTAACGGGTCGAAAATGAAAACCGGATTGCTTCCGTAATGCCTTTTTTCATGCTCGTCCGTCAGGCAGACGCTCTTGATCACTTTCTCCCCTTCGAACGGATGCGACAGAAAAAGCAGCAGGAAAAGCATCACGGCAAGAGAGAAATAGTCCGACTGCATCCCGGGTTTTTCCCCCATAACGACCTCTGGGGCCATATACCTGCATTTTCCTGCGATCCCGAGATTCTCCCCGTACGGCGCAACGTTGTCGTTGTCGCAGATCAGCACGTCGCCGTTTTGCGGATTGATAAAGAAATTGCCGTCGTTCAGATCCTGATAGGATTTTCCCTGACGGTGCAGCGCGATAAAGCTCTCCACGATCGTCAGCGCAGCGTTCACCCGGACGGAATGTTTCACCATGCGGACCTTCGCATTCAGAATATCGGTGAAGCTTTTATATTCGGGCGGACGCAGATTCATGAGATAGCCGAACGAACCGTCCGGTTCTTCCGCCACCAGCTTCGGCCACAGAAAATGTTCGGTCGGCGGGCCGTCGGCGATATTCCTGTTCAGGTTTTTTAAAAACTCCGTTTTTTTCTTCAGATGGTTTGGGAAAAACCACTTCAGCGCATACCGGCTGCCGCGGTATTCCGCGCGGTAAACGATGCCCTGACCGCCCTCCCCCAATTTATCAAGGACAGTGATAAAATCCTGTGCATTTGCCGCTTTGATTTTCTGGCCGCAACGAAACTCCATTCTCTTGCTCCCCTTTTTCCGCCCGCGGAGAAAGGACCGCCTGAGCGGCAGCCGATGGCACCGTTCAGGAATTCCCGGTGAAAATGCGGGCGAAAAAGTTCTAATATCCACCATTCACCGAAGATTTTCCAAAATCCCACATATTGCAATCATATCACGATCATGGCCAAATGTCTACCGGTAAGCGCGGTTCCTGCAAAGACATGCAGAAGGTTGTCACGGAGAAATACAGCATAGACCGATTGCTTGGCCGGCAGGCATTAACATGCCAATGTTATAACATGCATACCGTTCCGCTCGCATAGCGTAGGGTTGTTGCAGCGAAACATAAAAACGGCTCTTGCTGAAACAGCAAGAGCCGTTTTAGGTTCAGCGGACACCGCCTCCGCCGCCTCCGCCGAAGCCTCCGCCCCCGCCGGAAAAACCTCCGCCGCCGAAGCCTCCGCCTCCAAATCCCCCACCGCCCATGCTCTGAGGCGGATGGGCGAGGCGCGTCGCGGCGCTCCCGATCTGCCCCATCGCGCTGCCTAAGGCCGCGCCGAAATCCGCTCCGCCGAAAGCCGAGCCCATCCCGAACATGCCGTAACGCGGTCCGAACATAAACGGAAGATAACTGTAGCCCGGATACGCATTCCAATACGAAGCGTCGTTCAATTGCGGATAGACCAGCTTCAGCTGTTTGCACACTTCTTTGGAGATCCCCATCATAGAAGCGTAAACAAGATATTCCTCCCAAAGGGTAAGCTCCGGGACTCCGTACTCCTTCATTCTGGAAAACTCAAGCATATACTTTTTCAAACCGTGCCAGACGGCAAAATCGAATTCTCCCTTTTCGCTCAGCTTCATCTTTGAGCAGCCCGCAACCAGAAAAAGGACTCCCACAATCAGCATGGCAAGTGGGATGTAAACCATGACCACTCCCCCCGCGGCAGTCGCGGCAAAAAGGGCAACGGCAAGGACAAAGAGCAAAACACCCGCGGCGCAAAGCGCGCTGAGCAGGCCCGGCCGTTTGCGGTAATAACCGCGGCCGGCAATCTCCCGTTTGGCGGCGGAAAAGAATTCCGACATCCGCTCGTCGACGAATTTGCAGTGTCTTTCGGCATATTTGCTGAACTGGTCCATCGTGAAAGACTTCCCGCATTCTTCCGAAGCCGTGGAGATGATCTCGTAAAAGATCTGTTCGCTTTCCGTCAGCGGTTCCTGTTCCGTTTTCCCTGTGACCGCAAAAGCGATATCCTTCGCCCCGGCATCGTTTTCAAAGCGCAGGTAGCCTTTTCGCGCAAGGCTAAGCATGGTTGCGCTGTAGACGCGTTCCTTTTCCTTCTCCTTCAGGCCGCTGTAAAAATAGAAAAGATTGGCTGCGCCGGCCGGACTGTTTCCGGGTGGAATGT
>JAEZRH010000078.1 GCA_023412845.1 Bacillota bacterium
CTCGCCCATCGTCATGTGATGCGGCGGGTAGAAGCTGGAGGTGCCGATGTCGCCCCAGGTCCCGGTGAACTTCGTCGTGCCGCCCAGGGTATATTCTGAACCGAGCGCATCGCAGTTGTCCTCCACCAGCCAGAGGCCGTGCCGGTCGCAGAACGCCTTTACCTCTTTCAGGTCGAACGGGTTGCCCAGAGTGTGCGCGACCATGACCGCTTTTGTCTTTTCGCTGTAAGCCCTTTCCAGCATGGCGGCGTCTATATTATACTGCGGAACCGTTACATCCACAAATACCGGAACCGCGCCGTATTGCAGAATGGGCGCGACGGTCGTCGGGAATCCGCAGGCCACCGTGATGACCTCGTCGCCGCGCCTGACGCGGCGTTCCCCAAGCTCCGGCGCGGTCAGCGCCATGAACGCGATCAGGTTCGCGGAGGAGCCGCTGTTCACCAGGTTCGCGTACCGCACGCCGATCCATTCCGCAAATTCTTTTTCAAACTGATCCGAAAACCTGCCCGTCGTCAGCCAGAAATCGAGGCAGGCGTCCGTCAGGGCGCACATTTCCTTTTCGTCGAACACACGGGCCGCGTAATTAATGCGATCCCCCGCCCGGAACGGCCTGTCGTCTTTCTTGAACTCACTGTAATACTCCGCCACCAGGGATTTGATCTCTTCACGGGCTTGTTTTTCATTCGGCCATGTTGCCATATCCGTCGCTCCTTCTCCGTCAGTCCGCGGTATCCGCGTCATAAAGGAATTCCTTGTACACATGATGCACCCAAAGCAGATTGTCCGGGATCTTTTCGAACCATTTTAGAAAGCCGGGGTCGGTTTCCGATTTCCCGCGGTTGTCGATACGGTACCCTTTCGGAAGCGAACACCGGAACAGAACCGTCAGGTTGTGGCCGCGGATGTCCGGATTCGCAAGGCCCGGCATCGGCCCGCGCAGCACGTCGCGCACGGTCAGCGGCTCCGGTTCAAATTCCACTTCGCAGCCCAGTTCGCTTACGGCGGTCCGCTGCAGGCGCTGCGCCATGGTTTCGCCGAAACGGATGCAGCCGCCGGGAATGTGCCATCCCCTGCCGTAATACGGGTCGTCCCGCCAGGCAAGCAGGATGCGTCCTTTTTTATCCCGGATCAGCAGGTCGACGTTCGGAATCGGCGTCAGCGTGGAAACCAGAAGAAACAGATCCTCCGGCAAGCCGTTTCTGGCATCCAGCTTTGCAGAAAGCAACGTCTGGACCGCCTGTTCAATTTTCGCGGACTGAGTTTCCATCTTGTTTTAATCCTCCAGAAATTCCGAGATCTGCCGGTCCATGACCTCGCCGACGGGCTTCCCGGCCAACCACGCCCTGCTCCATTCGCAGGTCTTTTCGACCGCCTGACGGATATGCCAGCGCGGTTCCCAGCCGAACGCGCTTTTCAACAGAGAGCAGTCGAGCCTGAGGAAATTGGCTTCGTGCGGGGCGTTCTTTTCCGCCCGGTTTTCCCAGGATGCCCCGTTCCCCCAGATTTCGCAGAACAGCCCCGCCAGTTCCCCGGTGGAAACGCAGTCGCAGTCGTCCGGCCCGACATTGTAGCACCCGGCGTACGAAGGATCGTCAACCTGCCTGCGCGCAATCATCAGGTAAACGAACAGCGGCTCCAGCACATGCTGGTACGGCCGGGTGGAAAACGGGTTCCTCACGACGACTGCGGCGCCTTTCGCCGCCGCGCGCACACAGTCCGGGATGATGCGGTCGACCGCAAAATCCCCGCCCCCGATGACGTTCCCCGCTCTTGCGGTGGAAACGGCGGTTTCGCCCGGAAGAAAAGAATTCCGGTAACACTGCGTCACCAGTTCCGAACAGGACTTGCTGTTGGAATACGGGTCAAAGCCGTTCAGTTCTTCGTTCTCGCGATAGCCCCAGGCCCATTCCCGGTTTTTGTAGACTTTGTCGGTCGTGACGTTGACAACGGATTTCACGCCTGCGGACTGTCTGCAGCATTCCAGCAGGTTCACCGTGCCCATGACGTTGGTCTCATAGGTTAGGCGCGGCTCCCGGTAGCCGGTGCGGACGATCGGCTGCGCCGCGAGATGCAGCACGATCTCGGGGTCCGCCCGGTCGAACGCCGCTTTCAGGGCGCCGTAGTCGCGAATGTCGCCGATCCGGGAGGCGACCCTGCCGCCGACATCCGCCGTTGCAAACAGGGACGGGTCCGTGGGCGGCTCCAGCGAAAAGCCCGTAACCTTCGCCCCGGCCCCGCTGAGCAGCCAGCACAGCCAGGATCCCTTGAAGCCGGTGTGTCCCGTGACAAAAACGCGTCTGCCGCGGAAAAAATCCAGCGTTTCCCTGCGGTTTACCATTTTTTCCACGGCGCTTCCCCGCTTTCCCACAGTTTCTCAAGCTCCATCAGATCGCGCTGCGTGTCCATGCATTTCCAGAATCCGCGGTGTTTGTAGGCCTTCAGCTGGCCTTCCGCCGCCAGCCGCTCAAGAGGCTCCTTTTCGAACACGGTTGAATCGCCCTCGATGTAGTCGAAAACCTTCGGCTCCATCACCATATAGCCGCCGTTGATCACGTTCCCGTCGCACACGGATTTCTCGCGGAAATCCGTCACCAGGTCGCCGTCGCCGAGGCCGAGCACGCCGAAACGCTGCGCCACATTGATGGCCGTCAGGGTCGCGAGCTTCCCGTGCGCCCTGTGGTATGCCAGCAGATCGTTCATGTTGATGTCGCAGACGCCGTCCCCGTATGTAAGCATGAACGCCTCGTCGCCGACGTACGGCTGAATCCGCTTCACGCGGCCGCCGGTCATGGTGTTAAGGCCCGTGTCCACCACCGTGACGTGCCATGGCTCTGAATTGTTGGTATGCACCCTCATATAGTTCTGGTTGGTAAAATCGAAGGTGATGTCTGAATTGTGCAGATAATAGTTTGCAAAAAAGTCCTTGATCATGTGCTGTTTGTAGCCGCAGCAGATAACGAAGTCGTCAAAGCCGTGCGCGGAGTATTCCTTCATAATATGCCAAAGGATCGGCATGCCGCCGATTTCGATCATCGGCTTCGGCCTCTTGCTGCTTTCTTCCGAAATTCTTGTGCCGAACCCGCCAGCCAGAATTACAACCTTCATTCCGCTTTGTCATCCTTTCCATGCGTTTGTATTTGTTCCCGCCCCGTTTTCCGCTTCCCTTTCCGGTAAACCGCCCTGAGCCCGACCGCAAAGCGGCGGTTGACGCAAAGGGCGAAAAAATAAAACCAGAAAATACCGGTGTCCGTTACTTGGGGGAGGTATTCCCGGCAGCTTCGGACTTTTTTCCACGACAGGCTGCCGGTCGCCTTCAGTCCGGGCAGATTCCGAAGGGAGAAAATTCCCGTATACCGGTCGTGAGATTTCAGCACAAACTCCTTTTCCGGGTTGTAAATACCGGGCAGCGCGCAGACGGCCCTGCACCAGATTTCTCCCCACTGCCAGAGGGTGTTGCACGAAAGCTTCCAGAAAGAATCCTCTCGCATCGGGTTCGCCCGCCAGGAATTCTGCTTCACAAAATACACGGCACGGAACGGCTGCGACGCAATGGCCCGGAAGTACGCCATTGGGAGCCACAGGCCGTAGTTGTCTTCCGCCCAAACGGGAAACATCTGCATCGCCCGCCGCAGCAGTTCCCCTGAGACGATCCCAGCGGAAAGGGAAGTCATGCGCCAGCAGCAGTCATGAAAAAGCTGCCCGCAGTCCGTGTATTCTCTGAACGAAAATCCCATGCAGTCCCGGCTGTCGAAAACGACCAGATCGGTTCCGCGGTCCAGTTCCGGCTTCATGGCGCCGAAAACCGCGTCGATATCGATGACCGTTCCATCCGAGGAAAGCCAGATGTAGTCGTACCGCGGCGCATACTCTTCACAGGCGCGGAAGACTTTCCGGTCGATGGCCATGCGCTCCTGCTCGCCGGTATCCCGTTCATAGCGGATGTTTTGAAATCCGTCCGCAAGGAACTGTTCCGCGATCTCCTGCGTGGAGCCGTCCGGGCTGCTGTCGTAAAGGATCAGGTCGATCCCGTTCCGGAAAAGAGCCTCCGCCTGCTCTTTAAGATAAAATCGGATGCTGTCCGGCCGGCCGCAGGTCGGAATAATCAGGCAAAGTTTTTTCATGGGCAGTTCCCTTTCTCCGCCTTTCCCGGCTGAGGCCCGGCCGTCACGCTTTCCAGATAGGCGTCGCAGACTTTTCCGGCTCCGCCCAACATCTTTGCTTTTCCGTCTTCAATCCACAGAACGCGGTCGCAAATTTCCCGTATCTGGCTGAGGCTGTGAGAAACGAACAGCACCGTGGTCCCGCCCGTCATCAGCTCCGTCATGCGCGCGCGGCTTTTTTTCTGAAACTCCTCGTCGCCGACCGCTAGGATCTCGTCGACGATCAGGATCTCCGGATTGACGACCGTGGCAATGGAAAAGGCCAGCCGCATCATCATACCGGAGGAATAGCTGCGGATCGGCACATCGATGAAACTTCCAAGTTCGGAAAAATCCAGGATTTCCTGATATTTGGAATCGAGATACGCTTTGGTATAGCCGAGAATCGCGCCGTTGAGGTAAATATTCTCCCGGCCGGACAGCTCGTAGTCAAATCCGGAGCCAAGCTCGAGCATGGGGACCACGTTCCCGGCGACCTTCAGGGTCCCTTTCGTGGGCTTCATGATCCCCGCGATGATTTTCAGCAGCGTGCTTTTCCCCGCGCCGTTGCGGCCGATGATCCCCATGACCTCGCCCCTGCGCACGCTGAAGCTGACGTCTTTAAGAGCCCAGAATTCTTCATATTTCAGCTTATGCTGAAGCGCCCTGGTGAAGTATTCCTTTAAGCCGCTCACCCGGTCCTGCGGCATGCGGAAGCGCATGGCAAGATGCTCTGCCTGAATGATCATGTTTTCCGTCTCCTAAAGATAAAGGATAAAATTATCCTGTGTTTTTTTGAAAACAAACGCCCCGGCCGCAAGCATGCCGAACGCGAACAGCAGACACAGCAGGTAGGCCTTCGGCTCCGGGGAAATCCCGTTGATGATGACGATGCGTGCAAAACGGATAAAGTGGTACAGCGGGTTGAGTTTCAGCACGAAAGCGAACTGCTGCGGCACAATTTTCTCCGGGTAAAAAATCGGCGTCGCGTACATCCAGACCGTGCTGACGACCCCCCACAGGAACTGCGTGTCGCGGAAAAACACCATGGCCGCGCCGAGCAGCATCCCGAGACCCAGGCAGAACACGACCAGACAGAAAATGCCGAACGGCAGCAGCAGATAAGCCGGAGTGACCCGCGTGCCGGAACAAAGGATAAACAGTGCCAGCGGAATCAAGGCAAGCAGCAGGTTCACCATGGAGGAAAGCGTACGCGACAGCGGGTAAATATACTTTGGAACATAAACCTTTGTGATCAGAGAGGCGTTGCCCGCAATCGACATCAGGCTCATGGAGCAGGATTCGGAGAAGAAATTGAACGCGATGATGCCGATCAGCAGATAAACCGGGAAGTTGACGACGTCCTGCTTGAACAGGGTGGAAAAGATCACATACTGCACCAAAAGCATGAGAAGCGGGTTCAGGAAGCTCCAGAACACACCGAGAACGCTTCGTTTGTACTTGGTTTTAAAGTCGCGCGATACAAGCTGATGGATCAGGAACTGATACCGGACGCATGCGTCGATTACACGCAGGCCCAGGCAGGTTTTCCCCTTTCGCCGGCAGCGCACAAGGCGCAGGCAGTACCCCGCCAGCAGCAGGCCGAAAGCGCCCGCGAGATACCAGTAATGCATCCCGAACCAAAGGGTTTCGCGGGTTCCCACTCTGTAGCAGAGCGCAGCATCTACCGTTTTGCCCGCATAAGTGAGCTTTCCGGCGGCGGG
>JAEZRH010000102.1 GCA_023412845.1 Bacillota bacterium
TTTTCAGGAAGCCGCCCATTCCCTGCGCCCATTGGATCAGGGTTTCCTCCACCTCGGAGGCCACGCGGGTGTCTTCGCTGTTGGTGGCGTTCCGGGCAAGCTCTTCCCGGTTGTCGAACAAGGCGTAGATCACTGCGAGACGGCTTTCGTGATATTCCCGCTCGATGTCCTTGAAGTAGGTGTTCTCAATAAAGTAAAAGACGCAGTCCTCTCCGCTTTTTACACCGTAGACGCTGAACCTGCGGTGACCGACGGAAATATCGACCCCGTTCGATTCCAGCACCTGCTGCGCCGTGTGCGGATAAATAAACTTCTGGATATTTTCTCCCCTGCACTCGCGCTTTTCGCAGACCGTGTTCCAGAACATCCGGTTGACCCAGATCATGTCGCCAGCCCGGCCGACCAAAACGACAGGAAGGGAAAATTCCTGCATCAGCCGGTATTGTTCCCCGGAAAGGACCATCTTTGCGCTCTTGACCGCAGAAGCGACGTGGGCATGGAAATGCGACATAGCAACCATGATGGCTATCACGGACGCCGCGGCGACGCCGATCTCCACAAAAAAGACCATATGGTTCCAGAACCAGCTCACGCCGGCCATTGCAAACATACATGCGGAAATGACATAAAAAACCGGAGCGGATGCCCAAACTTTCCTTCTCAAGACAGTTTACTCCTTAAATTTACGCGAAGACGGTGCGGAATTCATATCTCCATGATAATGGGCAGTACCATCGGGCTGCGTCTCGTTTTTTCATACAGCAGCTTTGAAAGCTCGTCCTTGATCCTTGTTTTCAGTGTTCCCCAGTCATGAACGTTGTTGTCGGCACAGTCTTCCAGCACCGAAGAGACAAGGTCCTTTGCCTCCGCCATAAGGGATTCCGATTCACGGACATAGACGAATCCCCGCGACACCACGTCCGGTCCGGAGATGATGTGGCCGTCCTGCGAAGAGATCGTGCAGACCGCCACCACAAGGCCGTCTTCCGCAAGATGCTTGCGGTCCCTCAGAACGATGCTGCCGACGTCGCCGACGCCCAGGCCGTCCACAAAGACTTTGCCCGCCGGGACCGATGGAAGCCGCTTCATGTAGTTTTCCTGGAGCTCCACCACGTCGCCGATATCGCCGATAAATACGTCTTTCGGGTCTTTGCCGAGGTCGTAGGCAAGTTTCGCGTTCTTGCGCAGATGCTTCTGCTCACCGTGCACCGGGATAAAATATTTCGGTTTGATGATCGCCTGCATCAGCTTCAGTTCTTCCTGGCAGGCATGACCGGAAACATGCACTTCATACATGGATTCGTAAACGACCTCGCAGCCGCGTTTCATAAGTTCGTCGATCACATTGCCGATCGTCTTTTCGTTACCGGGGATCGGCCGCGCGGATATGATGATGAAATCGCCGGGCCCGACTTCGACTTTCCTATGGTCGGCAAACGCCATACGCGTCAGGGCACTCATGGGTTCACCCTGGCTGCCGGTCGTGACCAGAACGATTTTTTCTTTCGGATACCGGTTGATAAGGTCGATATCGATCAAAACGCCTTTCGGTACGTTCAGGTAGCCCATTTCGACGCCGACCGTCATCACGTTGACCATGCTGCGGCCGGACAGCGCCACCTTGCGCCCGTACTTGACCGCGCAATTGATGATCTGCTGCACGCGGCTTACGTTGGAAGCGAAAGTCGCGATGATGATGCGGCTGTTTTCCGCCCGGCGGAACAGCTTGTCAAAGGAATCGTCGACCTTGCTCTCCGATTTGGTGTACCCCTCGCGCTCCGCGTTCGTGGAATCGCAGAACATGCCGAGCACGCCCTCCTTGCCCAGTTCGCCGAAGCGGGCAAGGTCGATCATCTCGCCCATAGCGGGCGTGCAGTCGATTTTGAAGTCACCCGTATGAACCAGCGTCCCAGCGGGCGAATGGATCGCAAGCGCCACGGCATCCGGGACGGAGTGGTTGACATGGATGAATTCGACATCCATGCAGCCCAGCCGGATATGGTCGCCCGGCCGCAGGCTGACGGCACGCACTTTTCCGGAGAGGCCGTGTTCTTTCAGTTTGTTGTCTACGAGGGCGAGCGTGAATTTTGTCCCATAAATTTGAAAATTGAACCGCTTGAGCAAGTACGGCAGCGCGCCGATGTGGTCCTCATGGCCATGGGTCAACACGACGCCCCTGACTTTGTCCGCATTGCGCTCAACAAACGTAAAATCCGGGATCACCATATCCACACCGAGCATGTCACCGTCAGGGAACGCCATGCCGCAGTCGACGATGATCATGTCATCCTGACATTCGAACAAGGTGAAGTTTTTCCCGATCTCGTTCAGCCCGCCCAGAAAATAAGCGCGGATCGGTGGTTTCTGAGAAGTCTTTTTCGCTTCCTTGGCGGGACGCCTTCCTCTTCCCTTCGGTGCGCTGTGTCCCATTTTGTCGGCGGTTTTCGGCTGGTTTTCAGGCTCCCGCTTAGCAGGAGCCTGCACATTGTCCGCTGCGGTCTGAAGCGGCTGCGCAGCCGTATTCTTCTTCGGCTGCCGCCTTCTGTGGACTGTGTGCTGCTGCGCCGAATTCTTCGGTTCTTCTGCAGCAGCTGCGGGCGCCGCGGTTTTGGTCTCGTTCCGGACCTCCCGGCGGGGTTTCTGGCGCGGCTGATCGGCTGGTTTTTCCGGCAGGACCACTTTCTGATAAAGACTGGAGTGCATTTCGTTTCCCGCTTCAGTCTGCGGTTTCGAACCGTTCCCGCGTTCCGTCGAGCCAGCCTCGCTATTTAGTTTTTTTTCTGTCACAACATAACCTCCATTGTATTTTGGGTATAGCCTGTTAATCCGTTGACAAACGGGTCAAACGGATCGGCATATCCAGTTTTTATAATATTGATATACCTTTGTGCTGTTTCGTACGGCGCAAAAGGTAAATTACCAAAACAGTATTCAAGTCTGTTGTCCGGACACAAATATATATACATTTTACCTTCTAACAGAATTTATGTCAAGAAAATAATCCGCATGCAAATTATGCGCGTCCTGCGATGTAAAGCCGACACCCTTTTATTGTCTCCATCCTTTTTCACGGTAATCATATAAAGGAAATTTTTTATTGAAATCGGCTGTAAGGTTGGCCTTGTCATCAAAACATGGTATAATGTTGCAGAACCTTTTTATTTTCCAATAAGGAGAAAAAGCGGATGAAAGCGGTTGAAATTTTTACGGACGGCGCTTGCAGCGGGAATCCCGGACCAGGCGGCTGGAGCGCGATTCTTCGATATAACGGCATCGAAAAAAAAATAAGCGGCGGAGCACCGGACACGACAAACAACCGCATGGAGCTGACCGGTGTGATCGAAGCGCTGCGGCTTTTAAAGGAACCATGCAGGGTGGTTCTGACGAGCGACTCCAAATATGTCTGCGACGCCGTCCAGAAAGGCTGGGCGAAAAGCTGGCGGCGCAACGGCTGGCGGAAGGGGCCTGACGGTTGCCCCGGCCTTACCGTTCTTGCTCTGTGTCCAAGTTCGTCGTTCCGATGTGGACCGCCAGAGGACCTGATGTCAGGCATG
>JAEZRH010000018.1 GCA_023412845.1 Bacillota bacterium
CACCATCCGGGCCTGTCGGCCTCCATCTCGACGCCGACGCCCTCCGGGTCGAGCGACGCGATTTTATTGACCAGCAGCACGATGATTTTCGTCGCCAGCGAGCAGGAATAAATCCCGCCCGTACCGCAGCCGGCGCGCACTTTAAAAGGAAATCCCCCGCGCTGTGCAATCATCTTCCGCTTTTCTGCCGACTGCGCGACGGAGTGAAACCGGCGGACGCCCGCGTCCGTCAGGACGTACTTTTCTTCCCGCGGCAGGACGATGCGGTCGCTGTCATAAAACGAAAAGCGCTTCCCGCCGAAAAAGAGGTCCGAAACGCGGTCCGGGTACATTTCGATGAACTGCTCCAGCAGATCGGTGTTGTATGTCCAATGGTCCACCCAGTAGCCATCGCTGAAATCCGCGAGCTCCTCCTGGTCGCACATGCTGAAAATTCTGTCGAGAAAATCGGCCATGCCGCCCTTTTCAGGGGCAATCCCACGCCGCTCCATCTCGCCGAGCAAGGAACCGGGCGTAAAGGGCTTTTGCAGGATTTTCAGCACTTCTTCCCTGTCTTCCGCCCTGAAAAACGCCTTTACGCAGTCCCGGGCCGGGGCCGTCTCACGCAGCAGAAACCGGGAGCCCTTTAAAACCAGCGGGTTGAAGCCGTCCAGCTGAATCAGGTCAAAAAAGGTTTTAATATTGGCGTCCTCTGTAAACGGAAAGAAAAAGACGTCGTTCCTGCGGTTCTGGTCGACGTCGCGGAAGTTGGAATTGCCCTGAGAGTAATACGTGGAGTCCACCTGAAAGAAGTTGTATTCCCGCTCTAGGTCTCCGTGCTTTCTTGAAAAGACGTAGAAGCATTGCCCGCCGCCCAGCCGCACGGGGTATCCGCCGCGTAGGACGTTGTCAAGAAACGTCTGGCCGCAGTAAAGATCAAACGCTTTCGAGCTGCTGACGGTGAAAACGGGATCCTTCAGCTTTTCAATCAGGAGCCTGTTCTCTTCGATCTTGTCTTCGAGATACTCCTGCGTCAGCGTCTTTTCGGCGTACCGCTCCAGCCCGCCGTATTCCCCGATATTGCCGACCAGCGTATACGTGACGTCCGTTTCGCCGGGGCCGACGGCGGCGCGGTGATGCCCGAACGCGCAGGGCGTAAACCCCATGTCCGGCTGCGCCGCGGGGACCGTGAACCCGTCCGTGAAATTCACCGGGTAAGAAAAATCGGTCTCATAGCCGAAAATGGCGGAAGGCTCAATTACGGTTTTATAGATTTCTGGTTTTCCGTTTTGAAAACCGAATTGGGTGAAAAAATTTCCCCCTTCGATCTGCACGGTCTCGGGCGTGTCGTAAGGCAGCGCCTTGATGCGGTAAAACGGAATTCGGCCGGCGTGCTCCACCCGCATCCACGCCTGCCGCAGGTTGCTCATTTCTTTAAGGTCGCTGTTCTCGAGGTAATAGGGCAGCACGACCGGCATGCCATCAAGCATCTCGACCGTAAGGTCCCTTCCGGTCCGGTTGGCGACCCGCACCCGGCGGATCAGCCCGCCGAACGATTCGCCGGGCATGGTGCAGTACATCACGTCGATTTTCAACCCGAGTGTACGGTTCTCTTCCTCAATTTTCAGGTCGTGCGAGGTAATCCTCATCCTCTGGACGACGTCGTCCTGCGCGCGGCCGCGCGAGCCGTCCTGAAACGGCTCATAGGAGCTCGCCCTGCCGGATGCCGGGTCACCGCTGCGCAGGAACGTGCGGAACCCCTGCAGCGAAGTCATCTGGTACGCCTTGTTGGCGGGCTCGAACTCCATGATGGCGTTGTCCTTGTTATTCACCCCAAAGGTGGAAACGCACTGCCCGCGGTTCACGTAATACAGCCACATTGGCTTGCCGTGCAGCCCCGCGATTGCAGGCAAAAAGCTTGCAAACGGCTTGGCCCGGTTGTAATTTTCAATCACGAACTCATCGTTTTCACCGATATAATAATTTTTCGTTTCCACTCCGCTGTCCTCCCACGATAAAAAGCACCGTTAAAATCAAGCTGTAAGAAAACTTCGGCGATGTCTCATTGGCTTTCCAATGTAATTTTATCAATTGCTACGCAGAAAGTCAGTAGAGGATTTTGTCTTTTCGTATGAATTTTTTATGGTGCTGCTCTCCTGCGCGTCCCTGCCCTCGCAAATACGGATTTCATTGATCTGCACCTCGCCCGAAACGCGGCATGCGCGAAGCTGGTGCCGCCCGCTTTTGCAGCGCAGATCCGCGAAAAAATCGTCTCCCCGCCCGGCAAGCTTGGTGACCGTCGGCATACATCATCCCACACCCTAGGAAAGTCTACTACAGACCTGAAGAAATCATCATCGTCAGAGGCGCCCGGCAGAGAAAACCGCCGAAAGAGGGAAAGCTCCCGCCCGGCCAGCCGGGGGGGGAGCTTCAAAGAAGCGGGGACCCAGCCTCCGCTTAATTTTCGGCGCGCGAGGGTCCAAAAAAAGCGTCGTGCTCTTCCGCCTCCGCGCAGACGCACGCCCCGTCGCGGAACTGTTTCGTGGTCATGCCGGTGTAGCGCTTGAAGATGTTGTGAAAATATTTCTCGTCCTGAAACCCGACGTCGAACGCGACCTCGTAGCTTTTCAGGCTGCCGGCCCTAAGCAGGTCGCAGGCCTTCCGGACGCGGAACCGGTTGACGTATTCGACGAAGGTAGCCCCCGTCTGCTGCCTGAACAGCATGCTCAGGTAGGATGGCGTCACATGGATGACCTCCGCCGCCGACTCCAGTGTGATGTGTTGGCGGTAGTCCGACTGAATATAGGCAATGGTCCGCCTGACAAGGGAGGAAACCGAATTGGAAGACGCCATGTTTTTCCCGATGGCCAGGATAAAATCCGTCAGGACCGACCGGATCTTTTCAATGCTGCTGCTCTCCAGAATCTGCCTGATGTCGGCGCTTTTTCTCTTAGACAGTCCATTGAACGAAAAGCCGCGCTCCCTGCAGAGTTTGTAGAGGTTGCAGACCAGCGTGACGGCCGATTCCTTCGTTTTCTCCTGCACGTCGGCGGAACAGGCTGTGCAGGCTTTGAGAAATCTGTCGATTAATTCCGCGGTCTTCTCGGAATCCTCCAGGTTCCTGAGAAAGTATATCTCCAGATTTTCCGGCACGGACAGGCTGCTTTCCGGGTTCAACTCCGCGAAGAACAGGATGCTTCTTTCAAACAGGAATTTCGAGGTCTCGGCGGCCTGCCGGGCTTCCATATATGCACCGTTCAAAAGCGAGACGTCCTGCCTGCAGTCCGAGACCCCCACCGCGCAGCTCACGCCGCACAGATTGTAGCAGCGGCTGACCGCGTCCTTCAAAGCGCCGTAAAAGGCGCCGAAATCGTCGGCGACGCGGTCCATCCCTGTGACGACCGCGATTTTGTCCTCGACAGTCAAAACGGCGGAGGGCCACGCGGCGAATGCGGCCTCCATCTGCCTCCGCAATTTTGCCGGGTCGTTCCTCCCGTCCGCGGCCTGCGTCGGGTCGAACACGCACACGGCGACGGTGTTCCCAAGTGCCTGCAGCCGGCACATTTCTTCCTGCAGTCCGAGATTTTCGACAGGCACGCCCAGCATGAGCGCGCTCAGAAGCCGCTCTCTGCCGCTGCCCGCGCTGTCCTGCAGCAGATGATCGTAATCCGCCTGCAGCTTGCTCTGCCTTTTTTCATTCTCAAGCAGCCGGATGCACTTCTGCACGGACTGGGCAATGTCCTCCGGCCGGCAGGGCTTGAGAAGATAATCTACAACGGAAAGGCTGATCGCCTCTTTCGCGTAATCGAATTCGTCATAGCCGCTCAGGATGACATATTTCGTATGTACGCCCATCGTCTGCGCGCGCCGGATAACGTCAAGCCCGCTCAGAAGGGGCATCTTGATGTCCATGATGCAGATGTCTGGCTTTTTCGCCACAATCTGCTCGTACGCCTCGATTCCGGTCTGCGCTTCCCCGCAGATTTCCACCTGATAGCTCGGCCAGTCGCACTGGCTGCGCAGGGCTTCAAGCTTATCCGGCTCGTCGTCAGCCGTTAAGAGCTGAAACATTTTCCAGGCTCCTCTCTGGCAGATTTTCCGGCAGATGAATCTGCACCGTGGTCCCCCCGCCGACGCGGCTAACAATCTGAAGCACGTCGTCGGATTTTTCGTAATAGAGGCGCAGCCTCTCTTTGACGTTCCGGATTGCGAACCCGTGCCCGTTCTCGCCCTCCACCTCGCCGCGGAGAATGCGGCCGAGCAGATCTGGGTCGATGCCGCAGCCGTTGTCCTGAACGGTGAAGTGGATCTGCCCGCCGGACAACCTGCCGGAGATTTTGACGAAGAGCGGCTGTTGCATGCTGTCAAGCCCGTGCATAATCGCGTTTTCCACAAAAGGCTGCAGAATCAGCTTCGGTATTTTTTTCCGCAGCACCTCCGGCTCAATCTCGACCCGATATTCCAGCCGGTCCTTGAAACGGACCTTCTGCAGCGACAGGTAGCTCATGACAAGCTCCTTCTCCTCCCCCACGTCGTTCAGCGCGCTGCCCCGGTTCAGGGTGAGACGCATCAGACGCGAGAGGGTATAAATCATATCGGCGGTCTCGCGGTCGAACTTCAGCGCCTTGATGTAGATGGAATCCAGCGTGTTGTAGAGAAAATGCGGATTGATCTGCGCCTGCAGGGTCTTGATTTCGGATTCCCGGTTCCGGATCTCCAGCTGGAGCACCTTGTTGAACAGGTGGTTCAGCTCGGCGGTCATTTTATTATATTCGTCGCCGAGCACGCCTATTTCGTCATGGTAGGAAAAATAGAGCTTGTTCACAAAATTGCCTTTCTTGACCGCCTGAATCGCATGGACCAGCTTTTTCAGCGGCTTCGACACAAGCGACGCGGTGAACAGGGTCGCAAGAAAGGAAAACACCAGGCATACCAGCAGAGAAAGCAGCAAAACCGGCGCTTTGTCGGTCGCCTCGCGCATCACGGTGTTCATGGGGATCAGGCTCAGCACGTTGCAGTTTTCGGCCAGCGCCGCGCTTTTGGAATACAGGTATTTTTCGCCGTCGAGATCGACAATCGTCTGGTCCGGCAGATGCAGAAAACCGGAAAGGGACTTCTGTTCCGAGGCCATGTTCCTGAGCGGCCCGTACTCCGTGTTCACGGAAAGGATACTTCCGGCGCCGTCCGTCAGGATGTACGCGTTCTCGTCATGGGGCACGTAGGACCAGACAGTGTTCCAGTCGATGCAGATCACAAGAAAGCCCTGCAAACTGTAGCGGTTCAGGTCCAGCAGGCCGCGCAGCATGGTCAGCTTCGGCCCGGACCGGTCGCCGGCGAAATAGCCGCTGTCGTCCGAATAGGTGGTCCAGTAGGGCTTGCCGACCATGGAC
>JAEZRH010000021.1 GCA_023412845.1 Bacillota bacterium
CTCCGGGACAGTATCGCTGTACTCTTCCGTTTTTGCGGGGACGAATCCCGCGGATGTCACCGCGCTGGAAGCATCCGACAGCGTCTTTCCGGCAATGACCGGCAGAGTCCGGACGGCGGCACCTTCACTGACCACAACGACGATCGCAGTACCGTTCGTCATGGTGGTTCCGGGCTTCGGGTCCTGGGAAATGATGCAGCCTTCCGACACGGTGTCGCTGAATTGCTGGGAGGAAAGCAGGATCTGGTAGTCCTGATTCTCTTCATTCTGAGAGGACTGCTGGGAAACAAGCTGGGTATAATTCTGCCCGACGAGATTCGGAACGGGTATCTGGTCGGTCTGGGACGAAACCTGAAGAGCCGCCTGACTTTCCCCGGAAGAGGAAACCGACCCGGAAGCCGCTGTGAGCTGCGCCGTATTCTGGGAGGCTGCGCCGTTCTGGTTCATCCAAATAACGCCGATGCCCAGGAGGATCGCCAGCATGACAAGGCAGGAGGACACCACCCATACAAAATCGGGAACGTTTTTTTTCGTTTGCTTCTGCGGAACCGGTTTGGCCGGCGCCGGTGCGGCGATGCGGTCAAACCTCTGGCTTGCCTCAATCGCGGCGGTGACGGTCGGAGCCGCGGAAAGCTCCGCCCTCAGCCGTTCAAACGTGGGGGTTCTTTTCTCCAGCGAAACCTGCAGGGCGTTCGCCAGCGCAGAAACCACATACGGCGGAAGACTGCGCATCAGGGAATTCGGGATCATCAGTCTCGCGTCCGCCCGGCGTTTCGGCGCTTCCGGCGGCAGGGAACCGGTCAGGGCAAAAAACAGGGATGCGGCGAAGCCATAAATATCCGTCGCCTCTCCGAGGGTATCCCCCATGATATACTGCTCGATCGCCGCGCAGCCGGGGACCAGCTCCGGCGGGAGATCGGTGTCCATCTGCCTGACTTCGCGGATCGAAAAACCGCTCAGTTTCATTTTGCCGTCCTTCATGATCTGAAGGGTTTCCGGGGAAATGCCCAAATGGCAGACGGAATGCGCGTGAAGCGCGCTGAGGGACGATAAAACGGGCATGAACAGCTGGCGCGCAGTATTCCAGCCGAGATTGCCCCCGCTGCGTTCTACAAAATAGCGCAGCGAAATACTGTCGTCCCATTCGGAGACCGTATAGGCTGTGCCATTCTCTTCGAAAATATCATAGATATGCTGGATAAAGGACAGTTCACGCATATGTGCGATTTCGCGGGCGTAGGAGAGAAAATGCGATCTGTATTCCCCGAATACCTGCTCGCTCCCTCCAAGGACCCGGATGTTTTTCCCATCCGCGTCTCTCTCCGCCAAAGAGCGGGGGAAAAATTCATGCAGTTCAATCGGGATGCTCAGCACGGTGTCGTAACCGATATAGACCATGCCCTCGCCGTTAACGCTTTTTACACATCCCGTCAGATACCGGTTCTGAAGGGCCGCCTGAAAGCCGAGCGCACCGTTCCGCTGCGGTTCCTCCTGATGATGGCCGCAGACAGGGCATATTTGCTTGCCTTCCATGTCGGACATGCAGTTCATACATAGATTGTGGATATCAGTCATGCTGCCGCCTCCGAACAATTAAGATAAATGATTGCATTTTCTTTATTTTGTATCATCTGCAATTGGATTATCCGGTCGAATGCAGAATATTTCCAAAAAGGCAGGAAGAAAATGCAAAAGCTCTCCCACGGAATGCAAGCGCATTATGGGAAAGCTTCCTTCAACAGTATTTTCTATGCCAGGTGAGAAGAAGCCGCGGCAGCTGAAAACAATCCGCCTGCTGTCACATCCGCAGGACCTTAAGGCAGAATATCATATTCTCAGCTACTCCCCTAATAAAAATTCAGTCTATTATACCATAACTTTTCAACCCGTTCAAGTAAATTTCGGGAATCGGGAGAGACGTCAGGCAAGTTTCATGCAAGAACCCCGGACTACGGACAAAAGAAGAGTCTGCCGAACGATCGCAGCGTCGGCCCGGTTTCAGTAATAGCGCATGCTGGACACAACCCGCCCCAGGATATCCACATGGTCGACAATGATCGGCTCCATAGCCGGATTTTCCGGCTGGAGGCGATAATGTCCCCTTTCTTTGTAAAACCGCTTTACGGTCGCCTCTTCGTCGATCATGGCGGCTACGATCTGTCCGTTTTCCGCATAGGGCGTCTGCTCTACAATAACAATGTCGCCGTCGAAGATTCCCGCGTCGATCATGGACATTCCTCTGACGCGCAGCGCAAACAAGTCGTCGGCCTGCCTTCCATTGCGCGGTAAATATTCGATAAAGCCGTCTAAATTCTCCACGACCGCAATCGGAGCGCCCGCCGCGATATTGCCGAGTACCGGCACCTGAACGACACGGGCATATCGCTTTTCCCGAACAGCGTCCGGATGCACCGACGGATTTTCATATTCCATCAGATCGCCCGGCTGGCAGTTCAGGACTTTGCATAAAGTTGCTATCGCATCGGTTGTAACGCTTTTCCCCTCGCGCAATTTCTGTAATGTGCTTTGCGACAACAGGTTCTCTTTCCTGATGCGATACGTTGAAAGCCCTTCGCTTTTCATAAGGGCGAACAGCTTGTTGTAATCCATCGGCATACGCGTCACCCGCCAAAAATCAGATTATATCCATTATACCACTGACAGGCACTTTATAAAGTGCCTGTTTTTATAAAATTATGCACTCTAATTCGTGCATAGTGATGATTGCGTATGCACGTTTTAAGGTGTATACTTTAGCCAGTAACAGGACTTGGAAAGAAAAGGATGATACTTATGGGTTTAAAAGTTATTTATTTTATAAAGCTCTTTCTGATTGTAGTCTTGTCGACCGTTCTTTTGGCGTCCGTTGGAACCGTCCCGGATCGGCCGCTGCTGTTTCTTGCCGTGCTTGCATCCTGCAGCATTCTGATTCGTTTCATCTGGATTTCAGCGCTGAGAGATGAAAAAACGCTGAACAAACGGAAAGTCCGAACCGGCAGAAAATGCAGAGAGCTTCCGCCGGATTTGAAACGGGCCGCATAAAATACCCCCGGATAAATCACAGATCCCCCCGGCGCGCCGCTGCGCACACCGGAGGGGTCATTCGCAGAAAAATTATTTTTTGCTTTTCAGATATCGCCGCCTGGATAATCGGCCATAATCTCCGGTAAGTTCCGTAAATACGTAAATTTACTCGTCCTCGTCCGGATTATCCCAGTTATGCCACACATTCTGGACGTCGTCGTTGTCTTCCAGCGCGTCGAGCAGATGCTGCATTTTGGATGCGGCGCCCTCGTCCGTCAGCGAAGTATAGCTGTTTGGAACCATTTCGATCTCGGCAGTCACGAATTCATAGCCTTTCTTCTCCAGGTCCGAAAGGACACCGCTGAAATCTTCGGGTTCCGTGTAAATCTCGAACACGTCTTCGTCGGCCTGAAAATCCGACGCTCCCGCCTCAAGGCAGTCCTCCATGACCTTGTCTTCCGTCAGGCCCTCGTGCTCAATGATAAGTACGCCTTTTTTGGCAAACAGAAAAGAGACACAGCCGTTGGTGCCGAGATTTCCCCCAAACTTATCAAAATAATGGCGGAGATCACCCGCCGTGCGGTTGCGGTTGTCGGTGAGCGCTTCAACGATCACGGCGATCCCGCTCGGCCCGTATCCCTCGTAGGTGATGTTTTCATATTTGGTGTCGTCGCCGTCGCCGGCGGCTTTTTTGATGATGCGCTCTATGTTATCGTTCGGGACGTTCGCTGCCTTTGCTTTTGCGATGCAGTCTCTCAGGCGCGAATTCGCAGTCGGGTCAGGCCCGCCCCCTTCTTTCACGGCCACAGCCAGTTCGCGTCCGATTTTAGTGAAAACCTTGGCTCTGGCGCCGTCGGTCTTTTCTTTCTTTCTTTTGATATTATTCCATTTCGAATGGCCTGACATAAATCGTCCTCCCAGTTACTTTGCGTTTATGCGCTAAATTTGAGTATAGCACAGTTTCAATTTATTGGCAAGTCAAATCAGCTTGCGGCCGTCGCAGTAGTAACAGGTAAGCATGTCCCCCGCCTCGCTGAACAGATTCGGGAGATACGGCTCGGTCTGCGTGATGCAGCTGGGGTTGGAGCACCGGGACGGATGCGTGGAAGCCGGCAGCGCCGACTTCGGCAGGATTTTCGACTGCTGGAGGATAGTCAGGATCAGCGCCATGCGCGCATACATCCCGTACACGGTCTGCCGGAAATAGGTGGCTCGCGGATCGCGGTCGACGCCCTCGGTAATCTCGTCCACGCGGGGCAGCGGATGCAGGATCCGCAGGTCCGGCTTCGCAAGCCGAAGCTTCTGTTCGTCAAGAATATATACGCCTTTCTGGTCTTCATATTCCTGACGGCTTTTGAACCTTTCCTGCTGAATCCGGGTCATGTACAGCACGTCCAGCTCCGGCAGCGCTTCCTCAAGCGACGCGACCTCGCGCCAACTGCAGCCCGCTGCGTCCATGACGTCTTTGATGTATTGCGGAAGCGCGAGCTCCGGCGTGGAGATCAGCACAAACTGATTGCCCGGAAAGCGCGTCATCGTCTTGATCAGCGAATGTACGGTACGGCCGTAGATGAGATCCCCGCACAGCCCGACGCAAAGGTGGTCGAGCCTTCCCTTTTCATTATATAGCGTCACAAGGTCGGTCAGGGTCTGGGTCGGATGCAGGTGACCGCCGTCCCCGGCATTGATGATGGGCACCTTCGAGTAAAGAGCGGCAGCGGCAGCGGCGCCCTCCTTCGGATTGCGCATCACGATCAGATCCGTGTAGCCGCTTACAACGGTGATGGTGTCTTTCAGGCTTTCCCCTTTGGAGACGGATGTATTCTGCGGGTTATCGAATCCGATCACCTCGCCCCCAAGGCGGTACATGGCGGTCTGAAACGACATTTTCGTGCGGGTGGACGGTTCATAGAACAACGTGGCCATGATCTTGCCGCGGCAGGATTCGCGGTAAGCCCAGGGATTCGAGCGGATACTGTTCGCAAGAGCAATCAATTCCCGGATGTTTTCCACGCTTAACTGGTCCAGGTCGATCATATGGTTGAGCTGCACCTTACCATCGCCTCAAATTCAATTTTTTGTATTTTATTGTATCATTTCCGGGTAAAAACCACAATATGTTCCAGCGAATTTTAACTTAAAATACTTGACAATAAGTGTGCGGCTGCACTAAAATAAATTGTTAGGACATTTATTTAACAATGACAGGATTGGCAGGTTCATGAATGAAAATAGGATTGGACGTCGGTTCGACAACCATTAAATGCGCCGTTACGGATGAAAATGGAAAAATCTTATACCGCTCTTATGAGCGTCATTATTCCAAGATAACCGAAAAGATGTCGGAGCTGCTGCAGAAGATCCGCACGGAGATCATCCCGGGGGAAAAAGCGTCTCTGACTGTTTCCGGTTCCGCCGGAATGGGGATTTCGCAGACCTGCAGGTTGCCGTTCGTACAGGAGGTCTACGCCACACGCATTGCCGTGGGGAAGCTGATTCCGGATGCCGACGCTGTAATTGAACTTGGCGGCGAAGACGCCAAGATTCTTTTTTTAACTGGCGGAATGGAGGTCCGCATGAACGGTTCCTGCGCCGGCGGTACCGGCGCGTTCATCGACCAGATGGCAACGCTGCTGAATGTTTCGCTCGACGAAATGAACGATCTGGCGAAGCAGTACGAAAAAATATATACCATCGCTTCGCGCTGCGGCGTTTTCGCAAAGTCCGACATCCAGCCCCTTCTGAATGAGGGCGCGCGGAAAACGGATATCTCCGCGAGCATTTTTGCCGCCGTCGCCAACCAGACCATCGCCGGCCTCGCGCAGGGACGGCCGATCCAGGGGAAGGTGCTGTATCTCGGCGGACCGCTTACCTTCCTTTCGGAGCTTCGGGGAAGTTTCGACCGCGCGCTGAAAATAGAGGGTCTCTGTCCCGAAAACTCGCTTTATTTTGTCGCGCTCGGCGCGGCTTACTGCAGCGCTGACGAGATCGACCTGGACAAAGCGTTGGAGAGTATCCGGGAATACGGTTCCACGGGAAAATTTCTGTTTATCCCTCCCCTTTTCGAAAGCCGGGAGGAATACGACGCTTTCCGCAAACGCCACGAAGCCTGCAAGGCGCCCCGCGGCGATATCGAAACCTATGAGGGCGGTGCGTTTCTCGGCGTGGACGCCGGTTCCACTACGGTCAAAGCCGTCGTTCTCGGAAAGCAGGGCGAAATCCTGAGCTCAATTTACACGAGCAACTCCGGCAATCCCGTGCCGATCATCCGGGATTATCTGCTCGAGCTTTACAAAAAATACCCGAAAATAAAAATAGAGGGCTGCGCCGTCACCGGATACGGCGAGGAACTGTTGAAAAACGCTTTCGGCATCGACTACGGCATCGTCGAGACCGTGGCACACTTCACCGCGGCGAAAAAATTCCGCCCGAACGTCGATTTCGTCATCGACATCGGCGGGCAGGATATGAAATGCTTCAAGATCCGGAACGGCGCCATCGACAATATTTTTCTGAACGAGGCCTGTTCGTCCGGCTGCGGGTCGTTCCTCCAGACGTTTGCAAACACGCTGGGCTATTCGATCGAGGATTTCGCAAAGCTCGGGCTGTTCGCCCAGCACCCGGTGGACCTTGGGTCGCGCTGCACGGTGTTCATGAACTCACAGGTCAAGCAGGCGCAGAAGGACGGTGCCACGACTGAGGACATCAGCGCGGGGCTTTCGGTCAGCGTGGTGAAAAACGCGATCTACAAGGTCATCCGCGTACCGAACGCCGAAGAACTCGGCCGCAACATCGTCGTGCAGGGCGGAACATTTCTGAATGACGCCGTACTGCGCGTGTTCGAAAAAGAACTTGGGGTCGAAGTGACGCGGCCCGATATTTCCGGTCTGATGGGCGCCTACGGCGCCGCCCTTTACGCGATGAACCGCTCTTCCGGACAGACGTCGCTGATCGGCCTTGACGAACTCGAGCACTTCAAGCACGAAGTAAAGGTGACAAACTGCGGGCTGTGCAGCAACCACTGCCGCCTGACCATCAATATTTTTGGAGGTAACCGGCGTTTCATCGGCGGAAACCGCTGCGAAAAGCCGGTTACCAAGCGTTCTTCCGGCGAAGAACTGAACATGTACGCCTACAAGCTGGATCTTCTTCGCTCTTACCTGCCGCAGATGGGCCCGCGCGGAAAGCTTGGCATCCCCATGGGTCTGAACATGTACGAACTGCTGCCGTTCTGGCACTCGTTTTTCTCCCATCTCGGCTTTGAGGTGCTTACGTCTCCCCTTTCCAGCCGGGAACTGTACCTGACCGGCCAGAGCACCATTCCTTCGGATACGGTCTGTTTCCCGGCGAAGCTGATGCACGGCCATATCCAGGCGCTGGTGGATCAGGGAATTCAGAATATCTTTTATCCCTGCATGTCTTATAACTTTGACGAAAAGCTGGGCGACAACCACTACAACTGCCCGGTCGTCGCCTATTACCCCGAAGTCATCAGCGCAAACATGCGCTGCCTCGACGGGTTCCATTTTATCCACGACTATGTCGGCATCCACCGCAGACACGATTTTCCCAAAAAGATGGCCGACATCCTGCGCAAATACTTCCCCGATATTTCAAACGGCGAGGTCCGCGACGCAGCGAAATGGGCTTACCGCGAATACGACGGCTATCTTCAGAAGATACGCAGCGAGGGCGACCGGATGATCGCCGAAGCGCGGAAACGGAACATGCAGATCATCATCCTGAGCGGGCGCCCCTACCATCTGGATCCGGAGATCAACCACGGAATCGACAAGCTGATCACAAGCCTCGGGGCCGCGGTGGTTTCGGAGGACGTGGTGAGCTGCAAAGTCAAGCGTTTCTCCACAGACGTGCTCAATCAGTGGACCTACCATTCAAGGCTGTACGCCGCCGCAAAATATGTTGGCGGCCAGCCGGACATGAACCTTGTGCAGCTCGTTTCGTTCGGCTGCGGCGTGGACGCGATCACGACGGACGAGGTGCGGCGGATTCTGGAGGAAAACGGCAAAATCTACACGCAGGTAAAGATCGACGAAATCACCAACCTCGGCGCGGTGAAAATCAGGCTGCGCAGCCTGTTCGCCGCTTTGGAGAAATGAGGCGGAACTTTTGGCAAAGCTGAAATACAACAAGCGCGGTCGTTTGCTGTTCACCCGTGAGATGAAAAAGGAATATACCATCCTCGCCCCCATGATGGCGCCGATCCATTTCCGCCTGATCATCAACGTGCTGAAAAACTGCGGTTACAATTTCGAGCTTCTGGACACGAACAACCCGAACATTGTGCAGGAAGGGCTGAAATACGTCCACAACGACACCTGCTACCCGGCGCTGCTCGTGATCGGGCAGTTTATCGACGCGCTCCATTCCGGAAAATACGACGTGAACAAGACGGCGCTCGTCATCACGCAGACGGGCG
>JAEZRH010000033.1 GCA_023412845.1 Bacillota bacterium
TTCCCGGACCATGAATGCGTTGTTGCCGAGAGGCTGTATCTCGAGATAATCGTAAAAAGACGCGATTTCGCACAATACCGGCCACGGCTGAGCGGTGCAGACGGCCTGATACAGTTCCCCCGCCTGACAGGCGCTGCCGACAAGGATTCCCTCCCGGTGCCGAATCAGTTCCGTTTTGGGGATGCGCGGATTCCGGTAGAAATAGTCGAGATGGGATTTGGAGATGAGTTTGTAAAGATTTTTCAGGCCGGCTTTATTCTTTACAAGCAGGATCATATGATAGGACTTCATCTTTTTGACGTCGCCGCCCGCAAGCGACGTATTGATATCCATAACGGTTTTTGCGCCCGCGTCCTCTTCCAGGCGCCGGGCAAGACGCAGAAAGATCTTCCCGAGCACGGCCGCATCGTCGCAGGCGCGGTGGTGATGGAAATCGTCCAGCTTGAGGTAACGCGCCACGGTATCCAGCTTTGCGTTCTTGAGGTCTTTGAGCAGCGAACGGCACATGGGCACGGTGTCAAGATACGCGTTATCAAACTCCATTCCGCAGCGCTTCGCGGCCGCGCGGATAAAGGAGGTATCGAAATCTGCATTGTGCGCGATCAGGACCGCCCCGTCCCCGCAGAAACGGAAGAATGCTTGCAGCGCGTCCCGTTCTTTGGGAGCGCCTTTCACCATTTCGTCCGTGATGCTGGTGAGCTGGGTGATTTTCGGGGGGATCGGCCGTTCCGGGTCGACGAACGTATCGAACGAATCGGCGATTTCGCCGTCTTTCAGGCGGACCGCGCCGATTTCGGTGATGCGGTCGCCTGCCGGGCTGAGGCCGGTCGTTTCAATGTCGAACGCGATCAGCTCGTCGCGCAGGGTTTTGCCGGTTTTGCCTTTGACCGCCGGAACGAGGTCGTTGACGAAATAGGCTTCCATTCCGTAAATGACCTTGATCGGCTTTCCTTTTTTGGCAAGGCTTTCGGCGGCGTTCATCGCGTCCGGATACGCCTGCGCAACGCCGTGGTCGGTGACGGCGACGGCGCTGTGGCCCCATTCCGCCGCGCGGTTGATGAGGTCCGCGGCGGAGGTCACGCCGTCCATCGACGACATGCTCGTGTGCATGTGCAGTTCCACTCGCTTTTTCCCGGCCGAATCCGTGACTTTCAGCTGCTCCACCGCCGCGATGGCTTTTGGGCGGAGTACGATCTCATGGTCGTATTTGTCGTACTCGACGTCACCCCGCGCGAGAACGGACATACCCTTTGCAAGCGTGTCCAGCATTTTGCACCGGTCGACCGTCTCTATGATCTTCATGGTAATGGAGCTTGTATAATCCGTAATATTCACAGAATAGATTTTTCTCTGCTTATCGCGCGTTTCTCTCTGCTCTACGGAAAAAATTTCGCCCCAGACCGTGGCGCTGCCGATATCCGGCGTAATTTTTGAAATCGGGATCGTCTTATCCTTCGGGACATGGCCGTAAAGCTCTCTGGCGCTGCCGGGGATCATGCACGGAAGAAGCGTATCGCCCGTCCGAATGCTGATCGTATGGGGAACGGCGTCTTTTTTCTTCTTACCGGTCCCGCCGGCCTCGACAAAATCAACGACGGCTTCCCTGCGGATTTTTTCATCCTGCTGCTGTTTTTTCCCTATGTAGACCCTGTCCGATTCTCGGACCTTGGTCACCCCGTCGATCCGCACCCGAAGATGCTGACCGAATTCCTCCCGATTCATAAGGGAGAGCATGCGGTCCGCGTGGCGGGCCTTAAGCACCTCCAGCCCCCCGTGGCTCAACGTGATCACAAGGCCGCTGCTTTCATCGAGGCGGGCAGTGGAATCCTTCAGAGTCCCGTTGATGCTGGCGTCCCGGCGCTTGAGCTCCATGATCAGGCTGGGGTAATAAGCGAGGGAGAAGCATGTCTCCGGGAACAGCGGGTTCACGCAGGCACGCGCAAGACGGAGCGATTCGCAGGAAGACAGGCGGCCTTCCAGGTTATAGAGCTGCTGCCGCTCCACAAGGGTGGAAAAGCGCACCTGCGTCGTCAGAATCCGGCTGTCGGAATTGATATGAAGCGAAAGAATCTCTCCGCTGCAGATTTTTTCCGGCAGGTCGGACGTCGTTATGTAAGAACCGAAAAAATCGCTGAATTTTTTCACACAAAGGTCTTCCTTTACAGATTTTCAATCTCCTCCAGCAGGCTCTCGACCAGCTTTTCCTCCGGCACGCGGCGGACAATTTCCCCTTTCCGGAAAATCAGGCCGCAGCCGTCGCCTCCCGCCAGGCCCACGTCCGCTTCCCTCGCCTCGCCCGGCCCGTTCACGGCGCAGCCCATCACGGCCACCGTAATATCCTTTTTGCAGCCGGCAAGGCGCTGCTCCACTTCCCGTTCGATCGGGATGAGGTCGATGCGCGTTCTTCCGCATGTCGGGCAGGAAATGATCCGGACGCCCTTTCGTAGGCCGAGCGCTTTCAGGATGTCGATCCCGGCCTCCACCTCGCGCACCGGGTCGGCGGTCAAAGAGACGCGGATGGTGTCTCCGACGCCCCCGCGCAGCAGGGAACCGATGCCGATGGCCGATTTCACAATGCCGATGCGCTCGCTGCCCGCCTCGGTCACGCCGAGATGCAGCGGATAATCGCACCGTTTGGCAATGATCTCGTTTGCGGAGATCATTGTATTCACATCGGAGGATTTGATCGAGAGGACAATATCGGTAAAGCCGCATTTTTCAAGCAGAAAAGCGTGAGAAAGGGCGCTTTCCGCAAGCGCCTGCGCCGTAGGCCCTCCGTATTTTGCAAGGATGGATTTCTGGACCGAACCGGAGTTTACGCCGATACGGATCGGGATGCCCCTGTTGCGGCAGGCATCGGCGACGGCCCTGACCCTCTCGTCGGAACCGATGTTGCCGGGATTGATGCGGATGGCGTCGGCCCCCGCCTCCGCAGCGGCAAGCGCGAGCCGGTAATCAAAATGGATATCCGCGACGACCGGGACGTCAACGGCGTCCTTTACGGCGGGGATCAGCGCGACGGCGGCTTGATCCGGAATCGCCGCACGCAGAATGTCGCAGCCTGAGGCGGCAAGCGCCTGCGCCTGCCGGACACCGGCTGCGATGTCGTCCGCCGGGGTATTCAGCATGGATTGGACCGTCACGGGAGCGCCGCCGCCCACCGGTACGGCACCAACCATGACTTCTCTTGTCTTACGCATTATCCGCCAAGCCCCTTTCCGGTAAACAGGCGTAAAATGTCGCTGTAGGTCACGATGATCATGAAGCACATCAGCAGGCCGAAACCGACCGTTTCGACGATTCCCTGGTACTGCTGGCGGATCGGCTTGTGGCGGACGGCTTCGATCAGCAGGAACAGCAGCTTTCCGCCGTCAAGCGCCGGGAAGGGCATCAGGTTCAGGACGCCGAGGTTGACCGTCAGCATCATCATGATGTTCAGCACGTTGTTGAGACCGGCAAGGAAGCTTTCTTTCAGCCCGGCGGTGATGACCTGGCCGACGGCGTCCGCGGCGCCGACCGGTCCCGCCATATCTTTCAGGCCGAACCTGCCGGTCAGCATACCGATCAGGCTGTACCAGACAAGGCGCACAGTCGAAACGATATCCTGCGCCGACTTCGTGATCAGCGTGCCAAAGTTTTTCGGGATAGGCTCAACATAAAAATCCAGCGTGATATACTCTTTGCCGCCCATCTGCTGCGTGTTGAATTTGACGTTCGGAAACGAATGCAGTTTCCCGTTCCGCATGACCTCTATATCGACCGAAGCGGGATTCGCCGTCGCCAGCGCAAAGGACAGGTCCTTATCCCCGTAGGTACGGTAATGATCGACTGAAACAAAAGTATCGCCTTTCTGAAGACCCGCCGCCTGCAGCGCGGAATTGGGAGCAAACTGGGAAATCACGGTGGAGGAAAAGGCGCTCTGCTGACCGAGAAGGACCATCATGAGCACAAGACCGAACAAGAGGTTCATCACGCCGCCCATGATGATGACGAGGATCCTTCTCCAAACCGGTTTGTTGCTGAAGGCACGGGCGTCGGAACTTCCGGTATCCTCGCCTTCCATGGCGCAGAAGCCGCCGATAGGCAGCAGCCTCAGTTCATAATCGGTCTCCCTTTTTTGCCGGTGAAACAGAACGGGGCCCATCCCAATGGAAAACTGATTGACGCGGATTCCGCAGAGTTTTGCCGTGAAAAAATGCCCGAATTCATGGATAAAGATCATGAACCCAAACAGAAGAATCGCTATGATAATCAGAATAACCCGAATAATGACAGATCACCTCAACAGTTGCCGGCGCTCTTCAACACGAACCTGCGGGCTTCGGCGTCGGCGTTTTGAATATCTTCCACTGACAGCGGCCCCCGTACGTCCGGCTGATGCTCCATCGCGGACGTAACAAGCCGACCGATGTCGGGGAAAGAAATCTCGTGCTGCAAAAAAAGCTTCACGGCGGCTTCGTTCGCCCCGTTCGCCGCCGCAGGAGCAAGGCCGCCGCGTTCCAGGGCCTTTTTGCATGCGGCAAGGCAGAGGAACGTTTTTTCATCCGCCCTTGCAAAGGTCAGAGAGCCGTATGCGGCGAGGTCCAGCTCGCCGACCGGCGACGGAAGCCTCTGCGGCCACGTAACGGCGTACTGGATGGGAATTCGCATATCCGGGACGCCGAGCTGGGCGATGACGGAATTGTCTTCATATTCGATCATGGAGTGGATGACGCTTTCCCGCTGGACGAGGACGTCGATCCGCGAGACCGGCATGTGGAACAGCCACGACGCCTCGATGATCTCGAGACCCTTGTTCATCATGGTGGCGGAGTCGACGGTGACTTTCGGACCCATGTTCCAGTTGGGATGGTGCAGCGCCTGTTCCGGGGTTACCGTGCTTAACCGTTCGGCCGTCCACCCAAAAAAAGGTCCGCCCGAGGCGGTCAGGACGATCCGTTTCAGGGCTTTCTTTTCGGGGCATCCCTGCAGGCACTGGAAGACGGCGGAATGCTCGCTGTCGACCGGAAAAATCTTTATACTGTTCTGCTGTGCGGCATCCATCACCAGCGCGCCGCCCGCCACAAGGGTCTCCTTGTTGGCCAGCGCCACGTCTTTCCCGGCGCGGATCGCCGCAAGCGTAGGTTCCAGGCCGACCATGCCGACGACGGAATTGCAGACAAGGTCCGCTTCCGGCATCACCGCGGCTTCGCACAGGCCTTCCATGCCCTGCACGACCCGAACCGGAAGATCGGCGACGGCGATCTTCAATTCCTTCGCCGCCTGCGGGTCGTAGACCGCCGCAAGGGCGGGCCTGAATTCCCGAATCTGCCTCTCCAGAAGGCGGACGTTACGGTTTGCGGCAAGCGCGCAGACGCGTATTTCCAAACCGCGCACGACGTCGAGCGTCTGCGTTCCAATGGACCCGGTAGAGCCTAATACGGACAGAGATCGTTTCATTAGTATTCACCAATTAACTATATTATTGCGGAAAGCCGCCTGTTATTTTGCAATCGGGAAACTCTGTATCAGAAGATAAACAAACGGCGCCTCGAAAATCACGCTGTCGAAGCGGTCCAGAATCCCGCCGTGCCCGGGGATGATCTCGCTGAAATCCTTGAT
>JAEZRH010000137.1 GCA_023412845.1 Bacillota bacterium
GTCCATCGTCGTCTCCCAAAGCTGGTCTGGATCCATCTCGCCGAGGCCCTTGTAACGCTGGATCTCATACCCCGTCTGAAGCTCGGCCATCAGCTGGTCGCGCTGCGGGTCGGTGTAGGCGTAAAAATGTTTTTTGTTTTTCGTCAGCCGGAAGAGCGGCGGCTGTGCGAGGTAGACGTGCCCTTCCTCCACGAGCGGCTTCATGAAGCGGAAGAAAAACGTCAGCAGCAGCGTGCGGATGTGCGAGCCGTCGACATCGGCATCTGCCATGATGATGATCTTGCCGTAGCGCAGCTTTGCCAGGTCGAAATCCTCGCCGATCCCGCAGCCGAGCGCCGTGACGATAGGCTGAAGCTTTTCGTTGCCGTAGACTTTGTCGAGCCTGGCCTTTTCAACGTTAAGCATCTTGCCCCAGAGCGGCAGGATAGCCTGATACTTGCGGTCGCGGCCTCCCTTTGCGGAGCCTCCGGCGGAGTCGCCCTCGACGATGTAGATTTCCGTCTCCTCCGGGTTGCGGCTCTGACAGTCGGCCAACTTGCCGGGAAGGGACGCGTCCTCCAGCGCGGACTTGCGGCGGACCATCTCGCGCGCCTTGCGGGCGGCTTCGCGCGCGTGCGAAGCGGCGAGCGATTTGTCGAAGATGGCCCGCGCCGTGGCGGGGTTTTCTTCGAGATAGGTCGACAGCTTTTCGTAGACCATGTTGCCCATGAGGGTGCCGATCTCCGTGTTGCCGAGACGCGCCTTGGTCTGGCCCTCGAACTGGGCTTCTTTCAGCTTGACGCTGATGACGACCGTAAGGCCCTCGCGGAAATCCTCGCCGGAAAGGTTTTTGTCGCTTTCCTTCAGAATGTTGAACTTTCTGCCGTAGTCGTTCATCACGCGGGTCAGCGCGCGCTTGAACCCGTCCTCGTGCGTACCGCCGTCCGTTGTGTGGATGTTGTTGGCGAACGACAGCAGCAGCTCGTTGTAGGAGTCGTTGTACTGCATGGCGACTTCGGCCGTCGCCGAATCGTCCGGCGCTACGGCCGAAAAATGGATGACGTCGGGATGGATGACCTCGACCGCCTTTTTTTTGTTGATGTACTCGACGAAGCTGCTGATGCCGCCATGATAGAGGAAATCGTCCTCCCGGCGGCTCTGCGGGTCGCGTTCGTCGGTGAGCACGATACGCACGCCCGCGTTCAGGAATGCCTGTTCCCTTAAACGCGTCTGCAGCGTTTCGTAATCGTACTCCGTCGTCTCTTTAAAAATTTCCGGATCCGCCTTGAATCGCACCAGCGTGCCGGTCTTTTCCGCCGGAGCGGCGCCGCGCTCCTCAAGGTCCGTGACGGCCTTGCCGCGCTCGAAGCGCTGAAAATAAACGATGCCGTCCTTGAAGACCTCGACCTCCAGCCATTCCGAAAGAGCGTTCACCACGGAAGCGCCCACGCCGTGCAGACCGCCGGAGACCTTGTATCCTCCTCCTCCGAACTTCCCGCCCGCGTGCAGCATGGTGTAGACCACGGTCACGGTCGGGATGCCGACCTGGTGGTGGATTCCGACCGGGATGCCGCGGCCGTTGTCCGTCACGGCGACGATATTGCCCGGCAGGATCGAAACGTCGATTTTGTCGCAGTACCCGGCGAGCGCCTCGTCGATGGAGTTGTCCACGATCTCATAGACGAGATGGTGCAGCCCGCGAGGGCCGGTCGAGCCGATATACATGCCGGGGCGCTTGCGCACGGCCTCCAGCCCTTCGAGGACCTGTATCTCACTTTCATCGTATTCATTTTCTGTCTGTGTTACTTTTCCGAATTCCAAATCAAACCCTCCAATGCGGGGTGCCCCCGCTGTCAAACCGCGCCGTCCGGCGGAATTAAGATTTTTAGCTTCAACTGGCGCGAGAGTTTAAGGACACTCCCAAACGTTTTTATCCGCAGGAGCAGTCTCTTAGACTGTCCGGGCGCGCTCTCAATCGGACGGATATTATTTCAGGCACATCCCAATACCGTCCCGCCAAACAAATCTTTGCGTTTTCTGCCTCTATACGGCGTGCCGAAACGGACTATGTCCGCGGGCCGTAACGCACGGTGTAGGGAAACAGAAAATATGTGACGGTCACGCCGAGCGCCGTAATAACGAACAGGACCGAAAGGTTCATGTCCGGTATCTGCATCAGCAGAAGATTGACGCCCATCATCAAAAGGATCGCCGCGGGCAGAAGAAGAAGCATCCCGCTCCGCGTGATGCGGAATCGCTTTCCGCAGTGCGGGCACTCTCCGGTTTTTTGAAACTTGTTTCTTCCGACCTGCCCGTAAAGGAACCTTGCCCCGCAGTAGGGGCACAAGGGAAGTTTCAGCACTGTGGGACCCCCCCTTTCAGCGCGGCGGCGCGCTATGCCCGGGCGACGGCGGTTGTTCGGATCCGCCCGGTGCAGATCCCGCCGGAGGTCTGGGCGGCGTCGGTCTTTTCAGCCGCACAAAAAACACGGAAACAAGAAAAAACAGCACAGTCGGCACAATGGTTCCCGGAACCGTCCAAAAGATGGAGGAGGAACCGGACAGCCAGCCTGCCGCGCAAAAAACCGCCCCAATCAGAATGGCGAGGATGCCGAACCGGTAAAGCAGCGGGTCGAGCCGTACGTTTGAAAGGCCTCCGCATTTCGGGCAGATATATTCTCCCCGGCGTTTCAGCGCCCAGGTTTTCGCGTAATTCAGCTTCGTCCCGCAATAAGGGCATTTCGGTTTTCTGAGTCTCATGTTTTTTCCTTTTCCCTGAAATTTGAAAGATCATTCGAGAATCCGGCACGTTTTAGGAGCGTGGAGGTCGAGATCTGCGACGTGTAGACCGTGCGGCGCCCGTCCTTGCCGCAGCAAAGGATGAACGACTTCGGCATTTCCTGGGAAATGCCGACGACGCACCCGGCCTTCTGCGCCGCCGCGAGGTAGTCCCGCGTCGTTCCGGAGATGGTGGAGGTCTCAAGGTCGAAAATCCCCACAATCGTTTCCATCCGGATGACGATATCCTGCCCGAGATGCAGATACATGCGAATCCTCCCGTTATGTTTCCGGTTCTCTTTCCGGAATCTCGCTCAGCTGCCCGTGCTCCACACAAAATATCTTGCCGACGCCCATCCAATGGCCGGCCGCCGAACTCCCGAATTCAGAAGGCGAAACCGACCTTGCCGGCGGCTCGCAGCAGGTAAGGAAGACCTGAAACCCGTCGAGCTTTTGAAGCAGGAACGACTGCCGGTCGCCGTCGAGCTCACTCAAAACGTCGTCGAGAAAAATGACGGGCGTTTCGCCGCTCTCCTGCGTGAGGATTTCCGCCTCCGCCAGCTTGAGCGCGATGACGGCGGAGCGTTTCTGCCCCTGCGAGCCGTAGGCCCGCGCGTCCTTGCCGTCGATGAGCACCCCGACGTCGTCGCGGTGCGGGCCTACGCCCGTATGCCCGGTAAGCAGGTCAGTTCTGCGGCAGGCTGCGAGGTCTTCCGCAAAAGACCGTGTGCTGGCCTCGTAGCGGAGCGCAAGCGTTTCCTTTCCCCGGCACATGCCGGAGTAGAATCTGGCCGCCGGTCCCGAAATCTTCATCAGATATTCTTCCCGCCGGGCGGAGACCTTTTCCCCGTCGCGCACGAGGCGGCTGTCCCAGACCGCGAGCGTGTCCAGTAGCTCCGGCCTCCGGGCGATTTCTTTCAGCAGCGCGTTGCGCTGGGCAAGCGTGCGGCCGTATTCCGAGAGAAGCGCCGCGTACGACGGCCTGATCTGCGAAAGCGCCGCGTCGATGAAGCTCCGGCGGCCCGCCGGCCCCCCCTGCAGAAGAGAAAGGTGCTCCGGCGAAAAAACCGCCGCCTGGAACGCGCCGATCATGGCGGAGCAGGAACGCTTCGGTACGCCGTTGAGTTCGACGCGGCGCCTGCCCTCCGTAAAACGGATTACGGCGGTCTGTTCGCGCCCCCCGCCGTGAAAATCGAGCCGCAAAAGAGGTTCTTTCGGCAGGGGACCGATCATTTCCGCATCCTTGGCCCCGCGGAACGACCGTTCGCCCGTAAAAAGCCACATGGCTTCCAGCAGGTTGGTCTTGCCC